>CAYZWM010000007.1:0-30005 GCA_964482155.1 uncultured Chitinophagaceae bacterium | reverse complement strand
CCGGTTTAAATTCAAGAATGCGATCATTTACCCAGGTAGCCTGCCCTTTAATTTTTGGGCTGAACGCTACCAGGTCGTTTGGATCAATTTTTTCCTTTTTCGATGCTCTTATCGGTTCGGCCAGCACCACTCGAATAATTGGACTTCGATCAATAACGCCTGACGTATAGGCCGAAATATGTTCAATAAATTCAGGACTGTAAACTGGAAGTTGGGTGGAGTTGTTGCACGAGGCGATAACCACCAGGCCGATAAATAAAGTTTTGATTGATAAACGCATAATTGAAACTCTTTTGATACTTCAATCTTACTACGACATAGACATTCCCTACCGGCGTTTTAATTAATAGCGCCACATGATTTATTTTTCGTTGCCTGTTTTAGATTTTCCGTATTTATGCATAGTCAGCCGCTGTTCCAGCAACCAATTGGATCATAAACCACTAATTTCATATACGAAAAAGGAGGTTCCGTGAGTTTGTACTAGTGTATCTCTGATTATACCCTATGAAATCAATCGTCTATCTATTCCTGATGTTGCCCACCCTTACCTTTGCACAAGATTCGGCCCAAACCCAGGTGTCCCAACTCTCATTCGTCAAAGACATGCCGTATATCTGCCATGATGATGTTGAAAATTCAAACCTACACAACCCGGGCTGTGGCGATTCTTTTTTTTGGAACGTCGTAACCCTAAAAATGGAAGCCGTTCCCTTACTCATCGACAAACTGGATGACACGACGTTAACAGAGGCTGTCGTTCCTTTGTTTGGTTACCTGCATACGGTAGCAGACGTAGCTTATGTTGCCCTCGTGGAAATTATTCATGGCCTTCCTACGTTTGAATTGCTCGGCGTGCCTTTTGATCAAGAAGGATGTGGATATTGCTCGTATTGGCAACACGTAAACGAGAACATAGAAAATCGAATGGCGTTCAAAAAAGCGGTAAAACAATGGTATGAGACTAACCAGGATCGTTTGCTATGGGTCACCAGTCAGGTATTTTCGAGTTGTGATTGCGGTGGTAGACACCCCAATTCAGGTCACTATTCCTTGAAATAAATCATCGATCCATCACCGACCATGGAATCGAATCAATCGGCGGCTTTTTAAAGACGTCGAAAACCCAATATTTACAATCAAATAGCTGTCTTTATTATACGGATTACCTCGGGTTCTACCCGTTGGGTATGTATCCTGATCTCCTCTATAACTCATATCAGCAGATGTTTTCCCGCGTACCAATAATAAATCGTCGTAGTTGTAATAACTTCCACTCACATCATCGATGTAGTCGGTCGTTGTAACTCGATAACCTACTTCAAGAAAAATGGAACTGTTAAAGCCGGTACCCAGACGGATTCCGCCCCCGACTGGAAAACACGTGGCCACAGAACCGTATTTCTTCAATCCTGTTTTTAGTCCCTGACCTTCCGTGGTTAAGGGTCGTAACGCAACCATTTTCCCTCCGTATTCAGCCTTTGGATTGAAGTAGAAACCTCCTACACCGCCAAACACATAATACTCCCAAAAACTCTTTCTCTTTTTAGTCTTGATGGAGAAACTTGCCACCTTTAACTCCGTTAACACCGATGCCTCAATAATGTCCGTTTTAAAACTCAGGTTTCGATGATTTTGAGATTTGTTAAATGATTTCGCATCCGACTGGTTAACATGGGTATAATTCAACCCAACTCGTAAAGCAAACCACCGCGTTGCATTATATCGTATTCCAGCTCCAAATGCCGGACGAAAATTGGTAAAATCAATTTCGTCATACCCACCTATCGTCACACCATCAGCTTGTTTGCCTCCAAGATCGCCAAAAAAATGACCTCCACCACCATAGAACCACTTTTCGATTTTCGGTTTGTTGTAAAAGGAGTATTGTGCCATGCACGGACTGGTCCCAATTATGAAAAGGCTAATGAAGCCCAAAGACCTATAGAAGTTTGTAATCAAATCCGTTTATTGAATAGTGATTTTTTGGGTGTATGAAACTCCATTTTTACCGAGCACTCTTACAATGTATAATCCCCCAGAATAGCTCGTAGTGTTTACATTTATCTTTGTTTCCGAATTTACTGATGCATTGGAGTAAACTAGTTTACCCGCATTATCATAAATAGAAACCTGCTGGATCTGTTGTCCGTGAGGCATGTATACCTCCACGTTATTGTCATTCAAATAGTTGATAACCAGAGACTTTCGACTTACGTTTTTCCGAAGTCCTGCCGTTTTATCATTCACTTCCACATCCATAACAACAGGCAGATGATCAGACATTTCGTATAACGCATGAGTTACCAAAGTTGGAACTTCATTATTCGCCGGAAATTTTACATCGCCATTAAATCGGCGACTGTCCTGACCGATCGCCTTATACGTTCCACTTATGTATTGAACCCCTAAAACATCGTCCAACACTTCCTTGCCACACAGAATAAAATCAAACCGGTCGTCCATTCCTCCACTACTAAAACATCCACCTCGGGTATCTCCACTATGGCTGCTTTGCGTGTGCAAATTGGCATAGTTGCTGTTGTTATTCCAACTTCCTGGGGCATCTTTTGGGTCATAAAACCGGATATTGGTCGCGCTGTTTTTAGTCAGGGTTTGATAGCAGGTTTCGCTGTGCGTTCTAATATTAAAGTCACCCGCAAAAAAGTAATTGTGGTCCTGGTAATTATTTTTCAAATAGTCCATAGCCGCTTCAGTCATGTCGGCGCGTTTGGTTTTGTCGGCAGACGTTGACCCCGCTTTCAAATGAGCCACAAAAAACGTCATAAATACGGTGTCCCCTTTGGCCAAAGCGTTGGCATAATTCATATAGAGTGTGTACACATCAATGACCCGAACCAGATTGGAACCACCCAAATCTTTATCAATCATTGCCTGATTATGCAGGGTCAATTTGTCCTTGTTAAAGAACAACATATTGGTCAGACTACTAAATCCATTATTCGAAAATTCTGCCTGATCAAAATGGTTGACCCCATTCTTATTTAAGGCATTCGTCAATATTTTGTTCGGATTTAACCAGTGTGAACCCATTTCGTTTACCAAAATCACATCGGGCTGAACATATTCTACAATCGTCTGCAAATAGCCGTCCTTGTCGTCAGCGTTATTGGTCGAATTGGTACATTGTGCTGTGGTGTTTCGATAGTTAAGGATGTTATACTGCATTAAACGAAGGGTATCCGTTTGCGCAAAAACCTGTCCAAGCCAAGCCATGGACATCAACAATAGTACGTAGCGTATCATGGTGCAAAGTTACGACGATAGTTTGGCTACATTATGCTTATGTCATTATTTGACATTTCAACCAAATTGTACTCGTTTCATTCTGATTTTTAAGTTCGCGTCTCTAAATTCGATGGTCTTCATATCGCCGTCATGAAATCAATTGTTTCCGCTTTAAGAAAATCGACCAGGTCGTCACCATTCTTTATGGTGTTGCTGCAGATACATCCTGTTTCTGCCATGATTGTAACTGAATACGTAAATGCAAGACGGGCAAAAGTTGGCTCTTGCCTCATAGAAGATTACCTTGGGAATTGGGGGATTACCTGGAACGCGCAAAAACACCTGAAACGCATTGAAATGGAAGAAGAAAAAAGAGCCGATTAAGAATGAAAGCTGAGTCTTATACCTATCAACCACCATTATGAACGGACAAATTGAAATAAGAAAACTGAATCCCAGCGATGCGCCTGACATCGGTATGCTTTGTGAAAATTTAGGATACTCCATTGACCTGGATGAGGTACATAAACATGTGCAATCGATCATTTCAAATGACGACCATGTCGCCTATATGGCTGTTCAGGACAACCAAAGCATTGGATTCATTCACGCATTCAAAACATTTCGATTGACCTCCAAACCCTTTGTCGAAATTGGCGGATTGGTCGTGGCAGAATCGGATAGAAGTAAGGGCATCGGAAAGGCATTAATTCAATATGTCGAGGATACGTTTGCCGCTAATGAGGAGATTCGAGTACGTTGCAATGTCAAGAGAACATCGGCTCACCGATTCTATAAAGGCCTGAATTACGAGGAAAAAAAAGAACAAAAAGTGTTTTATAAAAAAATTTAATTCTATTGAAATGAAGGACTTAGAACTCGAACAATTAAAATATCCCGTAGGGAAATTCTCTAAACCGGAATCGATTGATGAAGCTCAAATTAGCGATTGGGTCGACACTATTGCTCAATTTCCTGCTCACGTTGAGCGGCTTACAAAGAATCTAACAACCCGCCAGAAAAACTGGAAGTACCGACCCGACGGATGGAACATTAAACAGGTAGTGCATCACTGCGCCGACAGCCATATAAACGGGTATATCCGGTTTAAATTAGTGGTTACCGAAAATCAACCCTCGGTTCAACCCTATTTTGAAGACCGTTGGGCAAACCTGGCTGATGGCAAGGAGGATGACTTAGCAGATTCCATGTTATTGACCTATGGTGTCCACAACCGAATGACAACCTTTTTGAACAGTTTAACTTCCGAACAATGGAACCGTGAATTATTGCATCCCGAACATGATCACATCCTAATTCTAAAGGAGTATATCGGAATGTATGCATGGCATTGCGACCATCATCTTCAGCACATTGTTCAGGCCATTGAATCTGAAGGGAAATACAATTAACCTCATAAAATTATGTGGACTATTCCAATCGTCGTTTTAATTAGCTTCTTTATTTTTAAGACTTTCCTACCCGTAAAAAATCCGCCCGATATGGATTACACTGAACAGAACCAAAACAAAAGAAAATATGGGATCCTTTCTATGTTATCTGTTGTCGTTATGTTCATTATTCTGGGTGTACTAATGTATCTGTTGTACATCGCTTTCAACCAAATTATGTCGGTGATTCATCCCAAAATTGGTGCCTTTGAACTGTATATTGACGAAGAATCATGGCTTCTGCCATCTTTAATACTTGCATTTGGTTTGGTTTCGTACACAATGGATCTATTTTATAAATGGATACTTAAAGATGACTATCCAAATTATCTGGCGTGGGGAAACAAGTTATATGGTTTTGACGGTAGAAGAGTCACGGTTATTCTTAGCAAGATTCTTGTTCTTATTGGAGTGTCTGCGACATTTCTATGTTTTCAATGGTCTTTCAAAATAAACGACAACCAAATCGAGATCAACGATTTCCTTTCCATACGACCAACTACATATGAGTTTACTGAAGTCCAGGCTGTGGTTCACTTTGAAAAATTGGTCGCCCCAAATGGCGATGTAAAAAACAAGGACCATTATAAAATTTACTTTAATGATGGCAATGATTATAGCACAGGACACATGGCGATTAGCTCATACAGGTTTGAACCGGTAATTGACTTTATTTTAGATCACACCGACGTGCAACTTTCTTACCAGGAAATTGATCATTAGAATATCCCAGTGCTAAAAGGAAATGCATATATTTATCGAGTGAAAAAAATACGACTTTTCATATCTGTTGCTATATTATTGGTTGTTTGCACTCAATCCAGTGCAAAACCTCGAATTATTTCGTTTCAAACGGAACTCAATAACGCTCATTTTGTGCGATTCGTCGAAGTCATTACCTATACGGATTCTTCCATGATTACCAGGCATATTGCTACGGGAGATACCATCCGTTTTATGTGCAAAGGCAAACGTACTGCCGACAATATGCGTATGATTATGAAACCCGATTCACAGGTTATGGAGGGATATTGGCCTAAACCCGGTGACCAGGTGTTGATTCTGGCAGACACAAACTACTCCATCCATCTACTGGCATTCAAAATCAATAAAGATTATCAATTCTGGAACCCGAATATGGATTTATTGGGCTCGTGGTTTAGTTTTAGCCAACCAGCACGACCAACCCAGTATTGTATGGATCAGTCTGAATATCCTGCTTATCAGGACAAAGACTGTTTTGACGGCTGCCTCTATACCATAGATCTTATTAAGGAGCGATAAACGACGTCGCAAAGCTTATTCAAATCCATCTGTCCGACAATTCTTCAACAACAGAAAACTTCGTGCGCCGAAGCTTCAACGAAAACGCACAAAAAAACCCCTTCCGATTACTCAAAAGGGGTAGGTTGGTTTGGCGTATTAGTCTACAAAAAGCTGGGTCACTTTTGCCGAATCTAACGACCATTGGAAGTCGTAAATCTCATCGGCCTCTGCTTTATCACTCACAGAAGTTAACCCCTGAGCCTGTGCTTTGATTTCTAGCAAAGCACCTATGTTCATTTTGCTTTCCAGCTTAGCCAGTAACGCCTCAACGCCACTGATGTTTAAGTTTTGAACCACTTGCCCAGAAAAACTCATTTCCAGCCACACAATTTCTCGTTTCTGAACGTCCAAAACGCCAAACACCAGTCCTTTGGTTAAACCTTGAGTGATCCGTACCTGATGTTGAACACAGGATGGATCATAGGCCACACCGGTTCGGGTGGAAATATGCATTGGATATTTACTGTTCATCCAACCCACAACCAGTTGAGGAGTAATGCTGCCTTGACTATAAGCATTGCACGTAAAGGTGACGAATTTCGCACCATGTGCTTGCAATGCGTCAACATGTACATCAATGTACTCGGCAGTACCCACCTTGGCTGGTATGTGTATGATATCTCCACTGTGTTTGCACCCAGGAATAACCAATCTGGAGTAGGAGCATATATCCTGTCTATCTTCATAAGCCACGTTGCAGCTTAAGTCCATATCCAAATGGCCCGCTCTTAAGCCCAATCCCCACTGCATAAACAATCTAACTTTGGACCCTTCTACTGGAAATCTTGTTCCCATTAATGCAGAAGGCATGTCTTGTACCGTTTCACTTCGATCGCCAATGGCCAACGGAATGTTGTACAAAGAATCCTCTATAAAGATGGTTTTGTTCGTGCACGGAGTAGCCTCAAATCTTCGCTTTATTAAGTCCAGACACAAATCCTCTACTTTGTCGCGCATGATCTTTAACTCATCGTCGCTGTAAAGTTGTAGATACTGGTTTACGGGTATCACCTTGTTAGTACCTCCAAGCGGTTTAACATTTCGTTTTGCATTTTTATCGAAATATCGATCCGCATACATGTTTAAGGTCAAAATTACCCGGGCAGGAACCTGGTCCATAATTTCTCGAAAATGGGTTAAGGTTATGTCCGCACCAAACCACAACATGTTAGAAAACAATGATCGGGCAAAAAGTCCTGGTCTTGATTTCAATAAACCAAACGTGGCTTCTGCATCGCTTTTCAATCGAAACGCATTGATTCTACCTTGAACCACTTCGTACCGTTGGTTGTAAAACATGTCTAACAGGTCGGCCAGGTTCTCAAACCCTTTTCGCTTGCTAAATTCTGCAAGCCTCAAGGCACGAATAAACCGAACCCACATGCCTCGTTTAGGATGCATGATTTCGCACGATTTAGCTGAACTTAAGGTTAAACCGTTTAACCACATGGCCACACGTTTCCCCTCTTTTCGAGTGTATTTCAACTTTAATTCCTCCTTAGACTTAACCGAAGCTCCTTTGCTGTTGTCAGCCCCTGGAAAAATATGACCCGCGTTTTGAGCGGTTCTATTTACCATCGTTTTAGGCTCTACGATTTGAAGAAATCCCGTGTGGGAATACCATAAATATCGAAGCACATCGGTTGGTGTTTTAAACAACGGTTGCGCTTCCTTATCCCGGTTATGATCAACCAAAAAGTCGATCACCAGCATGGTTGTTTCCTTCATTTCGATGGCCACATCATTGGGCAGTTCAAAATGGCCCAAAAGGGTCTTCAAGCTGTCCACCTGTGTGGCATCTAAGGCCGTTCTGGATGCAAGTAAGCCTAACATGAAACTCTTAAGATTGTTTTCATCCCAAACTTCCAATACCTTCATTTTACTTCCCTGGCCATAAACCTCAATTTTTCCAAAATTGAAAGGCGTACCACAAAACGGACAACCGTTATATCGCTCTAAGGGAAAGGTGTTGACAGGAATGATATGTCCACAGGGCAAGGTAGGACCAGAGCGTTTTGAGCCTAGTAAGTTGGCAAAAAACGTGATAAAGTGATCCTTAATGGTCTCCCCTGTTGGGATGTTCCATTCCTTAACCAAAGGTGTCCAGTTTTTGTCTACGCCAGTTACCTTCTTAAGTACGTCCAACACGTCCAATTTAGTCTTTGGGTTGGCCTGGTTTAATGCCCGTAAGGCATCTTCTCCAAATCCAAAACCCAACTTTGACGCATTCGCTACCAGAGCCAATGTCGATTCCGTTAATTGGTTCGGTGTTCCAACGCGCTCTTTGGCTGGAATAAATACCGCATTTTGTCTGATGCTCACGTGGAGCAATTCTCGTTTCATAATGGTTCTTTTTATCAGTTATAAAAAAGAGGTAATCTTGCTTCTAATTTCTAATTAAGAGTTAGGTTGAAGTAAGAAACAATTGACCTCAAAGTCATTCGGTAATCTAAAAACTAATTTCCTGTAATTGTGGCTCTTTGCCTGTGAAGTAAGTTTTTATTGACCGTTTGGTATCTCCTGCCAGACTCGAACTGGCACTTTCGCTAGGCGAATAGATTGGCTCTAAATGCGCTTCCCTACTTTGACGAATCAGTTCGGTGCTTCTGCAAATTCTATTCGTTAGCAAGCGTATCGCTAACGACGTCATCCAATCACTCCGTGGTCTCGTAGGTCTTTTACCACAGCACTTCCATTTATGCTAAGGAGATGTTTGTCAGGCAGGTGGGAATCGAACCCACGACAAGGGCGTTAGAAGCGCTGAAGTAAGCTTATATTGACCTTTTGGTAATTTCTTGAACTATAAGGACTCGAACCATAAGTCTCCGAAGAGACATTACCAATTGAAGTAAGTCCAGTTTGACCAAATGTCGAATAATCCGTCATCAAAAGATAGGTTTAGGTAATGTATAAACTAACCTGCTCTACCTCTGAGCTACTGCCTGATTTCGGCCAGTACCCTATTTATTCAGCCCGTTTTTTACGACGTTTTGAACAACTATTGGCACCAACCTGTTTTTCAAAGAACTTCTTTCATGGTTTGATGATTCAAAGCAATCATCCTACTGCGCAATCATATTGCGCAGTTAATATTTTTTTTTCTCATCGTTGTGGAACGGATAGGAGTTGAACCTATATCTTCGGATTTTCAGTCCGCCGCATTGACCGCCTTTGCTACCATTCCAACTGGGTGTCCTGGGGACTCGAACCCTCTTTACCTCATTCACAGCGAGGCGTTTTACCACATAAACTAAAGACACCAACTAGTACACACCCCGGATTCGAACCGAGACCTTTACAGCGTTTAAGACCGATTCCTCTACCATTTGGGTCAGCGGGGCATTGTACAGGAGGAGAGAATCGAACTCTCAAAAACCCGGGTCTAAGCCGAGCGCGTTTACCATTTTCGCCACTCCTGTATATGTCGAGGTATTGGGACTCGAACCCAAGACTTACGTGATATAAGCACGGTACTCTACCAACTGAGTTATACCTCAATACAAATTCATCGTTGAAATCTCCCGATTCCTGGTTACCTGCGGAAGTGGTCCAGTCTCCACTCCCGCAAAAGCTGAGGCATTGGGATTCGAACCCAAGACTTCTGTGTTAACAGCACATTACTCTACCAGCTGAGTTATGCCTCAGTATGTTGCCCCGACAGGATTCGAACCTATACGACCAGACTCAAAATCTGGCGTGCTACCCATTACACAACAGGGCAATCTGTCTGAGAAGCAGGATTCGAACCTGCGACCTCCCGCGTCCAAGGCGGGTAAACAACCTCCGTTATCTTCCCAGTTATGCAACACTGATCTCTTTCGAGAAAATGCCAAGAGACAGTCGGCGTTCAGCCTAAGCTCCAGTGCTGTTGTGGAAGCAATAGGACTCGAACCTATACGCCCCTTTCGGAGACCTGATTTACAGTCAGGCGAGCCAACCAATTGCTCAACACTTCCATTCGAGACAAGGGTGAGAATCGAACTCACACAAAACGGGTTTGCAATCCGATGCCTTAACCATTCGGCCTCCTTGTCCATGTACTGCGGAGAATAAAGGAATCGAACCTTTACCACGTAACCGTGAACTCGCTTAGCAGGCGAGCGCAACAAACCAATATTTGCCTACTCTCCGAATCTGCATGCTGCGGAAGGGGTGGGAGTCGAACCCACACGAGTCGTTATCTCCGAACGGTGTTCAAAACCGTGGCCACCGCCAATTGGCTTGCCCTTCCAGATTTTATTGCATAAAAAAAGCACCTCGTATTAGGAGATGCTTTATTTCAATGTCTTTACTATTTACACGTTCAGACACATAATAATCTCCTATATATGATTTTGCTTTTGAGTATACAACTCGAATGCGGTTGATTGAGAATACAACTCAGCAGGGGTTTAAAATTAAAATATGTTTCTATATCGTTCATGACTTTCGTCTTAAATAAATTTGTGCTGCAAAGTACCGACAAGTATTTCAATAATGCAAGAAAAAGTTATCTTAATTAATTGATTATCAACGTATTACGTTACTTTTGGGCAATACTCTTCCTCCCCATTATTCGTAGGTTTTTGCGTAATCTGCAACTGTCTGTCTCCCAATTGAAATTCGATCCAAGTGTTCTATATGTTATGTTTCACTTCCTGTTATTCCGTTTTATTTTTTCATAAAAAAAGCGCCAAACTAAGTTGGGCGCTTTACGATCGGTATATAAATTTTTCTATTCCATTTTAACCATAAAGTGCCCATGACATGATTTCAATATCAGTTGTAAACTGATAAACTGACATGCCGGTTTCTGTGCTATCTGATATGTATGATGATTTCTCATTGCTCTTACAAAAATGCATTATTTCACTGTATGTTGTCTCATTTCCAAAATTCAAACCACCGTTTGCCTGGTTTTATGACTTCGGGATTAATATTCGGAACACTCACCATAGAATCACTGGTCGTTTCCGATTCCGTGTTCATTGGCCTGGTTAATGGCTTCTTTAGAAGTATCTTTTTATCTTCCAGCGACTGTCCCTTCAGCATTATTAATACGTTGTCACTGAGACTATGTAAATCCTGGATCAACTCCCTTTCGGTGAAATGGCCTTCTTCTACAAGGTACATTTCATCATCCCAATAATAGAAACCCGAGAATATTTCATACTCACTGTCCCAATCATATTCCTCACATAACTTTGCTACTATATTCCCCAATTCAATTAGGTCAACACTCAACAGTATTTTGGCACAATTTACCTCAAGCAAATAGATCAAATACTCTTCATAATCGTACCGATCAAAAGTCAGTTTCTCAATCTCTTGCAGTACGTCCTTTTGTTTATAGCTCATACTGACGAGATCAAAAACGAACTCATCTTCATCCATCGCTTCCATTAGCGTCGCATCCGTATATACGTATTGCTCAAATTCCTCTACCGACTGTTCGCCAGATAGGACGTCAAACAATTGAATTTTCAAGGTTTTCATTTTTTTCTCTTTTTCTTTTTTCTCCACGGCTCCTGTCCAAAACAGTCGCCGGCCATTATACAGCCGTACGGCAATACTTCGTCCAGGGTGTTTCCCAAACCAAACTCGGTCATTTGGTTTCGCACTGAATCGGCATTTTTGTACGCACTTGGCAACTCAGAGATATCGATCTCGTTGAAGTAAAAACGGACGTCAAGGCCTTCGGTTTCTTCTGCAAAAACCTGTTCTTTGGTCATGCCTTCCTTGCTTCTTTTATGCTGGGTTCGGCTCCAGTTTCTACCTGCTCCGTGTGGGGCAAATCCGAGGTTACTCTCCGTGGTATCACCATCAACAATCAACACAGGCTCTGCCATGTTTAATGGAATTAATCGTGGGCCTACGCCTTCCGGCATAAACTTGCCATCCAACGGTGTTGCGCCTTTGGCGTGGTAAAACAAATCGTCTTCTTTAAACACAAAGTTGTGTTCATTCCAAAATCGGTTTTCGATGTCTAAACTCAAGCCTTTTAAAACCAAATCATGAATGCTCTGGTGCTTTGCCTTCGTCCAGTTTCTTACCGTTTGAAGGGCGTCCCAATAGTGTCGACCCTCTTCTGTATCAAACGGAATCCATGCATTTTGCTTTAACGTTTGTGGAGACAACTCCGTTCTAAATCGCTCGGCGACATGCATTCCTCGTTTGTATAATTGAGCGCCAAAACCACGTGATCCGTGATGTGTTATCATCATGGTGTTTCCCGTATTTCTTGACCGTCCAACAAACAAAAAATGGTTTCCATCTCCTTGAGTTCCCATATGTTGGTTGGCCATACTCAAACTTTTCTCCGTATTTAAAAACGGGTTTGATCGAATCTCGTCCAATAAGTCTGTCGATATGCCCAACTCATTGTGTCGAGCACGACCGCCCGGTCCAAAGTGTGTACTGGCCTGAGCCATATCCAACACTTTCTTTGGGTCAGCTTTTCCAAAATCCGTCAACATCAACGAACAACAGATATCTGCACTGTGCATTCCTGGATGAATTGCGTTTTTGGCTATAACCACCGCACCAACAGGTATGGTTCCAATGCCTCCAGTCGGGCAGGCATCCGGCATCACCGCGCCACCAACAACAGTTGGTGTTTTCATAACGGCCTCCATCGTTTTAACAACCGACTCAACATTTGTTGCTTCGTGTTCGTTTTCTGCTTTAATGTTTAGCGAGAAAGGCACTGGAGATTCATGTAAATCCAGTGTCGGAGCAGATTTAAATTGTTCTAAATAGGATAACATGTGTTCTCCTTCCAATCCATTTGCTTCAATATGACCTAAGGCTTCTTTAAACCATTTACCCGGTTTGAATCCTAAATCGATTAATGTTTTACCTGTTGTGTTCATCTCTTTTCTTCTAAATACAAAACAAAGCTTCCATCCAACTACGCAATCATTTTGCGTAGTTGGATAATTTATACGAACTTGCGGATATGGCGTTAAACAAAAATGCACTAATTCGATATAAAACCATCGATAAGTGCCTGCAAAACGGCTATAGACACTGGACGTTAGACGATTTAATAGATGCATGCTCCGAGGCGTTGTACGAATATGAAGGCCGAGACTTCAATGTAAGTAAGCGCACCGTTCAACTCGACATTCAACTGATGCGAAGCGACAAGCTGGGTTATAACGCACCCATTGTGGTTTATGAGAAGAAGTTTTACCGATACGAGGAGGACGGCTATTCCATTACCGATATCCCCATAACCGAAAACGATATGAATGTGCTGTCGGAGACGGTTGAAATGTTAAAACAATTCAAAGACTTTTCTCTTTTCTCAGAGCTTGGAGGCATTATCCAACGGTTGGAGGATAAGGTATACACCGAAAAGAACCATCAGGCAGCCATCATCCATCTCGATAAGAACGAAAGTTTAAAAGGCCTCAAATACCTCGATCCACTTTACCAATCCATCCTAAAAAAGGTGGTTTTGAAAGTAACCTATCAATCGTTTAATGCACGGGTGGCATCCACCTTTACGTTTCACCCGTACATTCTCAAAGAATTTAATAATCGCTGGTTCCTGATCGGCCGAAACGCCCCGAAAAAACCTGTCTTGACCCTGGCTTTAGATCGCATCGTAGACCTTGGTTATGATTTTGCCGCTGAGTATCGCATCGACAATTTCGACGGCGATACGTTTTATCAAAACACCATTGGCGTAACGGTATTGAATGACGAACAATTACAAGAAATTCAACTGAAAATAGATGCCAGAAATGCCCCGTATGTTATGACCAAACCGTTTCACCACTCCCAGAAAATCCTTGAAAAACTGCCGGATGGCAGCATCATTTTTCAGCTCCGTGTCCACCTCAACTATGAATTGGAACGACTGATTCTCGGATTTGGTGATACGCTTGAAGTAATCAAACCTACGCAGTTACGAAAACGGATGAAGAACAAGTTTGAAAGGGGAGCGAGGGTGTATGAAGCAATTGCGTAACTGTCAATCAATTTTTTTCATAGACCAGGCCATATAACCTAACTGGTCTTTGCGGTCAATGGTTTAGGTATTTTAGTTAATCGAATAATTCGTGCCCGGTCCTGATCCGAATTTCTCAATTAAGTTCCTTGACGTTAACCTGGCTAAAATTCTTTTTACGGTTGGATTTGGTATGCTGAGTTTTTGGGCGATTTGTCCAGACTTTGTTCCCGGATGATCAGAAATGTAAACCAGTATAGATCTCTCTCGTGGAGCGAGTTGAGACTCGACCCCCTGACTTTCTAGTTTAGACTTTAGTTGGTCCTGAATGTTCATTAATGCATCTAATAAAAAATGAACCCAGGATGTAATGTCTTCATTTGGTCTTTGTTCCTGACATTTCCTCAATTGCATATAGTACTCGGCTTTTCGGTTTTCAATTTCATGTTCGAAACTCACATATTGAATCCATTTATATCCATGTTGAAGCAGCAATAAATAACATAGCGCCCTGCTAAGCCTTCCATTACCATCTTGAAAAGGATGGATGGTCACAAACTCGTAACAAAAAATAGAAGCCTTCACAACTGGGTGAGTTTCTGTGTCCTTTTGATACCAGGATATTAGCGATTTCATTGCTTCATCTGTCTCGAACCCAGGCGGAGTTGTCTCAAAGACTATTTGTTTGGTTCCATCTGGTAATGTTGCCTCAACGCTATTACTGTGTTGTTTATAGTCTCCTTTATGCCAGGCATCTTTCATACTATATTTCAATAATTTATTGTGTAAACTCTTCAGTGAGTTCTGCGTGATCGGTATAGTTTCGAATGCATTGGAAATAATATCAAGTATATCGAAATAACCAGCCACTTCTTGAGAATCACGGTCTTCTAGTTTTTCAATGGTCAAGTCGTTTAGGAGGACATCAACTTCCTTGTCACTCATTTTGGAACCTTCAATCCTAGTGGATGCTCCTACGCTGCGCACCGTTGCAATAGATTTTAATTGCTTGAGACTTTGCCCTTCCATTTTTTCTATTGATGCCCATTCTGCATCGAAGCGATCAATTTTGCTTAAGACGGAAATTAGCTTCCAGTCAATGTCTATTTCAAGGGTATGCACCTTATTCATTTAGTACAAAGTTAACTAATCTTTCTTGTTTTGATACGATATGATACGATAATATATGATAATGAATTCACCAAATCGATACGATATGATACGAAAATGTACGATAATGATACGATTCCATTACCGACTTATATCCCACAACCACCTCTAATTCTCTCCTACTCGTTTATTGGTAAAAAAGGGCTTAAATAAGCACTTAACTGTTGTTCGAACGTATCGGCATTCATAAACAGATCTCTGTCCGCACCACTTTCTTTAGCGAGTTGATGCATCCAAAAACTGGGTTTTGGTGCCTCATCACCCAGCCATTCGATGCCGGGTGCATATACCAGATATACATCCCACGCAGTCTCGTAATCTTTGTCGAGACCAAGTGGTTTACGGAAGTGCTTGCCTAAATTCATATCCTCATCCCAAAAATGACGCATTCTTGTGTCTTTGTTTTCGGGTGCAAGACGCTGGGCATCACTCCTCGTTCCCCAACCGTTTATGCTTATCCAAACCGTCAAACCCATTAGGTTGGTGTCTAGTGGGAAGGTCTCTGTAAACAGCCCATTAATAAAGCGTTGGCCTTTGACACAAGCCAGACAGGCCGGGTTTGGAATGCTGACTATCCTAACTTTGGACGTATTTTGATTGAATATCTGTTTGAAGTTTTCAAGTGACGGCGAGAGTGGTTCAATAACACTTTCTTCCTGATCTTGTCCATCATTTTCTGAAGGAATATCGCACGTCAATCCTGGCCCTTTCATGGTAAACACATCTTCCGTGTGGTATCCAGCTGTTTGAATGGCAGCAAACAGCTCTTTATATGAACTAAAACTATCCATATAAAACTTACACGTATGATCTGCTAGGGAAAGCCTCATGCCACGCATTCCCTGAATAGTAGAGGTTGCTTTCCAAATGGAATCCAGGCTTTGTGTAGTCGTCATGTTTATCATCTCAAAAGCAAACATGAATTTGGTACTGTCGCTGACAACGGTGCTATCAAGTGTAGAAATCAATTCGTTGGTGCGAATGAGGTCAGACGTTTTATTAGACGTACCGCAACTACCCAGCAGCACTATACTGAGCAGAACAAAAGCAATGCCTCTCACCGTTATAGGTTTTGTACAAATTTGTCCGGAGCATTCGCAAAAATATCGGCGCACGACTGGCAACAGGAGTGAAACGTTTTACCCTCATGACTCAGTTCAGGGCTGTTCTTTCTCACCAAATAAATGGCTCCGCTCACTGGACACGTTGTAATATCTCCCGTTTTTGCTTCCACCATACCAACCACGTCGCCTTCTGAATAATCATTTACTCCACAAGATTGTTGACATACTTTACTCATGTTCTTATCGTAACCCGACGCATTGGTTTCCACAGCCGATGTTTTGGAACACGTTGAACTGCAATTCTTTTGTTTTGAGTTGGACACATTCGACGTGTTTGTATTGCAGCCAAAGGTAAAAACCAGGATCAAAGACGCCGATAGAATGAATAGGTGTTTCATATAGTTCTGTTAATTATGCTTTCGTACCGTCACCACCAACTCGTTTGCTTTGCGCTACAAGATGGGGCCGAGCATAAGATACGGCACAATTTCGTATTTAAATGAACGACTACGCTCGTTTGGACTGTCTTTTTTTAGTCTTTTCATGGATTGCCCATCAAATATAGATAACCATATATTGGTTGAACCTTAAAGCAAAGAAGGTGTAAAAAAACCCCTTCCGATTGCTCAAAAGGGGTGATAAATCTTAATTGGTTCTTACCAAATCTTTATTCGCGTAGAATCTGGTTTTAGCATGGCTTTGCCTGCACAACCAAAAGCTGCTTCAAACTGAGGAAGGTTGGCTAAAGGCCCTATAACGCGTTGATCAGCAGGCGAATGCGGATCCGTTAATATTCGGTTTCTCAATGCCTCTTCGGTTATGTTTCCTTTCCAGACATTTGCCCATCCCAAAAAGAAACGCTGTTGCCAGGTAAACCCGTCTACCATAGGATCTTCTTTGCTTTCCATTACTTTTTCAAGAGCCGCATAAGCCAGGGTTGTTCCACCCAAATCGGCTATGTTTTCTCCTAGTGTAAGCTCGCCATTTACGTATTCGCCTGGTAATACTTCGTAGGCCGAGTATTGCGCTGCCAATGCCTGGGTTAAGGCTTTAAACTGCTCTCTATCCTGATCAGTCCACCAGTTTTTCTTGTTTCCGTTCCAATCGTACTTCGCTCCCTGGTCATCAAAACCATGGGTAAATTCATGTCCAATTACGCCTCCAATTCCACCATAGTTAATGGCGTCATCGAAAGAAGGATGGAAAAATGGTGGTTGTAAAATACCCGCTGGAAAAACAATTTCATTTCCGCTTGAACTGTAATACGCATTGACCGTTTGAGGCGACATGTGCCATTCCTTTTTATCGACTGGCTTGCCCAATTTGTCAACCATTAAGGCATAACCAAACTGAGAGATATTAATGATGTTTTGCAAATAGTTATCTGCGGTGATATCAAGCTCTGAGTAGTCTTTCCACTCATCGGGATACCCGATCTTATACGTAAAGGACTCCAATTTCTTCATGGCCTTCTCCTTGGTGGAATCACCCATCCAGGTTAGGTTCCTGATGCTTTCTTTATAAGCTCCTCGTAAGTTCTCAATCAAATTGCTCATGTACTGTTTCGACTCTTCTGGAAAGTATTTCCCTACGAACAACTTACCCAAAGGCTCACCTAGCCTACCATCAACTACACGCAAGATACGTTCACTTCGTGGTCTCATTTCTTTAACGCCTCGCATGGTTGTGCTAAAGAAGTCAAAAGTCTTTTTCTCAAACTCGTCATTGATGTGCGATGCATAATTCGACAACACATGCCAGGTTAAATAGGTCTTCCAATGGTCTAAGTCTATTTCTGTGATGAGGGTATCCAAACTGGTATAAAAACTAACCGTGCGAACCACTAATTCGTCAGCTGCTCCGAGGCCCATTTCCTCCAATATAGTCGCTACGGGAATATTCGTTAACATATCATCAAATGCAGAAACCGTCATTTTGTTATACGTTTTATCCGCATCTCTAAGGTCTTTTCGATCCCAGCTAATCTCTGCTAACTGCTTTTCTACGTCAAGAACAACTGAACCTGCATTGTCTGCTTTCAAACCGGCCAATTCAAAAATCGAATTGACGTGTATTACATATTTTGCTCGAATATCATCAAACTTTTCGCCTTCCTTTAAATAATACGATTTGTCGCCTAACGACATGCCAGACTGGCTTGCACCAACAATGTGTTCTTCACTATTTTCGGCATCTCTACTTACGTAAAACGATACCGGAGAGGATACTCTAGATCGTTTAAGGGTTGCGAATGCACTGTTCAGCGTTCCAATGTCATTAATTTCGTCAACCTGTGTAAGAAAGTCCTTTATAGCCTCAAACCCTTTCTCATTCCTGCCAACGGAATCCAACGCTGATTTGTAAAAATCCTGAATCAACTGCATGTCGCTTCCTTTTTCTGGATTTTCTGCCTTTAAGCATTCATCTAAAATTCCTTGAATCTTTTCACGATTTTGCTCGGCCAGGATATTGAAGCTCATCCACCGGCCTTCCGTTGGAGGTACGGGGTTCTCTTTTTGCCAATTCCCAATCGCGTACTTATAAAAGTTGTCACACGGGGATACGGATGAATCAATATGGGACAATTCAAAAGCAACGGGACTATTTGTCATCTTTTCAGTCTTTTCTTTTGTTGTGGGATTGCACTGCGTCAATAATAAAAGTGCGGTGCCTGAAATAAAAAGTTGTTTCATTTGTACATGTATTTAGGTCAAGTCGGATGGGATATAGATGTCGGTATGGCCGATCCCGTAGTGGTTCATCTATTACCCAACTCCATCAATTAACTAAGGTGTGCAAATTAAGCACATATATGTAGCTGTTTACGTTCACTTAATCGGTCATTAATGGCCAAACATCGAAAAACGGCCTTTTTCGCAATCGATCCAGGCTAAATTACGTTGGCTTGTAAGTATATATGCACAAGGCATTTTTGTTTAGCATAAAATTTGCTTGATTTGCCTAGAATGGCAATGTCTCAATTAAGAAAGTAATATGAAGAAGTTTTTGAAGGTCATAATGTTGGTGGTTCCGGTTTCCCTTATTAGCCTCGGTTTTTATTTAAAGGATAGTCAGGCAAGTGAAGAAATTTTACTTCGTGTAATTGTAGAGAACCTTGAACACATGCATTACGCACCGCTCAAGATGAATAATGACCTGTCTGAAGATGCGTTCGACCATTACCTCGAATTTATTGACGGTAATAAACGTTTCCTTTTGGAATCTGACGTTGAGGGACTGACTTCCGACCGGACTCAAATTGACGATCAAACCCTGTCTGGGCGATACGATTTCTTTGACAACAGCCTCGTGATTCTAAACAAACGAATTGCGCTTTGTAAAACATTCTATAAAGAGATTCTTGACAAACCATTCGATTTCACCAAAGACGAACGTGTTGATTTTGATGAAAAAAAGCCGTACGCCAAGACCGAGGAAGAATTAAAAGAAAGATGGCGTAAATATCTGAAGTACAACGTAATGACGCGTTTGGCTACCTCGCTTGATGTCGAAAAAGCCAAACTGAAAGACAGCACAAATACGGATGAAATTCAATCGTATGACAGCCTGGAAAAAAAGGCTCGAGCTGGTGTACTTAAAACGCATAATGAATGGTTTGAGCGAATGGAGCAACTCGATCGACAAGATAGACTTTCTACTTATGTCAATTCAATAACCACGTTGTACGATCCACATACGTCGTATTTTCCACCTGCTGATAAGGCCAATTTCGATATTCGAATGAGTGGTCAATTGGAAGGCATTGGTGCCCAGCTACAGGAAAAAGACGGTTATATAAAAGTAAACTCCATCGTTCCTGGTTCGCCATCTGCTATGCAAGGAGAACTTAAAGCAAATGATTTAATTCTTAAAGTTGCACAGGGCAAGGAAGAGCCTGTTGATATTGTTAACGCCCGAATAGATGATGCGGTTAAATTGATTCGAGGGAAAAAAGGGACTGAGGTTCGGCTAACGGTTAAAAAACCAGACGGTACCGTTATCGTGATACCGATTATACGCGATATTGTGCACCTGGAAGAAACCTACGCAAAATCTGTCCTCTTGAAAGACGAAAGCAACACACCTATAGGATACCTTAACCTTCCGAGTTTCTATGCAAACTTTAATGGCAAAGGGGGAAGAACCAGTTGGAAAGATGTACGAACAGAGCTTAAGAAGCTGGACGCAGAAGGCGCGGAAGCCTTGATATTTGACGTTAGAAACAACGGAGGTGGTTCACTGCAAGATGTGGTTGAAATTGCTGGATTGTTTATTGACAAAGGGCCTATCGTTCAGGTAAAAAGAAGAAACCACGAGCCCCGAATATTGGAAGACAAAAATGGCGGTGTGGTTTGGGACAAACCTGTCATTATAATGGTCAACGAGTTTAGCGCATCGGCTAGTGAAATTTTAGCTGCCGCTATGCAAGATTACGGTCGAGGGGTGATTGTTGGATCACATACCACCCACGGTAAAGGAACGGTTCAACAATTTGTTGAATTAAACCGAACGCTACGAGGCTCAAACTACCCTGATTTAGGCGCGTTAAAAGTGACTACACAGAAATTCTATCGCGTAGATGGTGGTGCAACCCAACTTAAAGGAGTAACACCAGACATAATCTGGCCAGACAATTACACCTACATAAAGACCGGTGAAAAAGAACAGGACAACAGCTTAAATTGGGATAAAATTAAACCTGCCAATTATACCCAGGTAGAAGGCTATATGGAAAGCTTCAACAAAATAAAGAAGGCCAGCGAAAAGCGTCAGAACAATAATCCTATTTTCTCGGAGATTGATGACAATGCAAAACGCTGGAAAGAGCAACGCCAAAAACATGAGTTTACCTTAAATTTGGATACCTACCAGAAGGAAACCAAAGAACGCAAAGCCGTTTCTGACGCCTACCGAAAATTGTTTAAGGCGCATGATGATTTGACAATTAGCACGTTAAAAGTAGATCAAGAGGTAATTGGTCAGGACTCTGTAAAGCAAAAAAGAGCAACCTCCTGGCATAAAAAATTGAGAAAAGATGTCTACCTGTACGAGTCCCTTCAAATTGCCGAAGATTTAACAAAAACGGATGGGTACACCAAAAGGTAAACTCTATCTCATACCTACATTTTTAGGGAATGCGAATCAGGCATTTGTTTCTCCCTACAATCTATCCGTTATCCACTCGATTGACGAATTTATTGTAGAAAACGAAAAGCCTGCACGTGCTTTTTTAAAAGCCGTTCAATCGCCCATTCATCAAAACGACTTTGAGTTTCACTTGATGGGTAAACACGCAGTCCGAGCTGAGTTCCCGACCTACCTAAACGCATGTAAACAGGGTAAAAACATCGGTTTACTATCCGATGCCGGTTTACCATGCGTGGCCGATCCGGGTTTCGAGATTGTTCGAATGGCTCAGACACAACAGATTGTTGTTGAGCCTCTTATGGGGTTTTCCTCCATTATGATGGCCCTTATGGCCTCAGGTTTCAACGGCCAGTCATTCCGGTTTCATGGCTACCTTCCACACGACGATCAACTCAAGCGAAAGAAGCTTAAACAAGCTTTGTCTGACGTGTCGGGAAATGAAACTCAGATTTTTATTGAGACGCCCTACCGCAATGCGGCGTTTATTGCTGAACTCAAACAAAGCTTCCCAGAATCTACCAAACTCTGTGTAGCCGTTGACCTCACCTTAGAGACGCAGGAGATTGTGACTAAATCACTCAAGGAGTGGTCTGGAAATGAAACGAGATTACACAAAAGACCAGCGGTGTTTCTGATTGGTTTATAATGTACGTTTCTATCGTATTTTTGAGGAAACTTTTAGTCCTTGAACACGTCAGAACTCATTCAGCAAATACAAATCAAAAAAAGCTATCTATGCGTTGGTTTGGATACCGATATTGAGAAGCTTCCAGCTCATTTACCTAAAGATGTTTCGTCGATTGTAAAATTCAACAAAGCCATTATTGACGCGACGCATACCCATGCGGTTTCGTACAAGGTGAATACCGCGTTCTATGAGCAATATGGAGCCAAAGGCTGGGATATCATGGAAGAAACGTTAAGTCTTATACCCAAAGACTGCTTTACCATTGCCGACGCCAAAAGAGGTGACATTGGCAATACCGGTAAAATGTATGCCAAAGCCTTTTTAAAGAACATAGATTTTGACAGCATCACCGTCAGCCCGTATATGGGACGTGATTCGGTTGAGCCGTTTTTGGAATACGATAAAGTGGCCATCGTTTTGGGACTAACCTCCAACATAGGCAGCCTCGACTTTCAGCATTTACAAACGCCTGAAGGCCTTGTATATGAGCAGGTTATTAAAAAAGTGGCTTCCTGGGGAACTCCTCAGAATATGATGTTTGTGGTTGGCGCTACCCAGGCCGAAAAGCTTAAGAAAATTCGAGACATTGTTCCCGAACACTTCTTGTTGGTACCTGGTGTTGGAAGCCAGGGAGGAAGTCTAAAAGACGTTTCACACAACGGGTTAAATCCGAATTGTGGCTTACTGGTTAACTCGTCGCGAGGCATTATTTATGCATCCAACGATGAAGATTTTGCAGAAAAAGCAGCTATCGAGGCACAACGGCTTCAAAAAGAAATGAGTTCGTATCTTTGATGGTAACCAACCATCAGAACCATGAACGAAACCTTTCTCCACTATGTGTGGGAGACCTCACAATTTGAAAAAAATCACCTCAAAACAACATCAGGCGAGTCAATATCCATCCAAAAACCGGGATTTTCACATCTAGACGGCGGCCCGGATTTTGTCAATGCTCGGATTAAAATTGACCAGACTCTTTGGGTCGGTCAGGTAGAAATTCATGTAAAAAGCAGTGATTGGTTTCAGCACAATCACCAAAATGACCCGACCTACGATACCACCATTTTACACGTGGTTTTCGAAGACAATCGAGAGGTGTTTCGAACCAATGGAACTCGAATTTTGTGCATTGAATTAAAAAATCGAATTCCAGAAGTCCTTTTGTTACGTTACGATCAACTGGTACAGAATTCACATCGAATTCCATGTGAAGCCCTGGTACAAACCGTGCCTCAAGAAATTAAGAATCTGTGTGTTGAAGCCATGGCCGTTGACCGACTACAAGAAAAAACAGAAGTTCTATTAAAGAGGC
This sequence comes from uncultured Chitinophagaceae bacterium, assembly GCA_964482155.1. Taxonomy (GTDB): domain Bacteria; phylum Bacteroidota; class Bacteroidia; order NS11-12g; family UBA9320; genus UBA987. Next base: position 6,658 of record CAYZWM010000007.1, on the reverse strand, counting down.
TCAAGCAGCTGAACAACGACTGGAACGAACTGTTTTATCAAGAAGTGTGCTCGGCTCTGGGCCTTCGTATTAACAAAGTCCCGTTTGCCTTATTGGCCAAACATATTCCAAACTCTCTACTCGCTAGACACAAAAACAACCTAAAACAAGTCGAAGCCTTACTGTTTGGTACAGCGGGCTTCCTCAAATCCTCTTCTGCCGACCCATACGAACGGGTATTATACGACGAATACCAATTCCTAAAATCAAAATATGACCTGGAGCCCATTGACGTTCATTTATGGAAGTTTCTAAGACTGCGTCCGGCTAACTTCCCAACTGTTCGACTGGCCCAAATGGCGATGTTGATCCATAAAAGTGAGCATTTATTCTCCAAAATTCGGGAAAACCTGGAATATCTGTCCATCAAAAATCTTTTCCAGACTTCGGTGTCAGATTACTGGAAACAGCATTATGGGTTTGGCACAATAACGTCGACGAAGGAGAAGAATTTAGGAAATAATACCATTGACATCATCCTTATCAATGCGATCGTTCCGTTGTTCTTTTGTTATGCCCATCATCTTGACGACGTAGCTCTTCGCCAGCGCGTTTTTGATTTACTCGACGAAATAAAATCTGAAAAAAACAAAACAACGACCTACTTTCAGTCCACTGGTTTTAGTTTGAATAGTGCCTTACACAGCCAGGGCATCTTGCAGTTGCACAATAAGTTTTGTACTTTTAAAAACTGTTTGAAATGCCAAATCGGACATTTTATTTTAAAAAACAGCCAAAACCAATGAAACAAAAGTTCATCAATACCTGGAAATTTATTATCGCCCAACGATTTTTTGGCGTGTGTTCATACTTGGGCGAAAAACTGGGCTTAAAAGACTCTCGCATTCGGGTTTATTTTATCTACTTGTCGTTTCTCACCTTTGGTTCTCCGGTTATTATCTATCTGTTTGTGGCCTTTTGGCTTGAAATTCGAGATCAAATCAGTAAATCCAGACGATCGGTTTGGGATTTATAAAACCTTGCTCATTCCTATCGATAATGGCTGTGCCGTTACACTTTTGAAAAAAACAATGCGTAGTTTCGGTTGCATCACATCGCAAGCAGTCTCATGAATAAAACGTTGTGGATTTCAGTTTCCATCATATTCCTTCTCTTTTTGTCATCCTGTTCGTCTGAGCCTGTCTTTAAAGGGATTCCGATTACAGGAGCCTGGCGGGTTATTGAAGTATTAAGTGACCCAGGGGATGGAAGTGGTGTGTTTATTCAGAAACAGAGCGACAAGACGCTGACGTTAGATGTGGATGGTAATTTTAAATCCATGGGCTCTTTCTGTGAATTTGGTTTCCAGGGCGGCGAAAATGTCAAAAGCACCTATAAACTTGAACTGAACGACAGCATGTTACTTCTCCAGAGATGTGACGAAGCAATTCAGTTTAGCCTTAGTGCCGACAATAACGAACTCATATTGAGATACGTGTGCAATGAAGGTTGTGCTCTAAAACTACGTAGGCAATAAGGTTTCTCATACTCCAAATCCTACTTATTTAGGATACTGAAGCAATAACCTCAACCTTTTGCAAAACCTAAAGTTTTCTTAATAGACAACCCCGTTTATATTCAGCACTTCTTAGAAGTATGAGAAAGACTATATTTTATTTGATGGCCGCGGTACTTATAGCTCCGGTCTTCAGTTCGTGTTCGGACGAACCCAACCCTGTTCCGGCAATAGACAACACGGATACGACGGGCGATTCGAATGAAACCCCTACTAATAATGAACTGCTGAAGCGAAGGTGGGTTGTGGATGAAGCCTATGTAAACGGAACCACTCCAGATGTAAGCTCCAAGGGACTTGAACTTGATATCAAAGGGAACTCAGCTTACACACTGTTTCTAAAAGATGGTTCTACCTATGAGGGTACCTGGAAATTTATCGAAAACGAAACAAAAGTTGAACTGGACGAGGGTACGCAGTTCCACCAAACGTGGACGATACAGGAGCTAAGCAAAACAAAACTGGACGTTACATTCGTCAGTGCATTTACCCAACAAAATGCACAGTGGATTTTGAAATAACCTACTTATACACAGCCCAATAGAATAGCCATGACCCCGCGTTTTGGCTATTTTTGTTTTAGACAGGTTCGAAATCGTAAAAAATCTTCCTGTTTACATGCAACCAATTGCATATTGGGAAGACTAATGGGTAAAGAAAAACACTTGGCAAGCGAACAGGACTTAATTGATGCCTGTATTGACAATGACCCACGTGCCCAGAAAATATTGTTTGAAAATTATGCTCCAAAAATGCTAGGGGTATGTGCTCGATATTGCTCTACCATGGAAGATGCTAAAGACGCTCTCCATGAAGGATTCATAAAGGTTTTTAAACGAATTGAGAACTTTAAAGGGAAGAGTACCCTCGAAACGTGGATAACCAGACTAATGATCAATACGTCGATCGACCACTTTAAACAAAGCATTAAATATGTTCACTATGACAATCCGGAGAAGATTTTAGAACATAGCGATGACGACAAATCATACACTTTGGTTGTTGAAGAAGAGGAGGAAGTGAAGATGGAGGATCTTTACAAGATTATTAATCAGTTACCTGACGGCTATCGAGTGGTCTTTAATTTATATGCGTTAGAAGGATTTACCCATAAAGAAATTGCCGTACAGCTAAACATAAGTGCTGGAACGTCTAAATCACAATTGGCACGGGCCCGAGTGATGTTAAAGAAATTGGTGAAAGAACAATTGAACATTGGCTAAAAAGAATAAACATATCGACGATTTGTTTAAAGGCAATTTGCAGAATGCAAACTTGCCTTTAGATGGTTCTGAATGGGATAAGCTTTTTGGTGAACTTCATCCTGTAAAGAAAAGACGAATTGCCTGGTGGTGGTTTGGTATCGCCGCCATCCTTATTCTTGGAGGCACTTACCTGTTTGTGAATAATAACAACGATGTTGACCCTATAACGACTACTTCTCAGCCTGCGACTCCTATCCAATCGGAATCCAGCCCTTCCAGTCCGGAGACAACTGACCCGGAAAGCGGAAATACGTCAAACTCTGAAGCTACTCCATCTGATGACATCGCAACTCAAGACGAACCTAAAGCTGTTGACTTAACTGGGTTCGACAACAACGCGACGCCTAAACAAAACAACAGAACGTCGTCTGATCGTAAAACTAATGATGCGGTTGAAAAGACCCCACCAACCCCAGAAAATATTCAGGAACACTGGGTTTATGAACATGTGGATGTTTCACCAAAACATAACATCCTGTGGGTTATAGACTGGTCATGGCGATCTCTGACTGAAAAGCATCCTTCATTTGTTTCACTTACTGGACCAAAAGACACGTCGATCAAACCAGCACGGTTGCTTAACCCTTACGTTGGATTGTCTGTTGGAATTTCACGTATTAATCAGCATGTAAAAGCTTCCAATCCATTGTACCCGACCTACAAAGCCAATAACGAAGTCGCTACCCAGCTTCCTAATTTTGGTATTAGTGTAGGCGCCGATTTTAAGAAATTCCAACTTACTTCTGGAATAAAATATGAGGAAAAAGGACAGCAAAGCAATCCATCATTTACGTACGTGGTTTACGATTCTATACCCCATAGAAATACACAAGGAGACACCATTGGTTGGGCGCCCTGGAACCACAGGGATACAACGGTAAAAGGACGTACAAGTCCTAGATATACGTATATTGGTATTCCAATTGGCATTGGCAAGTCGTTTGATATAGGAGACAAAATTGACTTCCAATTGGGATTAACAGGAAACATTCAATATTTGGTGAGTGCGAAGGGTTATACGCTTGGTGGCGACTTCAAACCAATGAACGTGCAGCGTTTAGACCGTTTTAATCGTCTTAACCTCGTTTACGGAGGTTACCTCGGATTTGGATATGACCTAAGTGATCGACTAAAATTACAACTGCTTACCCATTATCAACGAGATGGGAGAAATATGATAAAGGGTGACGACATTTCCCAAAAGATGTCTGGTTTAGGTGGGAATATTTCCCTACAATTTAAGCTTAAGGAATAATGAAGAAACTCAGCACTTTCTGTATATCACTTGTTTGCTTTACTCTTGTGTCTCAAGCGCAAATCTGGCAACCGCTCAATGATGGTCTGAGTTATGCCCCGTCGGCCATAACCGTTGTAAACGAAAAAAGGCTGGTTGTGGCTTATAAAGTTCAAGACAATGGATCAAAGGGCAATACCCTGGGTCTTGCATTTTGGAATGGCGGTATTTGGCAACGACTACCTAATGTTGACTGTGACTCTGGCTCACGTATCTCCGCTTTGTATTACTATAAATCACACTTGTATATCGGAGGAAAATTTGGTCGTTTTGGCAAATTATCCAATGCTCGAAACCTGGTGAGATGGACAGGGAAAGAATATCAAAATGTCCAGAGCCCATCCACGGCCATTAAAAGTACTGACGTGATAACGCACTTCAATATTTATGATGACTTATTAGTCGTAGGCGGGAGATTCCCAAACACCGTTGTATCTGGTGGTGATAATTTAGGCTTCTACAATGGTGAAAAATGGGTGTCGTCAGGCATTAAAGAGTTAGAAAAAATAAACAATACCGTCCTAACAACCTTCGTAAAGGGCAACGACTTCTACGTAGGTGGATTTTTTACAAAGGTCGGTTTCACAAAGACCTCGTATATGGCTCGTTTTAGAAATGGAGAACTCGCCGCATTTGGACACAACGTGGTAAGACCCTGGGAATTTGTAAGCACAACAAGTCGATTAATCGTAGCTGGTTCACTTAAAACAGGACCATTACCCACTAAGTTCTATGAAATCGTCAACGATTCTGCGTATGAAATGGAAAACGGTTTTAAAGAGGTTATCCTAATTACAGACTTAGTTTCAGACGGAAAAATTGCTTATGCCAGTGGGAAGTTTAAGTTTCCAGGTAGTGACGACTTCTATTATATTGCCAAATATGAAGATGAAACATGGTCTCCTTTTGAAGGAGGTTTTCTTTCCAACGTTCATTGGTTGACGATTTATAAGGAAAGTCTAATTGCTACGGGTAGTTTCAAAACGCATAGAGACATAAAAATTAACCGGATCGCTCAATTCAAAAATAAGTCACGTTTGTCGGCTATTCGAGGCCAGGTTTACTTCGACAAAAACATGAATTGTAAAAAAGACCCTCGAGATGAATTCTTAACCGACCGGGTTATCAGGATAGAACCGGGTAACATTTTAGTTCGACCAAGAGAGGATGGCTTTTATACGGTTTATCTGGAAGAAGGCAACTATGAAATTTCGATTGTTCCTGGTAAATACTGGCGCTCGTCGCCATGCAGTAAGCTTAAGCAGACGGTAGAGCTTAACAATGGGGTCCTCGACACCATAGACTTCCCTCTGGTTCAGGAAAGTAATATTAAAGATTTGGCCATCAAGTTGGTCTCCAGTTCGGGTTCGATGGTGAATCTGAACAACAGGCAACAGTATTTCATTAATTACGAAAACCTGGGCTCATCAGAATTGGTGGCAGGAACGGTAAGCCTAAAGTTCGATTCCCGATTAAAATCGCTCAAAGCCATACCAAAACCAGATCGCGTATTTGGCGATTCTGCGGTTTGGGATGTGATGGCTCTTTCTCCTGGCGAAACCGGAGAAATTAAGTGCCTGTTTGATGTGGATGGATCGGTTGAGGAAAGTCTCGAATTAACCGCAACCATCGCACAAAAAAAGATTGAAGACGACATTGAGAACAACACCAGTTCACTCACTCAGCAAATTGTGGACGAAGACATTGACATACACAAATTTGTGAACCCGGATGGAACAACAAGCGATACGGCCTATCTCTATCCTGATGCGGATTACATTCAATATCATATTTCATTTTCGAACTATACAGAAGATACGGTTCGAAATGTCTACATCATCGATACCATTGCACTTAACTCGTCCATCAAATCCATAAACGATATTTCATTTAGCCACCCCATAGTTGATGGCTCGTACCCAGGTCCCGCATTTTCCAATTACTATGTATTGGTCTACAAGTTTGAAGACATTAACCTTCCTCCAAATCCGACGCGAAATGGAGAGATCGTAACGGACGAAGGGCATGCAACCTTCGAACTCGCTTTAAAAAATAATTTAACCGATGGTCTTCAGTTCGTCAACACGGCCACCGTGGTATTTGACTATGCTTTTGAGAAGGAAACCAATACGGTTATGGCCATTGTTGATGAAGACCTTGTTTCAGCACCAAAGCTCATAATGAGCGAAGCCACTTTATACCCGAATCCCACAGAAGGATTGGTTTATTTAGATCAGAACTCTGAACATTATACAGACTTTAAAGTGTTCACGATGAACGGAAGTCAAATTGCTTATGGGCCTCTTAATGGTTCAAGTACCGTTGATTTGAGTTCGTTTGAACCTGGTATCTACATCCTTCAGTTAGACAGCGACAATGCCTCGTATCGGACTAAGGTTGTTAAGTGGTAGAGAATTCCTTCTCCATCCGGTAATTGATTAGGTCTTGCCCGTTTCGGTAATTATGGTTCATCTTGACCGTATGAAAACCTTGCTTTTCAAAAAACGGTTTGGCTGTGATGCTCACATCGGAAAACACCTTACC
>CAYZWM010000006.1:30080-42502 GCA_964482155.1 uncultured Chitinophagaceae bacterium | reverse complement strand
CTGAAGGGTGAAGGATTGAAGGCTTAATGATTGAAGGTGGAAGGTGGAAGGTTTAATGTTGAGTGTTGAGTGTTGAGTGTTGAAGGTGTGGAATGGAGGCGAAGAACCTAACACCGAAATTGGTTTGGCAAAAAGCTAGACGATTCGGCGTGCATGACTAAAGGCTGTCAGCTTATTTGGACGGCAAAAACCCAGTAAACTCACGCCAAATTGGTCTGCAATATTGACCGCTAAGGCAGATGGGGCTGAAATAGCTGCCAGAATAGGAATGCCCGCATAGTACGCCTTGGATACAATTTCGTACGACACCCGACCACTAACGACAATCACTTTGGCCTGATCAACTATTTTTTCATTGATTAGATGACCAATAACTTTATCCACGGCATTGTGTCGACCAATATCCTCGCGAAGCACCATTAGCTCTTTATTGGCATTAAATGCTGCCGAAGCGTGGCAACCGCCAGATGCAATAAATGCTTCCTGAAACTTAGCCATCTGATCAAACATATTGTTGATATCCTTAAGGCTAAATCGGCTTTCATCTTTTAAAGGAACTCCACATAATTCGATGGAAGAAAGGTCTTCTTTACCACAGATCCCGCAAGATGAAACTGAGGTTAGGGATCGATTGGAATCAAATCCAAAATCCAACTGATCTTCAGGTACAAGCGCATTAATAATGGTTACATTTCCATCGCCATCAATATCCATCGATTGAGTTTTGAGCCCAAGAGACATATTGGTAAATACATTTTCGGAATGCAATATACCACGAGCCAGGTCTTTCTCATGCCCAGGAGTACGCATGGTTACCGTAAAGGGCTTGCCATTAATCAATATCTGCAAAGGGGCTTCGTTTGTCAACACGTCTTCGACTTTACGCACACCTTCCGGTGTATACTTCGAAGCGGATAATTTTGATGTTGGATTCATATATCGTCGCAAAAGTAGTCTCAGAATCTTATACGTCTATACAATCCTTAAAAACTCTGACCTATCAAAAAAAACAACCCGAATCACTAAAAGTTTAGCAATCCGGGTTTAACTAACTGTAACTGACGCTTATCATGCTGGCAATAAACGGTCTGAGAGCCAAAAATTGTGTCGTATCAATACAACAACAGCTTACCAACACGGTTAACCCCGTTTTGGTTGCCCATAATTTTATAGAGATACATACCTCTTTCCCAAAGACCAGCATCTACAGAAACAACTCCAGATACAGAAGTTAAATTTTCAACCACCTGACCAGACATATTCGTCACTTCCAAATCATACTGACCTAGACCAAAATCTATAAAAAATCGGTCCTGGATTGGATTTGGATACACTCGAATGAGTGCTAAACCTGAAACATCTCCTATGGCGGTATTATCTTCTTTATTATAGAAATAATATCGTGTATCGTTTACCACGTTTGTTGCACTTATGGTACGTACGCGTTTGGCGATTTCCCCAAAACTAGTCATGGTATACGTGAAAAAATCCGAGAAATACCACGAGCCCGATATCCAGGAATAACGTTCTTCTGTTTCCAATTCATCTTTAGAATTATACAAATATGTTTGTTTAGCCGTTGATTTATAATCGCTTACACCCTCATCCCATTTTTGCTCTAGGGTTTGGCTTAGCCTGAATTTTGCATCGTAAATTAAAAAGATACGTTGATCAAGTGATTTGTTACCAGCTGCATCAACCTTAACGATCAAGGTGGTGTCGCCTAATTTATCTGGATCGTAATGATGTGTAATTTCTCGGGTCACTATCCATGCATTGTCCACCCAGCTCTCAACGCTTTCCATTGCCAATGTTCCCGGTTGCTTATACGTATAACTTGATTTCTCCCAGTTTTTCCAATCGGCGCCACCATGGGTTTTGGTAACCTTGGTTTCAACATCACCATTTCCATCATAGGTGTACGTGTTTTGCCAGGACTTTAACCACGCCGCACTTTTTGTCGAGTAATATTGACGTGTTGAAAGTTCCAATTGGTCATTTGCATTAAAAGAATTGAGGGTTGAATCAAAAACAGAACCATCTGGGTAGATCGTTTTGATATAAAGTAGCTTCGTATTCTGTGCTTGAGCTGTCATTATCAGACCAAAGAATACCAAAAAAGTAAATACGTGTTTCATAATATTAATTGTTTTATCCCAAGACCACGCCGAATTATTATCCGTTGCAGGAAAAATGGATTGATGACAATCTGATGTCACTAAACCCCTGATTTTAAGTCTATTTTAAGATTTGGAAGCAGATAATTGGGCTACAAGTGACCAAAAACTATTCGTTTTGTCAATCCATAACCCGGCTATTTATCGAAAGTTCAGAATCCTTTTTTTGTGTATTTTAGCCACCAAGGAAACCAGTATTGTGGTTTTGAGAGTCGATTTCTAGATAATAGTGGTATTTAATTCTTTTGCATTTCTGGTTTTTTTCATCTTGTTTTTTCTGTCCTATTGGCAGATCAACAACAGGCTGCCTGTGTGGGCCAGAAATCTTTTCGTTATTATCTCCAGCTACATTTTCTACGGTTGGTGGGACCCCAGGTTCTTAGGTCTTATTGTACTGAGTTCGGTTACGGATTACATTATTGGTATTCTTCTGCATTCCAGCGATAATCAAGCACAAAAAAAGAGGCTTCTGTTCATCAGCGTGGCTATCAACCTCAGCATGTTAGGTTTCTTTAAGTACTTCAATTTTTTCTCGGACTCTTTTCAGCAGATGTTTGAGGCTTTTGGAGTTTCGATTAACGCAACTACGCTCAACATTATTTTACCTGTAGGCATTTCGTTTTATACATTTCAAACGATGAGTTACACGATAGATGTGTATCGCAATGAGCTTAAACCCACGAACGATGCCTTGTCTTTCTTCGCCTTTGTCTCGTTTTTTCCGCAATTGGTAGCTGGTCCAATAGAACGGGCGCGTAACTTACTCCCTCAATTTTATTCCAGAAAGAAATTTAGCTATCCTCAAAGTATACATGGCCTCCGACTCATCGTATGGGGGCTGTTTAAGAAAGTGGTCATTGCCGATAACCTGGGACTCCTGGCGGATCAACTTCTGGCACCGAACGAGTCCATCTCTGGGCTTTCTACCCTGTTGGGGATCTTGTTTTTCGCTTTTCAGATATATGCAGACTTCTCTGGATATTCTGACATAGCTATTGGTATCGCACGTATGCTCGGCATTCAACTTCGTAAGAACTTTCAAACCCCCTATTTTGCTTCTTCGTTTAATGAATTTTGGCGTCGTTGGCATATTTCTTTATCAACCTGGTTTCGAGATTACGTCTACATTCCTCTAGGTGGAAATCGCAACGGAAAATACAGCATGTATTTCAACCTGTTTCTGACCTTTTTGCTCTCGGGTTTATGGCACGGTGCACAGTTTACGTTTGTAATATGGGGGGGGTTACATGGTTTAATTTTGATTGCAGAAAAGAGAATAAATCGCAACCTCTTGAAGAAGTTTAACGCTATTTTTGTCTTTGCGATCGTGACGTTGTTGTGGATTCCTTTTCGAGCTGAATCTACTGCTCATTTAATGCAGTTGTCATTGTCAATTGTTGATCTAACAACCTATTCAACTGATTTGATTTTGAAAACCATTTCAGAATACTCCAACATTCGGTTTACAACACTTATGGTTGTTTTACTCCTATTTATAGTCCTAGAAAGTCAACTCTTCAACCTCGATTTTGCAGAGTGGTTGACTGGTAAATCCGTTTGGGTGCGTTATGGGTTCTATTATGGTTTGGTGGCCCTAATACTCGGTCTTATTAACCTGAATGTTAAACCTGATTTCATTTATTTCCAATTCTAGATGAAACGGCTGCTCACCCATATCGCCTTATTTCTTACTCCTATTGTGGCGTTGCTCATTTTTATGCCAATCAAAGAGCGTTCAAAATTCAGTGAACTCAAAGACGATTGCCTAAATCATGGCATCTGGATTCACGATCGGTTGTACGAAAACGTCAAACCCATTGATGTGGTCATTTTGGGCTCGTCACACACGGTAAACGGTATAGACGACCAGCGTATGGAGGATGGATTAGTCGATCATCAATTATCTGTAGCTAATTTGGGTTACTGTCGGTTGGGAAGAAACCTCACATATACCCTGCTTCAAAAAATCATTAAAACCAAAGACATCAAATACCTGGTGCTGGAAGTTAGAGAAGACGAAGACCGGTACAGTCACCCCATATTCCCACATATCAGTCGTACAGGCGATGTAGTATTGGCCAATCTTATTTTCAATCGAGATTATTTGGAGGACTTGTCCGACCACTTTGCGTATAAAATTGAATTAAAACAGGAGGAACTCTACCACATGGAAACATACGTGGAAATCCGTCAGGAGGATCATGGTTACCTTTATTTGGATGGAAATGCCCCGATCGAAGAGCTCCAAAAAAGAAAAGCAAGGCCAAATGTGGTTAAACCAAAAACACCTGAAATGGAACGCAATTTCCATATGCAGTATCCACGGCGTTACCTACACCAAATACACTCGATTTGCGAAAGCCATAACATCAAAATTCTCTTTCTGTACATGCCTTCTTACGATACCCGTGTTAAGATTCCAATGGAGATGGAAACGTATCAGAAATATGGGAAAGTCCTTCTCCCTCCAATGGAGATATTTGATGACCAGCTGAACTGGTACGATCAAAGTCACTTTAATAAACCGGGAGCACAAAAGCTGTCTGACTGGTTGGCTGACAAGTTAGTAGAAGAAATAAACTCCAGTGAATAAGGTGGAATGAGATCGAATATTTAGGCAAAAAAAAGGCTGGAAGATTCAAAATCTTCCAGCCTCTATATATTGAACTTAATATCTTGTTACGACAGACCGCTAATTACGCCGTCGCTGTCAATAGACATTCCCTCGGATGCAGGAACAGCTGGTAAACCAGGCATACGCATCATATTACCAAGTATTGGAATCAAGAATCCAGCACCTGCAGCAATTTCAAATTCCCGAACCGTTACTCTAAAGCCGGTTGGTCTTCCGAGTTTCTTGTCATCATCAGAAAAAGACTTCTGCGTCTTAGCCATACAAATTGGTAAATGATCAAGGCCTAGTCGGCCTATTTTTCGAAGACCCATTTCTGCTCTCGGCGTGTAATCAACTCCATCTGCACCATAAATTTCTTTAGCAATGGTTTCGATCTTGTCCTTTACTGAAGAGTCCCAATCGTATAAAGGTTTAAAGTCATTCTTTCCGCCTTCGATTTCCGCCACAACGGCTTTGGCTAATTCCAGGGTACCTTTTCCGCCTTCGGCCCATCCTTTGCTCAAAACAGCCTGAACACCAATGCTTGCACATTTTTCAATCAACCAGTTTATTTCTTCATCAGAATCGGTGTAGAAGTTATTGATCGCAACAACTGGGTTCAATCCAAATTTCTTACTGTTTTCAATATGCTTCTCAAGATTTACAAATCCTTTTTTAACGCGTTCTAAGTTAGCGTCGTTGTATTGATCTGGCGTAGCTCCACCGTGATGACGAAGTGCTCGTATAGTTGCCACGAGTACCAATGCTTCCGGATTTAAGTCTCCATAACCACATTTAATATCCAGGAATTTTTCAGCACCTAAATCTGCACCAAATCCTGCTTCTGTAACCACATAGTCTCCTAAAGACAGACCCATTTGAGTGGCAACAATCGTGTTTGTTCCTTGTGCAATATTGGCAAACGGCCCACCGTGAATGATAGCCGGGTTACCTTCTAGTGTTTGTACCAGGTTAGGCTTAACCGCATCCTTTAACAAAATTGCCATCGCGTTTTCAGCCTTCAAATCACGGGCATAAATTGGTTTTTTATCCATGGTCTGACCAATGTAGATATTCCCCAACTTCGTTTTCAAATCGTCCAGGTCATTGGCCATACATAAGATAGCCATGATCTCAGACGCCGCAGTAATATTAAAACCATCCTCGCGTGGAATACCATTAGCCGTACCACCTAAACCGATAACGATATCTCGAAGTGCTCTATCGTTCATATCAATTACCCGTTTCCAGATAACAGTTCTTGCATCGATATTTAAACTTCGTGTTTTGCTTTGAAGATTGTTGTCAATAATCGCCGATAAGAAGTTATTGGCTTTTTCAACCGCAGAGAAATCACCTGTAAAATGCAGGTTGATGTCTTCCATTGGAACAACCTGAGAATATCCACCTCCAGCAGCTCCACCTTTAATACCGAAAACGGGTCCAAGAGAAGGCTCTCTTAAAACGACCACACTTTTCTTTCCAATCTGGTTTAAACCTTCGTTCAAGCCAATCGACACGGTTGTTTTACCCTCACCTGCAGGTGTTGGTGTTAATGCCGTTACCAAAACAAGTTTACTCTTGGCAACTTTGTCCTTGTCGATAAGGGTTAAAGGTAACTTCGCTTTGTACTTTCCGTATTGTTCGATGTTGTCAGAATCAACACCCAATTTAGCCGCAACATCGTTGATGTGCTTCATTTCTACGGCCTGTGCAATTTGTATATCTGTCATAGTCCTATTTTTCGGCCACGAATATAGCAAATGCCTACATACGCCTTGCATCACACCAACTATTTAGTAACAACATTATTCAAACAGGTGCAACGAAAAATTAAGTTTATTAATCTTAAAACTGTGGTATCATTGTTGATACCTATTAAATAAAACACAATGAACAAAATAATTGCTCTTTTACTATTTACAGTTGTAGGTTTGTCGGCACAAGCTCAAACCCCTAAAATGACGTTTAAAGACACTGTACAATATGATATGGGTACGTTTAAACAGGGAGAAAAAGCTGTACATATTTTTGAATTTACCAATACTGGAAGCGCCAATCTTAAAATCGACGAAGTGCGAACTACCTGTAGTTGCACTGCTTCGGAGTGGCCAAAACAATCCATTGCTCCCGGGCAAAAAGGCAGTATTAAAGTTACGTTCGACACAAACGACAAATTAGGCGAATACGCGAAAGGGGTAAATATATTCTCAAACGCAGGAGAATCGAACCTAATCATAATTGTTACCGTGGTAAAAAATGATCAACCGGTACCTAAACCTCATATCGAAACAGGTCACGAAGGCCATAACCACAAGTAAAAGTTAAGTAGCTACCTCTACTTCGTAAAGACCCACCTTTATTACCCTGTGTGAGAGTGGCTGTTATGACTTACCCGCTCTCCAGGTGTACTTCTTTGATTTTGGCTTATCCTTCAATTTGCTTCGCAATTGGGCCTTTAACTGTTCACGGATAGATTCACCTTTACGCGGATTGTTTTCCTTAACAAACTCAACGCTTAGATTTTGAAAGTCCTTATCCAATTCGATAATCAACCCCTGGTTCGGCAATAAGCTTAACCCACCCTGTTTCTTAATCGAATCCACGGATTTTAAAGACAATTTGGGGCTTTCCAAATAACGACTCTCTTTGCTCGTCTTCAAACTGGGGTATGCCACATCCACAGCCAGCCCAGATTTGAGGGTTTTTGATTGCACCTTATACTTCCCAGGCCTCAACAAGTTAAGGGCGTACCGGTCACCCTTTGCAGGATTAAATGAATCAAACTCAATAGTTTTGTCTTGTTTTATCAAGATTCTATTGCCGGTAAATTCTTTCGAATTATAGAAAACGAGGTAGCCATTTTTGTCATTAATTTGAATGCTGTATGGGTTTGAATCGTTCTCAAAACCAGACAGGTCAATTTGCTCAGACGTTTTGTTGTGCTTTTCAGAACACTCAATACCCATGGAGTACGATGGCTTATCGCCGCGATAAACTTCAAGAATATAGCTGCCTTTCCCACTCATTTTATGAACGAGGTAAGCCAATGGACCGACGGTATTAGTCGAGAACTTTACGGTTTCCAGTACTTTTTTGTTGATCAGGTTTTTCATTGCACGAATTCTTAAAGTTTAAATATCAATACTTAAAATGAGCTCATCGTTTGTAATATCGGTGGCAATATTGCTAATGGGAAGCAACACCGGCGGATTACCTGGTAAAATGGGGTAAGGCGTTTCCAATTCGTACAAAGGATGTTGACTTGACAGGAAGTTTGCAACATGCTCCAGAATGAAGTCAAACAAGCCAAAACTGGTCCCCAAAAGGTCGGACAACCATTCGTCAACATCGTCCGCAATATCAAGGATACCTCGAATAATGTCACTTATGCCATGAAGCAACCAGCTTAACGCATCTTGAGCCCAACCGGGTAGTCCACCAAAAACTCCGTCAATGAAATTATCTATAATGGAGTCCAGCACATTGCCAACCGTATCTGAAATATCAATCACATCCAAATCCAACCATCTAGCCTTCAGATGAAGCCTCCATTTATCCTGGACATCTGCCGCGTGAGCCTGATATGGATTTAACCCAATACCAGCTGGATTACTAAACAGAACAGTTTCAATTTCGAAACCACCTGAAATTTCGGATTCGATTAGGCCATCCAGATTAAGCCCTATGGAAATATCGGGGTCTGCCGAAAATAGACAGATTCTGGGTGCCCTCAGTAAACAACCGCTCCAGGGCGGAGGTTTAGGAATTAGGCAAAACCCACCGACACATATTTCAGGAATATCAATTGCAAGAGTCACGTTCAAGGGGTCATAAACCACATCAAGTTCATTGATTCTTATCTCATCTGGAGAATTTCTTAAATCCAATCGCCCTCCCTCAAGTCGGACACCTGCATTATACGTGGCAGAAAACGCACCTCCTGAACTTCCCGATTTAACAATATGAATGCTGTCGCGGGCGATCTCAAAAAGTTCTTTAACCGCCTCTTCTGAAAAGGCCAAATCTACTGATGACATAACGATTTAATTAATGTTTAAATAAACGGATAAGTAGTTGTTAGACACGTCGGGGTTATAAGGTAATTGAATTGACGTGGGTGTTGGACCTATATCGAAATAGGAATCCACATTAAAAATAAGATCCTCTAAGGCAATTTGAATCTTTGGGAAAACCGTATGATCCAGTACTTCCTTTAGATAACACTCAATCGCGTTTTCCAACCCAATTGGAGTAATGTCTTCTATTTCAATACCACTTAATTTTAATTTCAAATGGGTATCATCACGCTGAACAACCATCTTAACGTAAAAACTGAGGCAAAAGCAGTTCATTTTCATCAGGTCAATTGGCAGAAAATTTAAGCCATTCGTAATATTTCTTCCCAGGGATATGGGTTTGATATGAGTTCTCTCTGTGGCGGTTCCTCGGATATTAAACCGTGAATCCCGTTCGACTACATTAAAACCTGATTGCGTACATCCGATTCCGGCGCATACAGTTCCTTTGAGAGCAAATTGCTGAAGATTGAGAGTACCTAACTCCGGTGGAAGTTCAATTTCTGAAGACGGTCCAAAGTCAATCTTTAGTTCTTTCAGTTGGAGGCAAAAATCAAGGCCTGAAGACTCGTCCGAACCAAAAATGGGAATCTTGTCAATCTCTGAACATTTCTCAACACCCAAATTGGCTAAAACGGGATCCAATTCTATAGGTGTACAATACTTATTGCTATTAATAATTCGCTTAGTTGCATAATTACTTATGCTTGGCCTTTGTGCTAATATCTCGGCAATAATGATGTTGAAGGCAGACTCATGAAATCTACCCATAATGTCTGAATGAGCGGTAAGTGACATATTCTTATTTTAGGTGTCCATAATGCGAAATGACACCCTCGATTAAATTAGACTGTCATCCATAACAAATATGGAATCTATCTTAGACAAAAACATCACTAGATATGACGGTTTTTAAGCCGTAATCATAGCAAAAACGGGATAATGGTGAAATTTAGATTTTTCCAGTTAGAAAGATGATCGAATATTGAATTCCTGGTAACGGAGACCTGGTCAACTGCAAGCAATTGGTTAAGGCATAAGAATCGAATTAGAGAAGTTTTAAAGTAACGGCGTTCGAAAGACTCTACAAATGGACTTTCATACCCATTCGAAGCCCTACAGCCCATTGATTTTGCTTGATTTCGTAGTCTGGCTTAAAGGTCGGCGTTAGAACATATTTAAACTGAGGATTGGCGAATACCTCAATTTCATGGCTGATGTATTGCGAAATCTGAATTCCACCAATTCCACTGATAAAGTGTTTATTGATCAAAGGAAAGTCTGAACTTGGAATCCAGAAATACTTATTGGTTTCGTAGTTATACATCAATACATCGGCATGATCCAAATAGCCATACGACGCACCTAGTTGAACGCTCAGGCTTAACATTTCATTGGGTCGAAACACCTGATAACCAAATACCAAAGGCACTTCTACAAAGCCATAATAATTGCTAAAAGGCAGTTCTTCATTTGGCACATAGTCAACCATTTCTGGGGAATCAAAAACACTTTGTCTATTTAAAAACGCGCTTTCTTCCGATGGGTTTGGATACATCTGGTCTGGGTCATTCTTATTGATGACGGTCAATTTTTCTCCATGAGACGAATAGTAAAAACCCGTTTGAAGAGTCCACCGATCACTCAGGTGAGCATAAACATCAATACCCGAATAGAAATTCATGATTGGTCTATCATTCTCGTTTCTATATTCCTTACTCTGACCGTAGGTATATACCGTTTTGTTCTCTACCCTGGCCACCGAATTAATGTCTCTATAACGAAGATTACGATACGATACACCAGGCGCAAAAGAAGCACCAATGGCTATTCTTGAACGCTGCGTTACAAGGCCTTGTGGAATCAAAAATTCCTTTTGAAGAAGATCAATGTATTTACCAGACTTAAAATAATTCAAACTCTTAAGCGGCTTTATGTCCTTAACTTCAATCGGACTGTAAGAAGCTTTACCGCTGGCAAACTTGGAAGGATACTGTGCATTTGCAATAACTCCTTTGTTCAGAACCGGACGAACGCGAACGGTTTCAGTATGTTCTCGTTGAACTGCTACGGGTTGAGGTCTGTCAATTACACGTGGTGAAATAATACCTTGAAACTCGGCATCTGCAGGAACCTCTTGAACTTCTTTAGGCGAAGTAGCCCATGACCACAGTTTACCCAAATTAAAGTCGAAGGAGCCAAAATTCCCACTACCACTTGTTAACTGGAAGACGATGGTACCACCGGCAATCAGAATTACAGGCACAATAATGAACGCACCAATCCGTATGCGTTTTTTTATCTTCTGCTGAACTATTTTCTGAGTACTTCCCAATTTACTTAATTACCAACCCACAAATGTACCGCATTATTACCCCTTTAGCCCTCATTTTCAACCATTTTACCGAAATATGAGACTATAAAATACAGGGCTCCAACGGCAATTGGGAAGCTGATATAAAAGGGAACTCCAAAACCGGCTGGTAAGGTTCCAAGCAAAATGGAAACACCACCTACCGTAAGTGCATACGGCATTTGAGTCCTAACATGGGAAATATGATCACAATCGGATGATAATGAGCTAAGTATGGTCGTATCTGATATCGGGGAGCAGTGATCGCCAAGTACCGAACCGGCCAACACCGCCGAGACAACATTGGCAAATATTCCAATAGACACCTGCACATCCATACCCGCCGCCTGGCAAATTTCCCAGGTAGTTACCAAAACAATGGGATATAGTATAGACATGGTTCCCCAACTCGTGCCTGTAGAAAACGCTATGGCTGCAGACAAGACAAAAACCAGGGTGGGTATAAACTGAGGTAAAATATTGCCCTGGGTTAATTCGGCCAGATAAGATGCGGTACCTAATTGTTCGGTCAGACCACCTAAAGTCCAGGCCAGAGTTAGTATCAAAATGGCTGGCATCATTGACTTCACTCCTTTCTCAGCCATTTCCATGGTCTTTTTTATACTTAACAGTTTGGGAATCACAGTAATAAGAATGGCCGTGGCCAATCCACAAAACGAACCCCAAATCAATGATTTATACGAATCCGCCTTTCCAATGGTTCCAGACAAATTGGTCATAAATGAGTTATCCGACAACCAATCAAAGCTCTGAAGTCCCGTATACATCAATCCAACCACCGCTCCTAGAATCATAACGGCGATGGGAACAACAGCACTTAAGATATGTTCCTTTTGCTCTGGAACAGAATCTATATCCCCTATGGTATTACCCATTTCCGTATTTGACTCCACCGGGGCGCGCCTTGCTTTCCGTTCTGCAATTAACATGGGTCCATAATCTACCCGTTTCCAGATGATCAGGAAGATAAAGATCAGGGTTAATAATGGGTAAAACATGTATTGTAAGGATTGGAAAAATACGGAGTATGCACTTCCAATGATTTCCTCGCCATTTTCAATTTCTGCAATGCCTTTACTTATAAAACCCAATTCTGCACCAATCCAGGTGGTAATAAAGGCAATTGCAGCCACTGGAGCTGCGGTAGAATCTACTATATACGCTAGTTTTTCTCGACT
>CAYZWM010000006.1:29469-30070 GCA_964482155.1 uncultured Chitinophagaceae bacterium | reverse complement strand
AATCTTAAGGCGGTCGGTGAGTGGTCTCATGGTGTTTCCAACCACCAGAGTATTGGCATAATCGTCGAAAAAAATGGCAATGCCCAGTAACCATGTAGCCATTTGACCTGAACGGGCGGTTGTAGCCTTTTTGGCAATCTTCTTGACCAATGCCATCATTCCTCCGTTTTGGGAAATTATTGACACCATCGCTCCAATCATGAGGGTAAAGAGAATAACCGATAGATGATCATTGTTAAACAGCGATTTTTGAATCACTTCGGGAATAGCCAAAAATGCCTCACCGACACTCGACGCACTGCTGTTATACATAATCAGAATAAGCCCAGTAAATATGCCGGCAGTCAGGCTAATCAATACCTCTTTAAGAATAAGAGCCAACGCGATAGCCACCAACGGAGGTAAAATACTTGTCCAGGTAATGTGATCAACGGGTTCAACTCCTGCATGAGCCATCATTAATCCACCAAAAAGAAAGAGCACCGTCAACAAATACCTCATGGAGCAAATTAATAGAAAATAATTGACGTAACCTGTGCTCATCGAAATAGTTCAACAGACATTAAGAAATCGATTCACCTCCCCTATTATAATTAAACAC
>CAYZWM010000006.1:21468-29459 GCA_964482155.1 uncultured Chitinophagaceae bacterium | reverse complement strand
AGTATTGCATGTAAACAAACAGGAATATATGATCCTAAATAAATTGATTTTAGTAGGCCTGGTCGTATCGAGTTCGTTACTTTCTATTGCCCAGGAAAAAAAAGACACCGTCCGCATCAGTGCGACACGACTACAAACAACGACAGAGGAAACTGGAAAAACGGTAACGGTGATTACTGCCAAGGAGATTGCCCTTATGCCTGTAAATTCGTTGGAAGATGTTCTTCAGGATGTGGCCGGCATCAATTTAAATGGTCGAGCCGGATTTGGAATACAAACCGATATTGGCCTTCGAGGGTCCACCTACTCGCAGGTGTTGATTCTTATTGATAATCAACGGCTTAATGATGGTCTTACGGCTCATTTTAACAATAACATCCCAATTGCCCTATCTGAAATTGCCCAAATCGAAATCATCAAAGGGCCTTCCGGATCTTCGTATGGTGCCGATGCGGTAGGTGGTGTTATACATATTAAAACCAAAACCTATATGGCCACACCCAAGCTAAAAGTAAGTTTCAATGGCAAGGTGGCCAAAGGTCAATACGGGTTAAACACCAACGACCTGGGGCTTTTTGTCAATACCAAAAAATGGGCGTTTTCGGGTGGAATAAAATCCACAAACTCGGATGAACGAGAAATCGCCAATCCAAATTACCCTTTTAGCACAAGAGACAGCCTATTCAACCCCAACTTTAATCAAAAGAATTACACCCTTGCCGGGGCCTATTTCAAAGATCAATGGAAGATATATGCCCGAGGAGCTATAGACGTACGAGACTTTAATTCCAAATACTTCTATTCAACCAGTTTGTTCGACGAATCAACGGAAAAGATAAAGGCCTATTGGATACAATCGGCCATTATTAATCAAGGCAAGAAACAGCGAACCGAGTTTAATATTGGTTACAAGCAAAACCGGGACACGTTCATTTTTAACCCGTTTTCCCCTACTGACGTACATACCACAACGCGGTTAAATTCCACTCTAACACAAAATCGAAAAATCAAATCGGCTAAACTGGCCTATGGTTTTCAATTTGACCGGACGACTATCGAAAGTTCAGATCGCGGGGATCATTCGAATTACAGCATAGCGGGTTTTGCCGAATCCAGATTCAAGTTATCCGACAACTTTCTGTTAATGACTGGAGCGCGTATCGAAAATGACGATTACTTTGGACTACAATTTACCCCTCAGCTTACATGGACCTACAGTCTACCCAAATTGACGATCCGATCATCCATGGGTTATTCTGTACGAAATGCCGATTACACGGAGCTGTACGTTTCAAACACCATTGATACGTTGAGTCCAAACCGAAATGTAGGTAATCCAGATGTGGAACCGGAAGTGTCTAAATCGGCTGATCTAAACTTCGATTGGACGGTCAATTCCAAATTTAAGCTCAGCCAATCTGTGTTTGTACGAGCCTCCAACAACTTGATTGATTATGTACTTACCAATTCAAACAACATCACAAACCTCGACAACTTATTGCCTGATACGACCTACTTCTATACCCAAAACCTCGCAAAGAGTATAACCTATGGGTATGAGTTTAGTGGAAGTTATGAATTCCTAAAAACCGATACAAGCTTCCTTAAATTTACATTGAACTACACCTACCTCAAAACAACGAATGCGGTTGGTGTGATATCGAAGTATATAGCCAATCACCCCATACATAGTATTGCGCCTAGAATAATAGCTAGATACAATCGATTTCGGGTGAGCACAACGGCCAATTTCATCACCAGAAATCCAGAAGAAATCCCCTCTATTAACGGAAAAATACCCAACCAATATCTGTTGCTTAACGCACGGATATCGTTTAAACCACCCATTGTTCCGGCACGGATATTTATTGAAGGGAGAAATCTACTCAATACAGATTACCAGGAAATAATAGGTTCTCAAATGCCTATGCGATGGATTTATGGTGGATTTGTATGGAATTGGGGCGAGAAACTCAGTTCCTAGCCGTACACATTACCCAGTAGTACTGATACGCCGAATGTGGGTTGTAGGCAACACCAACGGCCACTCGGGTTGTGTTGGCTTTAAACATAATGTCGTGATGACCCTGACTTGTAAACCATTGGGAATACGTATCTTTAGGATCACCGCTTCCAGCAGCAATGTTCTCTCCATTGGCAAAACCACAGCACGTATAAAACTTCCTGATGCGTTTAAACGCACCTGCAATTTCGATCAACTCTCCATTAATACTGTCCTTGGTACTGTGTGAAAAATAATTCTGACTTGCCATGTCATTGGCATGGTACCGAGCCGATTTGGCCAGGCTATAATCCCATGTCAGCGGTTTTAAACCTTTGGCAATCCGAGCTGCATTAAGAATTTTGACTACCTCTCGTTCGGCATTTGGGTCAATGGATCGCAGATCTTCTTTTCCACTGGGTAAACCGTAATATTTCCCATCAATGACACGAGGCACCTGTAAGGCCAACTTTTTGAGTTTTAACTCGGCTTCTTTTTTTTCTTCAATTTCCTCCAGGGTAGGTAAATAGTTGCCTGTTAGTCGGTGGTACTGATAGGCCATACGTTCGGATTTGTCCAAATCTTCATGGTTTAAAAAGGTATCTCGATAAGCGACTAACGCGGTTGACAATTTACGTGTAAGACTATCGAAATACGGACTTAAATACGGTGAATTTCGACCATATTTCTTAACCTTATAACTATTTGAAGCTGCACTGTTTAAAGAGGAATACTTACGGATTAGGTTTGGTGCGAGATTAAACTTTTGAAAACTTATCTGAGCCAAATAATAATACGTATCGGGTTCTCTTGAATGTTTCTTCTTCATCTTTTTGGTATACGATATGGCCTTTGCCGAATCTTTGTCAAACCGCTTTTGCAAACGATTAAATAAACGTTCGTCTGCGAAACTATCTGCTGATACCAACAGACCTATAAGAAAAATCAATACCCCTTTCATAACCTTATTTCTGACGTTTATACCCCGAGGTGACAAAAGATAAACGGTTCAAACCCATTGGAGATTGTAAAGTTTAACATTCTCGTGAAATTCAGGATTTTTTATTTGAGTAACTTTGGTAATTATGGCTAACCGAATACTGACCATTTCCCTCGTTTTTTTCATGTTCTCCGCATGTCAAAAAGACGCGGATTTGACTAAAACAAAAGACGCGTTACTTCTTGAACAAGAAGATTGTGATTTTGAATTTCCGTTGAACGAGGTCTTTGAAATAACCTATCAATCCAAAAAATGCAATACACCAGAGAATATTAGTTTTCAATGCGATACGCTGGAGGATCACAGATGCCCCATTGGCTATCAATGTTTTTGGGAAGGGTTTGCACTGATAGGATTAATTTATAGATCCGATACAAAAGAGATTCGATTTGAGGTTACCACATCGGATTATGGCATGTTGAATAAGGAAGTTACCGTAGATGGATATACCGTAAAGATTATTGGCCTTACGCCTCATATAATAAGAAGCCAGAGCACACCAATTGAAGATTATATCGCTCAAATTCAGGTAACCAAAAATTGATCTCTATGATCAGGGTCAATAAGAAACTTCTTACCTTAAGCATAGCCCTATTTGGGCTGGTTCTACTGGAATGGGGCTGTAACCAAAATGAAGGCCGTGCTTGCAAAACACGAATCGTAGAATTTCTTGGGATTCAAGAAGTTACTACCATACAGTATACCGAGGATAATCTATGGGTTGAATATGACCTAGACACTATCTCGTACAACCAAATTTTGTTTAATGTACTTTTTTCTTCACGCGAGGTAGTGATGGTAAATGATCGTCCCAATTCCTTTGCCCTATACGCAACACCACCGTGTCCTCCGCCAATACTACATGTTGAGATCGATTCGGTTAAAATATGGAGAATTGGGAGTGACACTACGGATGCTACGGATGCATTTTCGGTCAATGGAATGAAAATAGACAACAATGATACTTTTCGATTTCATAATAGGCTGAACCAAACCTCGGGTTCTCCTTCGTATGCTTTAGCTATTGAAACACCACCTGATTCGGTTGAATCGGGCATTTATTTATTCTCATTTCACATGGAAGACGGTTCTCTGTTTGAAGCTACATCACCTCAAGTAATAGTTTCTCCGTAAGTAAAAATTTCAGGTAAATGAAATAGCTTTGCACCGAAATATTCGGTTACAAAATGGCATTCAATTTTAACGAAATTCTTTCCGTCACCATGGTATTATTTGCCGTGATAGACATTCTCGGAAGCATCCCTGTTATTATCTCTCTACGTCAACGTGTAGGCCACATTCAGTCGGGAAAAGCGACGCTTGTAGCACTGGTTATTATGGTTGTTTTCCTTTTTGCGGGAAATAATATTCTCAACCTGCTTGGCGTAGACATAAACAGTTTTGCCGTTGCCGGTTCGGTAGTCATCTTCTTTTTGGCTATGGAAATGGTTTTAGGTCTAAATATTTTTAAAGAAGAAACACCAACCACGGCGAGCATTGTACCTATTGCTTTTCCATTAATTGCAGGTGCAGGAACCCTGACATCCCTCCTATCGCTTCGAGCAGAATTTGCCATTGAGAACATCATCGTCGGCATATTGATTAACATCGGTCTGGTCTATCTGGTACTCAAAAACACCGCTCGCTTTGGTAAAATTTTGGGCTCTGGAGGAATAAGCATCCTCCGAAAAGTATTTGGCGTGGTTTTATTGGCTATTGCCGTCAAACTTTTTGCCACCAACATCAAAGAGTTGTTTTAGAAAAATTAGGTAATCGAGTTCCAACATCGTGCAACTCTCCCTTTCGAGAAAAACCTAAAAACAATAGAAGTTTAATGTAGTTATTACTCTACGACGGCAGACGTGTTATACGAAAAGTCACTTCCGACTATTCGAATAAAGTACACACCGCTGCTTATCTGGTCACGTAAATCAATGTCCATAGTTTTGGTTACCGACACATTCATGTACAGCAATTTCCCATTGACATCCGTAACCGAAACGAATTGCACATCATCCACAATCGAACCTAAGTCTAACATAAAACGACCTTGATTTGGATTGGGATAAATAAGCACATCGGCAGGCATGTTATTACGAATTCCAAGGTTCATTTCGATACAACTGGAAGTATCCGTATTCCATTGATTACCCAGCTCAACAGCATAGGTTCCTTTTTTGGTTACATCGTATTTCTTAGACGTCTCGCCTGGGACTTTAGCAAACCCATTGTCGCAATCTAACCATTGATAATTCACCCCATCGGCTACCGCTGTTAGTTCATTACCGTTTTGGGTTATATCAAGACTAAAGCTTTGAATTTTAATATCAAATGTGATAAAGGAATCACATCCCGCAACATTAGGAATGGTATCCTTATATGTGCCGTCTGAGGTCCAGACATATTTCCCACTCGGCGAGTTGAATTTATTGATAGCTGCCAATACCACTTTGGTTTCACTACTCGTTTCAAGTTTTGTAAAGTTGATGGTCAATACGGAGTCACAATCAGAACCGGCGGGAATCGTGTCATAATAAACAGCGCTTACCGTGTATACATATTTACCACTTGGCGAACTCCATGGTTCGCAAGACTCAATCTTGATCGTATTTAACTTCGGAGCAATACCAAGGTGTATTTCTAACACTGAATCACAGCTAGATGTAGTTTGCAATGTGTCGTAATACACTCCTGTAGTATTCCATGTGTACTTGCCTGAAGGTGAAAGATAAGTGGCCCTGCATACGATGGGAGAGATCTTCGTAAAACTCGAATTGTTAACGGTTAAGTCAACATTGATAACCGAATCGCACCCTGTGTAGGTTTGCAACGTATCCGAGTACATTCCAGTTGTTCTGTACACCCTATTCCCAACGGAAACAAAGCTATCACATGTCGCCGTTTTATAACTCGTATGCGACGAAGCATAGATGGTGAGATTTACGGTAACTGCGGTATCACATGTTTTTGACGACTTGAGTACATCATCATATTTTCCAGATTTTGTCCAAACGTATTTACCGCTTGGAGACACGAAACTATCACAACCCGTTACGTCATAGTCTTTAGTCGGCACAGGATATATAAATATTTTTGCTTCCAAAATAGAATCACGCCCACATACAGTACCCTTCGTTAGGGTATCGTGATAGGTTCCAGTTTTGGTCACTTCCCTCTTGCTCCAGGGCAAGATATAACTTCCACATCCCGATTTAAAAATAAACCCTGTATCCTGACTGTGAATCGTCGCATTGATGGTTAATATGGAATCACAACTATTTGCATTGGTTAATGTATCGGTGTAGATACCACTTGTTCGCCATACATGTCGTTTACTAGGCGACACCATACTGTCGCACGAACTGGCAGTTACACTAGTAAAGCTTCTACAATCTGTACTTCGTGTGTAAGTAAAACCACCTCCCGTGCCCCCACTTGACCATTTCGTAAACTTAATATCAATGTAAATGCTGTCTCCACCCTTTTCAATAAACAAGACCATGTCCTTATTTACACTACCAGGAGGATTGCTTCCAACGGCATTTTCCCAGTCTCTAAAACTTAAGGTTGAAAGATTCGAGGTAGTCCCCATAGCCCACTTCGTCTTCAAAGGGGACGTATTGTATGCATAGGTTGACTCTAATTTATAGTTGATAAGGCCCTGATCATTTCTACGGGTTATCCATATACTGTCGGTAATTCGATCCTGGTTTTGGGCGCTTGTCCAGTCCGCAGAATTCGCTTTGGAAAACGAAATATCGTCACCGGTCCAAATACCTTTGCTTTGGCCCACGGCCGTAGAAAATAAGGACATTACAAAAAGGATTAGAAAGAATCCATACTTAATAGAACAACGCATAACTTGTTAAATTTCTTAAGCCAAATTTATACATTTTTTAGGTTTATGTCCAACCAACTGAATAGCAACGAATTAAGTCATACTATTTAAAAAAACGAGTCCGCAGCCAATTGGTTTCAACCCGATGAAAAGAAGACGAAATCGGGGTGATAAAAAAGGACTTTGACTGGCCTCAACCGAACCGGGTTCTATGTAGACAAAACGGATTGTAAATGATTTTCAAGTTGTTTGGCAATGCCATCCCAACTAAATTTATCGCGAGCAAGCTCTAGTCCTTTTTGACCGGTAGATTGTCTCAATTCTTCCGATTCCAAAAGGGTGTTTACAAGATGAACAAATTCTTCATCATTTTGGGCATGAAACACGCCGTTGCCAGATTCTATTTCCAATCCCTTAAACCCAATGTCTGTACAAACAACAGGCACTCCCATGGCCATAGCCTCTAAGACCTTGTTCTGAGTTCCGGCACCAAAGCGCAATGGAGCAATGACCACATCTGCCTGGCTATACATCTCGGAAATATCCTGAACAAATCCGGTAACTTTCACCTCATTTGACGCCAAATCCTGCACAACTTTTACTGGGCGTTGACCGGCAATAACCAATTGAACCTCAGGATGTTTGGATTTAATTTGATCAAACAGCTCATGTACAAAATACGTTACTGCGTCTACATTAGGCGCATAGTCCATATTGCCTGTAAACAATAGCGTTTTATGTCTTGCATAGTCATGTTGCTTATAGGTAAAGCTCTCCAGGTCTACCCCATTTCGTAACAGCTTTACCTTCGAATTTGGATGAATTTTTAGCAAATGATCTCGATCTTCTACTGAACATACCAGGTTGAGATCGTATTCGTAAATAACCTTTTCGGCTTCTATAACTCTCTTAGATTCTAAACGGTCAAATAACCTGTTAAGCAGAGGACGTTTTACCTTATTTCTACGTTGCCAGTACAGCGAATAAGCATCTGGCAAATCCAGGATGCGGGGATAATCTTTGAGCGAAGCGGTATACTGCGACATGCGAAGATGTTGGGTATGAATAACATCTATGGATTGCTTGGCCAAAAACGTTTTCAAAAGGGAATGCATTTTCGCGCTTTTAAAGTACGCCAGTTGAAACGGCAA
>CAYZWM010000006.1:18218-21458 GCA_964482155.1 uncultured Chitinophagaceae bacterium | reverse complement strand
CGCACTTTTTAGCCACGACTTCCATTTTGGCTGATAAATTAGATGTACTTCTTTGAATATTTTCTCAAGCTCACCCCTGTACTGGTACTCGCTTTTATGCTCCACAAATGCAATCAAATATAGATCATTAGCTGCGTTAATTCTTCGGCTAAGATTGTAGATTTTTAATTTATCTCCACGGAATGGAGGGTACGGAATACGATTCGCTAAAAATAGAATTTTCAAGGCCGCTAAATTACGTTAGCCAAAGTAAACCGCGAATTTTACCCTGTAGTTTTTTGTTATTTCATAAATTATAGCAACTTTGAAATCAATCTAGATCAAAACTGAATGATAATTTACGGAACACGGGGAGTTAAATCGACCATAAGTACAGGCAACTTTCATTGCCCACAATGTGAAACCCTGGAGGAATACAGGCATCGAAAAGTTAGAAAATTCTTTACCCTTTACTTTATACCCATCATTCCGCTGAACAGTTTAGGAGAATTTGTCGAATGTCGACGATGTAAAAGTACGTTCATAACGGAAGTCTTAACTCAGGATAATGACTCTGAAAATAGACAGTTCATGGCCCTATACCTCCACGCCATTCGTCACTCCATGGTATTAATTATGTTGGCCGATGGAATTATCGAAGATAGTGAGAAAACAGCTGTCTTAGCCATTATCAACAGTCACGGGCACAACGACATGACCATGCGCGAACTGGAGGCTTATATTGTCGAAGTTCAAAACGAAGGGAAAGACATTACCACCTATCTCAAGGAAGTTGGCCCTGCGTTGAACGAACATGGTAAAGAGATGATTATAAAATCTGCCCTTGAAGTGGCTGCTTCTGATGGGCACATGGACATGACCGAATTGCAGGAAATTTCTGTTATGGGTGAGGCATTGGGCATGGACAAATCTCATCTCAAGAACGTGTTAAAAGAAGCACTTCCTCAACAAAGTTCTTAATTAAACCTCTTCTATGGCACATGGATTTCGCGATAAGATAAATTATCGATTTGAGCGATTTATTAGCAAGGGTGGAGCTAGTATTTTCAAAAGCCTTTTATTGGTTTTTATCGTGGGTTTTTTGTTCATCATCGGACTTAGATACCTCATCTTAGTATTATTCCCAGATCTAAATTATACCCATAATTTTTTTAAGGATGTTTGGATAACATTCTTACAAATGACAGATCCGGGCAACATGAACCAGGACAACGAGGCGCCTCTCGGACTACGGATAACGACCATAATTTCCGGTTTCTTAGGCGTAATCATCTTATCCATGCTTATCGCCTTTATTACAACCTCTCTTGAGTCGCTGCTTTATGACTTTAGAAAAGGCCGCGGTAAAATTCTCGAAAAAAACCACACCCTGATCTTGGGATGGAATGAACGCGTAGTTGACATTATTAGAGAGCTAATAATAGCGAACGAAAGTGAGAAAAAAGCCAGCATTGTAATTCTTGCTCAAACGGACAAAGAGATTATGGATGATACCATAGCCAAACGTCTACCTGACACACTCACAACTGAGGTAATTACCACCGGTGGAGACCCCAGTATCATAAACGAACTTATGCGGGTGAATGCACCAGACGCCAAGTCTATATTGATCTTATCAAATTGTTCGGAAAACGCTGGAATTAAAGAAAAAGTAGGTTCGGATGTCCAATCTATAAAATCGATTATGGCCATTAAAGCCTGTCAGGGCGGCGATAACGATATTCCCATTGTGGCAGAGATTTTCACGGAAGAGAAAAGAGCCATTATCAAGTACTTTAAGGATGAGAACATCATTGCCCTGGACAGTTGGGAGATTATGGGTAAACTGATGATGCAAACTTCGCTTTCAAGTGGTCTACAGGTTGTTTACGGTGAGATACTGTCGTTTGATGGCTGCGAAATGTATTTTTATGAATCTGACTGGAATGATGTCGAATTTGGCAATCTGGCATACCACTTTAAAGACGGAATCCCCCTGGGCATCTTTAGTGAAACTGAAGGCCTGTCATTGAGATTGGCTCCTGATTATAAACTTAAAGATGGTGACTCGGTTCTGATCTTAGCTGAAGACGATTCGACGATTGATTTTCAAAAAGAGCAGATTTATTCGGTCGAAACGAATACCATTCCCAACCATCGACTGGTTCAAAAAAAGAAGAACATTTTAATCCTGGGCTGGCACAGTGTGGCTGAGATCTTCATTTCAGAAGCCAATGATTACCTGAAAGAAGGTACGGTCATAGACATTGTTTTTAACGATCCACCACAGGAACTTGAGAATACCATAAAAGAACTTTCCAGCAAATTTGCAAACTTTAACATCAAATTAACCAATGCAAATCCACTTGACAGTGAGCATTTAGTCGAGATTAATCCGAAGAAATATGATAACGTTATTGTGCTTTCACAAAGCATGGAAGACCATACGGCAGACAAAATAGACTCAGACACTCTGATTATTCTGTTGTTATTACGTGAGTTGACCAAAAATGATAAAAACCCTAGGATCATAACTCAAGTACTGAACTCAGAAAATCAGGAACTGATTAATCAGACCAAGGTAGATGAGTTTATTATCAGTAATAAGCTGATAACCATGATTTTAAGCCAGCTTAGTGAAGAGCCGCTCATCAAATTATTCTACGACGATATCTTTTCTGAAGATGGAAGTGAAATCTATATTAAACCAGCGACGCTCTACTTCGATGAATTTCCGCAACGCCTTACGTTTGCACAGATAATGAAAACCGCCAATGTGCGAGATGAGATTTGTCTCGGGTTAAGAGACGGCACCAAGGTCAAAAATTCTACAGACAATTTTGGAGTTACGCTCAACCTTCGAAAAGATGAAATAATAACCCTCCAGGAGCATGACTTTCTAGTGGTCTTGTCTGAAGATGAGTTGTAGGCTTATTTGAACACGACGCTGTTTTTTAGGATAAACATACCCAAACCACCTTGTATGTTGGAAGGTATGCTTACCGGTTCTGAAAATGGATTTTCGGGATCGTATTCTTCCAAAAACTCACCATATTTAAAGTGATCTTTGGTTATTCCACTTACCCTAAATATGAGCTCTTTCAATCCAGCCTCCTTATCTATCCTACGCGCATAAAATGTACCTCGTTTATTTAGGCGGGTTTTGGAGTGATCCTCTCCTCGGATATAAGGTTGATACAAATAGTCTGTAAACGTATCGAGTAAGTTATCAAACTCATATACGGCGGTAACCTCAACCAT
>CAYZWM010000006.1:9276-18208 GCA_964482155.1 uncultured Chitinophagaceae bacterium | reverse complement strand
GTAATAGTCCTTTTCGATCCCATATCGATCCCATTGAACGTTATACTTATACTGCGTTTCATCCTTGTTTAAAACCGTATCAATATCGACATGCACGTTTAACGGTTGGCCTGGCATGATGGCTGCAGATGACAATTCCTTACCGTCGTCCGTGCGCACCAATAATCTATATTCCTCACCAGCCACAAATGAATTTGCATTGGTAACCAGGTAATTTTCACTCTCTTCAGAAAAAGTGAAAGAATCTCTACTGGAATTACTTTCCACTACAACGGATGCATTTTCAACAACTTCAAAATCGTTTCTGTTGGCAGCGAAGATGGTATTGCTTTTGGTAAGTGTTGCCACGTGCTGATAAGACAAATTGCTCAATCCTACTTGAACGACTGTTTTTCGCTCTATTTCAGGTATGTCCACATTAGTAACTACGGTTTGACACGATGAAACGATCAACCCAAGTCCAACGATATATATTCCAATGTTTTTCATTTGTTGCTTCATTATTTAAATTTAAAACTCCATGATATCGACGGTAGAATTGGGAATAAGCTCACTTGTTTTAACACCTGCTTGCTGTTTTCCTGGAATCTTTTTTCCGGTCCTATGAAGTAGTAAAACGGGTTTTTCCTACTGTAAAGGTTGTAGGCACTAAACTCAATGGTTCGTACCCCCCTTTTCTTCTCTTTCTTAATCTGTATACCAATATCTGCACGGTGATAAGCGGCCATTCTAAAATCATTCCGATCGGTGTATTCCTGTCCGTTGGCCCAATAACCGTAATGGCTCGCAAACGACTTAAACTCATCCAGGCGGAACGTGCTTATGGGTAAAGTAATTGCATTTCCTGTACCATACACCCATGTAGCAGATATCGTTATGTTCTTTCGAAGCTTGTACATGGCGACGACGGAGACATCATGTCTTCGATCATAGCGAGCATAAAACTCTTTACCGTAGTTAAGCTCATCGAACTTGTGCTTTGTCCACGACAAAGTATAACCAATCCAACCCGTGAGTTTACCTTCTTTGCGCTGGAGCAAAAATTCACCCCCATAACTTACACCGTTCCCCGTAGTGATGTTGTCTTCCCAGGTGATTTCCTGATCTTCACCATCAAACGCACCACCCACAGACAAAAATGAGGCCCCTTCTTTATAGGCAATGATGTTTTTCATTTCCTTGTAATACCCCTCTATGGTAAGGCTCAATTTGTGTTTGGTTAGATCTTTTGCCAGGCCAGCCGCTATTTGGGACGACGACTGAGGTTTAACCCGAGCTGTAGCCGGCACCCAGAGGTCGGTTGGCAAGCCTACCCCACTCGTTGTAAGTAAATGGACGTACTGATTCATATTGGCATAAGAAGCTTTTAGCGCCGTATTTTTTGCAATCTTGTAGGCTATTGCAATTCGCGGTTCAGGTTTGATATAATTTTCACCATTGACGTGAAAACTGCTCAGCCTAAAACCTATTAACGTTTTTAGATTACTGGTAATTCGAATTTCATCTTCGATATACAGACCCGTTTCAACGCCCTTATAAACGGTTTTTTCATTCACATTTGTTGAATCAAAATTGTCTACCAACACAGTAGCACTGGGCGTAAACCGATGATGCGTTAGCATAAAGCCAAATTTCATCTTGTTTCGAGTGTTGGGATACCAATCGTAGTCCTGCTTAACTGTATAGTCGCGAATTCCTGAGCCGTAACTCAATTCAAATTGAGTTGTATCATTTTGCTCTTCGTTGGCCTTGATAGACAGGTCATACCTACTGAAGATTAAGGAGGTATTCACAAACAACTTTGGCCCCATCACGTGATTCCATCTAAAGGTTCCAGTTCCATTGCCCCAGCCAAACTGCGTTTTGAATACGTAGTTTTCGTCATTGAAGTCATATTTTTCCTTAAAGTAAAACCGATCTCGTCCGAAATAACCACTGGCATAAATTTTATCCTTTGCCCCAAGCTCATAATTCACTTTGGCATTCAAATCGTAGAAATAGTATCCTCCTGAGCTCGCACCTTGAGAAGCGGCTAAGATAAAGGGCTGCATCAATGCATCTATGTAGGTTCTTCTACCGGATACGATAAAGGAGCCTTTGCCTTTTTTGATGGGTCCTTCAATTAAGCCCCTCGAAGAAATAATGCCAATTCCAACCTCACCTGTGGTCTTTTCTTTATTACCATCCTTCATATTCATGTCGATCACGGATGACAATCGTCCACCATACCTGGCTGGAAATCCACCCTTTATTAACTCAACACTTCGTAGGGCATCTCCATTA
Source organism: uncultured Chitinophagaceae bacterium (assembly GCA_964482155.1). GTDB lineage: Bacteria > Bacteroidota > Bacteroidia > NS11-12g > UBA9320 > UBA987. The sequence goes on along the minus strand of CAYZWM010000006.1, from coordinate 15,925 downwards.
AATATGGAGAAAAATCCAAACAAATGTTGGGCATTGTATACGGTTGCACCATCTAGAATAATGAGATTCTGGTCTGGCCCGCCTCCTCGTACATACAAGCCACTTTGGCCTTCACTACCGCTTTGCACACCCGGCATTAACTGGATGACCTTAAACACATCCTTTTCGCCCAATAAAGCGGGTATCTCTTTGATTTGTTTTATAGGGATATCGATTGAGCTCATCTGTACCTTTTCGCTTACCTTATCTCGCTTGTTCAGGCTGACTACAGCCGTCCCCAACGTACTCTCATCAGGTACTAATAAGACATGGATTGACTGATTGGCGTGTAAACTGATCTTTTTTGCGATTGCCTCATAACCGATGTAATCATAAATCAACTCGTACTCCCCATCGGGTATGGTGAGAGAATAAAAGCCAAAATCATTGGTAACCACACCATATTTTTTGTCTGAAGTGTAAATCGCTACTCCTAGAAGGGTTTCTTTACTGCCAGATTCTTTTACAAAACCTGAAATCGTATGTTTCTGTGCAAAGGCACTGGTACTTAGGCCAATAAATACTATGAGCCAACAATAGATTACTTTCATATACATGAGATAGATCGACTAAGCTGTGTCAAAGTTACACGACGACTTGTCATAATATCGTCACGTAACCCACAGGCAAACCCATTTGGTGGAAACTAGGAATAATGATCAAAAAAATGGCTCATTTATCGGTTAGAAAAGAAAAGACATATGAATTCAAATCTTTTCCCATAATAATCTGTTTAGATGAATAAAACCTACCTTTGCACCCGAGTATGGAAGAGATAAAACTTAACTCAATAGAAGACGCCTTAGAAGACATTCGAAATGGCAAAATGGTTATTGTTGTTGACGATGAAGATCGAGAAAACGAAGGAGACTTTGTTGCCGCGGCTGAAACCGTAACAACTGAAATGATCAACTTTATGTCTAAGGAAGGACGCGGGTTAATCTGCGTACCTTTAATTGAAGAGCGTTGTGTTGAACTGGGTCTGGAATTGATGGTTGGTAAAAACACCGCTCAATTTGAAACCCCTTTTACGGTTTCCGTTGACCTCATTGGCCACGGAACTTCAACAGGTATTTCGGCTTACGATCGTGCTATGACGGTCAAGGCATTAAGCGACCCTAAAACAAACCCTGACGAACTTGGGAAACCTGGGCATATTTTCCCTCTTAAGGCAAAAACGGCGGGTGTGCTTCGAAGAGCTGGACATACAGAAGCGGCTATCGACCTTGCTCGATTAGCTGGATTTCGTCCTGCAGGTTGCATTGTGGAGATCATGAATGAAGATGGCACCATGGCTCGATTACCGGATCTGGTAAAGGTTGCTGAGAAGTTTGACATGAAGATTATTTCGATTGCCGATTTGATCGAATATAGACTCAAAAATGAAAGCCTGATTGAGCGGCAAATAAACGTTAGTTTACCTACTCAATATGGCGATTTTGAATTGTTTGCATATCGCCAAACCTCCAACGGTCAGGATCACCTGGCTTTGGTTAAAGGTACATGGGAAAAAAATGAGCCTATATTGGTACGGGTTCATTCCAGTTGTGTAACAGGCGATATATTTGGATCGTGTCGATGCGACTGCGGAGAACAATTGCAGCAGGCCATGGAAAAAATTGACGCTGAGGGAAAGGGTGTTATTGTTTATATGAATCAAGAGGGCCGGGGCATTGGACTTTTAAATAAGCTGAAAGCGTACAAACTTCAGGAAGAAGGACTTGATACGGTAGACGCAAATATTGAACTTGGTTTTAAAGCAGACCAACGCGATTACGGTGTAGGGGCTCAGATTCTTAGGGACCTGGGTGTTCACAAAATTCAATTGATGAGCAACAACCCTAAAAAACGAAGCGGCCTCATTGGATATGGTCTTGAAATCGTAGAAAACATTACCCTACAAGTTGAACCCAACCCCCACAATTTCCATTATTTGGAAACAAAAAGGGAGAAAATGGGCCACGAAATATAACCCTAACCCTAAATTCGATTTCTGACTTGGTAACCATATACACAGACGGAGCATCTACCGGCAACCCGGGGCCTGGAGGCTATGGAGCGGTCATGAAAAAAGGGAGCCACCGCAAAGAACTTTCTCAAGGCTATAGACTCACCACCAACAATCGAATGGAGCTTCTGGCGGTTATTGTTGCTCTCGAGGCATTGAAGAGAGACAATCTAGTCGTTCGTATTTATTCGGATTCGAAGTACGTTGTAGACTCCATTGAAAAGAAATGGGTGTTTGGCTGGGCAAAGAAGAATTTTGCAAAAAAGGCGAATCCCGACTTATGGAAACGATTTCTACGGATTTATCCGAAACACAACGTTAAAATGATCTGGGTAAAAGGCCATGCAGGCATTGCCGAAAACGAGCGTTGTGATCAGTTAGCGACCGAAGCTGCTGCAGGTGGCAATCTCAAAATTGATTTGGGCTATGAAAATTCGTTGAAGCACAAATGATTACTTCAAAATAAGATAAAGATAGTTTTCGTTAAAAAGGGTCGGAAAACTTAATGTCTAGTAATAAGTCGTGATCTGTTAACGTACCGAGAAAGGCGATCAGCGCCTCTTTTTCATCCCCGCTAATGTCCATTCCAATGTTTCCAAATCTGGTAAGCCTCCAGTCGAGATTGACGTTCTTCTTTAATCCCGTACTGTAATGATCAATAACCTCGTCCATGGTACTAAAGCGACCATCGTGCATATAGGGTGCCGAGACCATTGTATTTCGTAAACTAGGAACTTTAAACAGTCCATTTAAGCCTGGATCCGCGTCCTCTTTATCGAGACCAATGTTGGCAAAACTGATTTCCCGCCACTGGCTGTTGAAATTTGAGCCACCATGGCAGGAAGAACAAACGTATTTCGTTTCGAACAATTCCTCGCCAAACTTTTCTAACGAGGTGAATACATCCTCTCCTGCTTTTACTCGATCAAATTTCGCCTGATAGGATACTATGGAACCGACAAAGGCAGACAGTGCTCTTGAAATTCGATCCGCGTCTACATCAGAAGAACCAAAGGCTTGCTCAAATAAAGGTTCATAATAATCGATCACTGCCAACTTGGCTGTGAGTAGATTAATGTCATCCAAGCCCATTTCAATATGATTTTCGACGGGCATAAGAACCTGATCCTGCAATCTGTTGGCTCTACCGTCCCAAAAATAACTGGTGTGAGCAAACATATTGACTAAATGCATGCTGTGCCTTGGAGTCGCCTGATTTAAAAAACCAGAGCTAACCGCTTTACCATCTCCAAAACCCTGGGACTGGATATGACACGAGCCGCATGATGTCGTATTGTTAATTGAGAGTGCTTTGTCGTAAAACAAGACACGACCGAGTGTAGCCATTTCATCGGTTATGGAGCCTCTTCCCACAAAACTAGGGACGTCACCATTCAATTCATACTGATGCAAATCAGAAGGAAGGTTTGGACCTCGTGTTGATTTCACTTCATTGGTATCGGAGCACGAAGTCAACACTAGGACGAGTGCCAATAGGGTTACAACTATTTTTATTTTCATGGTGTCATTTATTTAGTTTAAACGCGATATAGACATCCAATGGTATTCGGAGACTGAAGTCTCTGGTAAAATTAGTTATGGGTTTCCGGTCAAAGTCGATGGCCGGATTTCGCATTCTTACTTTGTCGGAAACGTCCGAATATTCTGATCCCGATCGAATTTCTCGGTAATCAAAGATAAATCGCGCCTCTGTAAACAAAGAAATTCTAGGTTTAATGGACCATTGCAATCCAGACACGAAAGCCACTCCATAGCCGTCCAGGTTCGAAACTGACGAGATCTGTACATCTTCGATTGAGGTTCCGTTGCTCAGCTGGGTAAAGCTCTTGGACTCAAAGTGATTTATAGTGAGTAATCCATCCACACCGTAAAAGAACATCCAACGTTCAGCCAAATTGGTTTGCCATTCTACTCCAAGTCGAAAATCGAGTCGCTTGTTAAAAACATCAGAAGATGGTTGAAATTCATTATGTATGTCTTGTTTCGAATAAAACCCGTTAAGTCCAGTTCGAAAACCAAAGCCATTTTGAATCCTTTTGTACGTAAACAAGTACGGATTGTTGGTGGAAATTACCCCCGAAAGATTGGCATAATTGCTAATAAAACCGGTTGCATTAATACCCAATTCGTGTTTGACATCGGATTGACTTTGTGCATAAAGTGGATTAAGTGCAAAACAGCACAAGATGGTGATTAGTTGGATTCTCATAGAACCCAAAGTTAGTCAAAAATAAATTGACGGCTTAAACGAGTCTTGTTGTGATTAGTTCAATTCGATCTGATACGGCATAATAGCCTGGATACCTGACATATTTTGCATTTTTTGAAGCTTGCTGTACACTTTGTAATAGGCACCTAACTCTTGCTTCAATACTTTGTTTTTCATAGAAGCCATTCCAAAACCACTAAAAAATTGTTCAAATGGATTTTCTGATTTTGGATATGCACTTAATGCGTAGTCCGTTACATTCGCTTTGGAAGCGGCAATGTCAATGGCATCCATTAACCCACCATAGCTATCAATCAAACCGTGCTTTTTGGCATACTCTCCAGTCCATACCCGACCACCAGATATGGTGTCGATATGAGCCATGTCTAAATTTCGACCTTCTTTAACCCGGCTTTGAAATTTATCGTATATCCCACCAATTAAAACGTCGAGAATTTGCTTTTCCTTGGCATTTAATGGCCGGTCGATTCGACCGAAATCAGCTACATCTGCTGTCTTCACTACCTCGGTATGAAGGCCTAGCTTATCAAATAACACTTCTGCATTCGGATAAAGACCAAATACGCCTATAGAACCGGTAATCGTGTTTGGCATCGCTAAAATAGAGTCTCCCATGCATGCAATAAAGTACCCACCACTGGCAGCTACATCACCCATAGAAACAATTAGGGGTTTCACTTCTCGCAACAACTTGGTTTCTCTCCAAATAACGTCACTTGCTAAAGCACTTCCACCTGGGCTATTGATTCGAAGCACAACGGCTTTTACTTTGTCATCTTCTCTGGCGTCTTTCAATGCCTTAGCAAATCGATCCGAGCCGATTTCATCGCTTTGACCTTTTCCAGAAACAATATCTCCATCTGCATAGATCACTGCAATAACGTGCTCTGCAACTTTCGTCCTATTAACGGCCATGCTCTTATTATACTTACCTAATGAAATCAAAACGATGTCTTCACCCTCATTCAAATTCATTTCTGCAGCCATTGCCGACATAACCTCGTCGCGATATCCTAAACCATCAATCATATGATGTTTAAGGGCATCTTCACCCGTTTTCACCTTAACTTCATTTGCAATCGATCGAAGTTCATCTACCGGTATATTTCTTGATTTTGAAATATTATTCAAAAACTGGCCATAAATCGACTCAAGGTATACGGTAATTTGTTTTCTATTTTCTGGACTAAGCCCATCTAAAACGAAAGGTTCAACGGCCCCTTTAAACTTTCCACGTTTCACTACTTGCATTTCAATACCTAGCTTGGCTAAGGTTTGCTTTACAAACGTTATGTCAGCCGCCATTCCATTAAACAGAATGGTTCCACTTGGGTTTAAAAACACCTTGTCTGAAACAGAAGCAAGGTAATACGACTGGTTGTAGAACAATTCTCCGTAGGTATAGATAAACTTACCGCTGGTTTTAAAGTCTTCCATTGCCTGTCTCAATTCAGTCAATTTCGCATACCCAGCACCAACTGCGGTTAGGTCAATAAAGATGCCTTTAATATTGGCGTCCGTTTTAGCTTCTCCCAGACAGATTAACATGTCGTGTAAACCAACGGGTCTAGATACATCTCCAGCCAGTTCTGAAGCGAACTCATCGAATGGATTGCTATTCGGTCTATCCTTTAACACATAATTGAGTTTCATGTGCAAAATAGAGTTGGCTTTTATACTTACTTCCTTTCCTTTTGATGCGTTCGAAATCATCGAAACGAAAACTAAGAAGAAAATAAACATCAACATGACAACGCCTGTAATCGTAGCTAACATGTATTTGAAAAACTGTTTCATAAAAATCTATATGGATTAAATGTCGTTAAGGTATCAGGATTTTCTGTACTATTTGTCCTGATTTTACTCCAACAATGTGTACAAAGTAAACGCCGCTATTTAAGTCAGCAACGTTTATTTCGGTGAAGTTCGATTGAATATCGTTTAAGGCAACAACCTGGCCTAAATTGTTATATATACGTAACACTGAGGTTGGAGCATTATGAACCTTAAGTGTCCCATCAATAATAGTCATATGAACCGGACTTACCCTGGGCATATTCAAAGAAACGTTTTCATTGATAGAAATCGGAATGGTTAAATTGACATTGGTTGATTTCAAGTTTAATACATCTGAAATTCCATCGATCTGCGGTGTAATGTCAATATCCAGTACCTTGGAACTTCCGGGTATCATCTCAAAGGAAAAACCTGGAATCACTACATTGTTGTGTCCATTTTGAATTGATGTAAATAACACCGTTTGATTACCTGTGTTGGTAAGAACCAAATGATATGTAAACTCTGTAGTTGAAGAACCAATACCGAGTTCAATTTTCTCAACAGAAGGCGTA
>CAYZWM010000006.1:0-9241 GCA_964482155.1 uncultured Chitinophagaceae bacterium | reverse complement strand
TAGAGGTTTGACTAATAGATGTAATTCGATCCAAAAATTCTGGATGATCAACAAATGGGTTTCGGTTCTTTTGAACAGCAAAAATGGCATCGTTTCTATCCTTCGATTTTTGGGTCGGCGGTTGGTTCGATGACCATGACCGAAGCACGGTTTCCTGATTGGTGAGAAACGAAGAATAGTTTTGATAGCGGGTTGCAAAATACAGCATGGATCTGGCTACATCTCCTTTGTGATCGTCTCTTGGCTCGAATCGGCCACCACCTACACTGGAACCACCTTCTGACCAGGTAGAACTGCTCACCTCACCAAACGGATAACTGCCTCTTCGGCTATTGGAATTGACATCTGTTGGAAATAAATGGTGGATGTCGGCTCGTTCAGGCTCTCTTTTACTAAATAAACTTTGGGGCCAGGTATGCTCACAGTTAAAACTGTTTGTGTTTGCACCGTTCCGAGTATTAAACGTTGCTGTTCTACCGGTATAAACACAGGTAACCTTTCCACCAACGTTGTCAATAGACCCATACATTCGGTCGCGAGCTCCAGTATATCCAAGATTTACATAATTCTTTGAAATAACGGATTGGAGTTCTTTTTTTAACGCTTCTTCATATAAATCATGCGTGCTTGAATAGTAGCTACTGTATTTGCCTGACCCCAGCAGGTTGATCGACAAGGATCCAAAAGACGTATTAGACACCAAAACCAACTCCGAATCATAGAAAACGTTGTGTTTTGGACTAAAGTTTACATCAATCTGTTTGGAAGAATTTGCATCAATAATAACGACGGTATCGGCCACGGAGAAATCCCTGTTTTGGGGTCTCAATCGGATCGAAATGGCATAATTATAATCATTGGTAATCGCAACCGATTTTTTGCTGGTGTTTTCGTACGTGGTTTCCGGAAAACTCAATGTTGATTCAGATACGGAAATTTGCCCAAGGCCATGGATATAAACAAGGCTTAAGACCAAGAGAGTAAATAAGTTCTTCACCATACAAAGATAGACATATCGCATTTTGAAATTGGTTTTCTTTCGCGTTGAAATTAAACTCCAAGATCGGGTTAATTTTGCACCTCAATTAAATTGTATGCAGTTAAACACGTTAAGTGCGATAAGTCCGATAGATGGTCGATATAGAGGCAAAACAGAAGCATTGGCCAGCCATTTATCTGAGTTTGGCCTGATTAAATATAGGGTAATGGTCGAAATAGAATACCTTATTGCTCTTGGACAAACGGGTATTTCTAAACTCAAACCTATCCTTGCCGAAAACGTTAAAGAAAATCTACGATCTGTTGTATCTTCATTCTCAGAAGCCGATGCTCAGAAGATCAAAGACACTGAAAAAATAACCAACCACGATGTTAAAGCAGTTGAGTACTTTGTTAAGGACAAACTGGAGGAACTTGGTTTAGGGGAATTAAAGGAGTTTGTTCACTTCGGACTAACGTCTCAAGACATCAACAATACGGCTATTCCGTATTCTCTTCTCATCAGCTGTAATGAAGTAGTTATTCCTCAACTCATTGAGGTTATTGAACTTATAAAACAAAAAGTAGACGAGTATAAAGATGTCGCCATGTTGGCCAGAACACATGGTCAACCTGCGTCTCCTACCCGACTGGGAAAAGAGTTTGAGGTATTTGTTGCTCGACTCGAAGAACAACTGCGACAATTTAAATTAATCAAATGGCCAGCAAAGTTTGGAGGTGCTACAGGAAATTTCAATGCCCATTTCGTTGCATACCCCGAATTGAGTTGGGACAGTTTTGCCAATGACTTTGTTGAAACTCTTGGACTTGCAAGGTCTGAACCAACTACTCAAATAGAACATTACGACAACCTAGCCGCTAAATTTGACTGTTTCAGACGGATGAACGTCATTCTCATAGATTTTTGCCGAGACATTTGGACGTATATCAGTATGGATTACTTCAAACAACGGATTGCAAAAAATGAGGTCGGCTCTTCGGCTATGCCTCATAAAGTGAACCCAATTGATTTTGAAAATGCAGAGGGAAACCTCGGCTTTGCGAATGCTGCGTTATCTCACTTTTCGGAGAAGCTCCCCATCAGCCGTTTGCAAAGAGACCTAACAGACTCTACCGTACTCAGAAATGTTGGAGTTCCATTAAGCCATATGGTTATCTCCTACCAATCCATACTTAAAGGACTGGGTAAAATCCTGTTAAACCAGGATAAGATTAATCGGGACCTTGAAAACAACTGGGCTGTGGTTGCCGAGGCGTTACAAACTATTTTACGTCGAGAGGGTTATCCAAACCCATACGAAACGTTAAAAGGCATGACCCGAACGAACGAGGTAATTAACGAGGCCAGTATTCATCGGTTTATTGATTCATTAGAAGTTTCTGAAGAAATTAAGACCGAGATGAAGAAAATATCACCGTTTACCTATACCGGTATTTAATGCAAAATAGACTCAAAAAGACGTTAATTCTAGGGGCGAGTACTAACCCGGCACGCTTTTCATACAAAGCTGCCCTGGATCTTTTAGATCTTGGCCATCCCATCGTTTTATTGAGTCGTAAAAAAGGAGAAATTAGAGGACATCAACTGGAACCCAAAGCAAAATTTTTTCCAGACATAGATACGGTTACCATGTACCTGAGTGCTCATAACCAATTGGAATACTACCAATATTTGATTGCCCTCGAACCTAAACGGGTCATATTCAATCCAGGTTCAGAAAACCCAGCACTGTGTCAACTTTTAGAAAAACATGATATACAATGGGACAATGCCTGTACTCTTGTACTCTTAAGCTTAGGAAATTATTAATTAGAACAATGAATAAAAGAAATATTACGACTGCTTGCCTATTGGGGTTAATCATAACCTTAAGCAGCTGCACAGATTCCAAAACGAAACTTTCGACTGAAATTGCCAGCGTACAGGAATCGGAAATTCAAAACGGTGAAACCAAAGCGAAACTTGCTGAACTTCAGGAAACGTTTGTAAATGAGTATCCGAATGATTCAATGAGCCAAATGTATTTGGAAAATATTGCCATGTACAACCAACTCACCAACCATGACGACAAGGCGATTGACTTATCGAAGCGATATTTGAACACCTATCCGGGTTCCGATAATGCATCAACCATGATTTTGGGTATTGCCAAAGCCTTTGCACATAAAGGAGAAAGCGATAGTGCGATTCATTATTTTGAAGAAGCCCAAAACCAAGGGCAAATCCCTATATCCGATTTGCGAGTACTTGCCGAAGTTTTAAGAAATCAGGTTAACAACGAGGAGTTTTCAAACCGCGACCAATCTCTTATGAAGTTTGCTGGAATAGTCGAATTGATACAAGGACCTGATGCAGCCATCGTTCAATACAAAAGGCTTTACACTGAGTTTTCGGAATCCAAGTATGCACCCTATGGTATGATGAAACATGAGGGCATTCTAGAGGCAAAAGGTGACATTAAAGGAGCTACAGTTTTGTTAAATCAAATCATCAGCGACTATCCTGAATCTACTTTTGCGACTGACGCCAAAAGCATGTTGGAAAATGACCTGTTAGGAAAATCAGCAGAGGAACAACTTGAAATTCTGTTGAACAAAAACAGCGTACAATAATCCGCTAAATCAACACAGTTATAGACTTTTCTGGCTAAAATTACCTGGTCGGTTTCAAGCCTATTACCCTCTAATTGGGACTTAACAAATGGGTTACTTCTTGGTTATTCGATAATAGACTGAATCCTCAATACCTTTACATGGAGCGGCTTTCCAAAACGTCATACCCACTTTTTCGAGAACTCGAATAGAGGCTTTATTGGCTTGGGCCGTGCGTCCAACAATTTCATTCATTTCAAGGGTATTAAACCCATATTCGACACACGCTAATGCGGATTCGGTTGCGTATCCTTTACCCCAGGATTTTTGTGGAAATCGATATCCCAGATCAATGTATCCTTCATCTGGGTGATTCTTTAGTCCACACCAACCAATGGGCATTTGATCTTCCTTTAAAACGACTGTCCATCGACCATAACCGAATTGATCATAATGGTCGTAATTCTTGATCAGGTCTCTGGCTTCTTCAAGATTTTCAAAAGCGTCATCTCCGGTATATTTCATAACCTCCCAATCACTATTGAGTTTCAAAAAAAACCGAGCATCGATAATCTCAAACTTCCGCAGAAGTAACCGTTCAGTTTCTATAATACAGGTATCAAGCATAGGGTCTGGTAAAAAGTGTTATTCGCCTCTTTTCTGTTCAGCTAATTTATGTAATTTGCTTGCAAATAAAAACCAACACATTCAGATGAATAGATTCATCCTTTCAATATTCACCTTAAGTATCTCATTTGCAGACTATTGTCGATAGCATTTGCCTTGACTCCTCAGACTATGGAACGATAGATATCTTAGCTATCCATAACCTACGCGAATGAAGTTGATGTTTATCCTAACCCTACGAATGGATTAGTTCATATTGACTTTGGAGTGATTGAAGCCAGAGCCCGAATAAGCGTTACCAATATAAGTGGACGTCTTGTTGACTTTTGGACGTATAACAACGCTGAATCTGTAGATGTACAACTCGCTCAACCCTCAGGTGTTTATTTCTTCTTTATTGAAACGGGTACCAAAAAGATCATGGTCCGAATCCTTAAACGCTAACCAGGAATATCTAATGATCCGTTAATCCATTCACCATCTAAATAGGCGTCATACTTTTTATAAAAGTCTATTGCTGGTGTATTCCAATCCAATACCTGCCAGTTAAGTTTCTTACATTTCTTCTCTTTGGCCACATCAAGAGTTGCCCGAAACAACTTATGGCCCACTCCTTCTCCTCGATGTTTCTCCGTTACAATTAAATCTTCAAGGTATAGGCATTTCCCTTTCCAGGTGCTGTACCTAATGTAATACAAAGAAATTCCGACAACCGTCCCTTCCAATTCCGCTACCAACAGACCGTAAAGCGGGTTCGTACCGAAACCATCTTGTAGGAGTTCGTCTTCGGTTACGATAACCGCGTCAGGCTCTTTTTCGAAGATGGCGAGTTCTTGAATTAATCTTAGAAGTGCAGGCACATCTCTTTCTTCCCCTTGCCTTACGTTAATTTCCATTTCATTCTGTTTGCCGCAAAGTAAATCTTCGCAATCGATTTCATCAACTCGTAAGTCGTTTCATTCTTGCAACTTCCACAAAATCTTCTGCAATAAATGAGTAGTCGCCATTGATATTGAGCGGATTCTGAGATAACAACAGGCAGGTTCGAATGTAAAGCATAGGGAGTTCGTGATAAAATGCTTCCGGTGATTCAAAAAAGTGTTCGACGCAAACGGCAAAGAACTCATGAAAGTTACTGCCTCCATATTTCCGTAAAAAATCGTTGGTACCGTTGCGAAGTTGCTCAAACTCATGCACACTGTTGGCTTTCCAATAATCAAAGTGTTTTTGAAAATAAGGGTTGTCGTTTTCGCTGGTCACCTGACTGTTTAAATGCAGTGCATGTGCCAACTCATGGAGGCCCAAATTATAATTATCGTCCGGTCGGTCATACCCCATTTGGAAATCTGGCCAAGAAACAGCTACCACACCATTGGGTGCTGTAAACCCTTTCATATTTGCGCGGTGCACTGGGTGATAAAAAATATCCGGATAAACCCATACTTTATTAAAGTGTGGTATTTCGAAATCTTTATAGCCAAACGTAAGTTGAACCAGGGAAGCCGATATTTCTATGCGCATCTTATCGGTAACCTCTAAGCCCTGCTTACCAATAAATTTCTTATAGAAGCCCGTATATCGAACTCGTTTAACAAATTTCTGCTGAGATTTTTTGGAAAGATACAGGTAATACGTAAAGTCAGATAAAAACTCCACTATGGTTCTATCCGTCTTCGGGTAGTAATCTGCATTCTTTATGCGATACTTTCTCGAAAACTTAACGATTGGCACGATCACAGCCAAAGCCAATGGACCGAGAGCCATAAGTAAGACTAATATCTCACCCATTCTTATTGAGGTAGTCCTAAAATGGTTTTTTCAATAATGTCTGCACATTCATGTACTTGCTCTTCTGTAATGACTAGTGGCGGCGCAAATCGGATGGTATGCGTATGCGTTTGTTTAGCCAATAAGCCGTTATCGCGGAGCATGAGACAGACGTCATATGCCGTTTTACCTTCATCATATGGGGTAATATCGATGGCGTTTAACAAACCTCTTCCTCTCACATCTGTGATTAAATCCGATTTGATGTTGCTCATACGTTCTCTAAATATCTGCCCCATTTTTTCGGCATTATCAACCAACTTCTCTTCAGTAATTACTTTCAATGCTTCCATAGCTACTGCACACGATAATGGATTACCACCGTATGTTGAACCGTGCTGACCAGGTTGGATACACAACATAATTTCGTCGTTGGCCAAAACCGCTGATACAGGTAAAACCCCACCAGAAAGTGCTTTCCCAAGAATCAGAATATCCGGTTTGACATTTTCGTGATCACAGGCTAACATTCTTCCTGTCCTGGCAATGCCGGTTTGAACCTCATCGGCAATAAACAGCACATTTTCAGCTGTACACCACTCCCTAATCTGCGTCAGGTAGCCTTCTTGTGGCACAATTACACCCGCTTCACCCTGAATAGGCTCAATCATTACTCCAGCAACATTGGGTTGGTGGATGGCCTTTTTCATCACCTCAAGGTTATCGTATTCTACGGTCTCAAAACCTGGTATAAATGGTCCATATCCTTCAAAACTATCCGGATCGCTTGAAAACGAAATGACACTTAATGTCCGACCGTGAAAGTTATCCTTAACCACAATAATTTTGGCCTGATTTTCTGGAAGCCCCTTAACCTCATAGGCCCATTTTCGACATAACTTCAATGCCGTTTCAACCGCTTCTACGCCCGTATTCATTGGTAAGACTTTGTCGAAACCAAAGTAGTCCGTAATAAATTCTTCGTACTCGCCCAACACGTCGTTGTGAAATGCCCTACTTGTCAACGTTAATTTACTTGCCTGGTCATTCAACGCCTTAATTATACGTGGATGACAGTGTCCCTGGTTTACAGCACTGTATGCAGACAGGAAATCAAAATACTTTTTGCCTTCTACGTCCCATACATAAACACCTTCCCCTTTAGCCAAAACTGCAGGTAATGGATGATAGTTATGTGCCCCATATTTATCTTCTAACTGAATGTAATACTCACTTCCTTTGTTCATGCCACAAATGTATTGTTCCAGTTTTCTTTTACAAATATTATACACAGTTATACATAACAGTTTCAATTATTTTCCGTTTATTTGAGTATATGCGACTTGTGATGTTCCTTTTGCTTATTTGTGGACTAGGTTGGAGTAGTGCAGAATCACAAACTTTTGATTTTCAGCGCCTCAACAACAAACCACATGCATGGTATCTCCTGGAATCCGATCATTTCAACTTTTATTTTGAGGATAGCACACAAAACATTGCTAAATCAGTTCTACCTACGGCTATTAAAAAATTGTCGCAAATTGAGGAAAAAATTGGATACAGGCTCAGTGGTCGCATCAGCATTTTTGTCCATCGGTCTGTCGCAAATTTAAATGCCACCTATGCCAAACAGCATTTCAACAATGAAGACATTTCGGGCGGAATAACCCATATAAAAAATAACGATGCTCATGTGTACATGACCCAAAGTGAGGTGGGTCTTATGGAACAAATTTCCAGCGCAATTGCCGAAAACCTTCTCATTGAAATGTTGTACGGAGGTACAATTCAGGAGCGAATAAAGTATGCGACCCTGTTGCAACTGCCAGCCTGGTTCCATCAAGGGCTAATAGAATATCTCGCAAACGGTTGGGATGCTAATTCGGACAATCTTTTAAGGGACTTATTCAATAATGAGCAATTTTCTTCCTTCAATAAACTCAGTAAGGCCAAGCAGGTTTTAATCGGAAAAAACATTTGGCTTTACATCGACGATAATGAGAAAAAAGATGCCATTGAGGAGATTCTCTATTCCGTACGAGTAACAAAAAAAGTGGAGACGGCCTTACTCATTGTGTTAAATAAGACTTCTAGAGAGTTATATACAGAATGGTATTATTCCAATTCAGCAATTTATGCCTTCGAATTGAAAAGACGGATTCCGCTTAACCCGGAAGGAAATGCAATAAACCCAGACGAAACCTTATTTCTGAGCAGTAAACTATCCCCACAGGCCAGACAAATTGCAACTGCGTATAAAACGCATGGAAAAATACGTATTGACATTCTCAATCGTGAATTTGACGAATCAAAAAAGATATATGAGGTTTTCTCCCAATTCGACGGAATGGTGCATTCTGGGAAAGAAATACTGATTAAATGGAATGATAACGAGTCTCTATGGGTTTTGGAAAACTCAACCAATCCGAGTTTGAAATTAATTTCGACCACCGGTGATTTATTGCAAGACTACGATGTCAATATTGATTTCGTTTCGGATTTTGACTTCTACCCTGCCGAAAAAATATTTGTATTTTCTGGGGTTAAAAACGGCAATGAATCTCTCTATTTATTTGATCTACCCGATCAGAATATGGTTCAACTAACGCATTCGAAGTTTAATGACCTGGAACCTCACTTTGATCAAAACGGCAACATTTATTTCACACGGATTCTCTATTTGGACAAGGACAAAATGTTGGTCTCTGGTTGGCAAAAAGACATCTTTTACATCTTTCGAAACGGATCTGATGTTTTGAGCATAAATAACGTAACCAATTCTGTTGATATAAATGAAGAAAAACCGATTAAACTAAATGCTACTTATCTCAGCTTTTTATCTGATTTAAACGGTATCCGAAACGCGTATGCTTATAAGTTGGATCAACAGACATTTGCCTTGAGCGATTACCAAACGGGCATATTAGATCAAAGTCTCAACCTTGATCGAAGTCATTTGCTGGAGACGGTTCTTCATAACGGCTTTATTTTCACCTATGTCACAGCCATTGACAGCAGTGAAAATTTTGGTGCTATCCTGCATCCGTCTAAAACTAAAATAGTGCAGAAGCGATCTGAAAAAACCGCAGGTTCTGAAAATAATTGGCTTGACCTCAATGATTCCACGCAACACGTTGAATCCGATAAAATTTACTTTCAGAGCATGTTCCCCATTCCGGCCAATGCGGACTCTTTGGACAAAATTAGTCACCAGAAAATAAAGAGAATCAATTATACCTTCAAAAAGACGAAAAAG
>CAYZWM010000005.1:0-44016 GCA_964482155.1 uncultured Chitinophagaceae bacterium | reverse complement strand
GTCGATTTTATAATAATATTTACTGTATGTAATTGGATCAACGGCATCATTTTTATATGTTCTAACTGATTTAGGCTTACCGTGCATATCATTTTGTTCAATCAAATAGCCTTGTGTAGCAGCGGCATAACCAAGTTTTACGGTAACGTCCAAGCCAAACTTGAAGGTTCCTTTTTTGGTTTCAGTGCCTGTTGTTTTCCCATCTGAATCTGTAATATCACGATCTCTTGATAGGCTATCTACTCCTGTAAAACCCAAACCAGGTGTTGAAAATCGTCTAATGCGCTTGTCAATTGTCGTCATATACGACTTCGTTGGAAAATCATATGCGGTGTAAAAATCATATTCCGTTCTGCCAGATAGGTGTCTAACAATGTCTGTATTTGGTGTTTCATTTCGAACAGTTACTTTACTGTAACCTACACCTGCTGCTGGATAAAACTCTTCTCCCACGGGTCCCAGGTCATAACCTATAGTTATTGGACCAATTATACCCGTTCGACGTTTAATATAAACGTCTTCCAACGCATCATAATTTATCGGCATTTTTAACGGATTTTCGTCTCCTCCAACAAAGGGTTCATAAATGGCTACCCCACTGGAGATTTCACCTAATTTGTCTGGATGATCAGTTGAATAGTCATAAACAGTAGAGTAGCTCGATAAAGCTGCCGAATTACCCGTCATCTGATCCCAATTATCGTACGTAGTTATTCGTTTGACACGGTGACCTCCTCCCAATTTTTTTGAATCTGGACTTAACAGTCGCAAATACGATTTGGACAAATTCACTTCCTGCGCATGTCCGTGAGCTTGAAAGTACGCCGACTCTCCAATTAGAGACTTAAGGTATTCTGGAATTATACCCATCGCCTGATTTACCGCATCATCAATTTTCTCGGCTCCAGAACTCCGTTTGGTAGACCCTTTGGGGTTCATAAGATGAGGAAGGTTTGAAAACGCATACTGCCATGCCATTTTAGTGACAGGGTGAACTTTGGCGGACCGTGTCTTACCTAAATCATAATGTTGGACTTTAATGTATCCCAAATTGGTTCCTTCTATTTCCCCTGATTCTTTGATGGTAAAAAAGCCCGACACCTGTTCATTGGCCTTCGATTCGCTTCTACGGGCAAGGTCAACATTGAAACTAAAAAAGATGAGGTCATTCTCCGGTACATAATCAGATATAGCACTTCCCGGGTCCATTTCAAATGTGATATATAGTCTGGGCTCTCGAACGTCATTAAACTTCATTTTGGTCGACCAGATATTGTCGTTATTCTCACCGTAAAGTTTGTTTTCATCTGGATCAGAAAGTTCTTGTCGAATTCCTTTGATCCGAGTCATAGTCATAGCTTGTTTGTTTTGTACGTATGCATAATCGTCTGATTCATATTCCAGGGAGATTTTCCCTCCCGAAGGCGTCCTAATGTCAGAAAGCATCCAGGCAGAAGCCCATTTATCCAGGCTGTCTTTGTTCTGATACGTATACGGGTGATCAGAGAGAGTAGTTTGTTTGTCATTAGCAACACCCACTTGTTGATGTGTGTTCTTTCGGTGAAAAGTACCCCATCTGTCTACCGATTTATATTCATAATCAGGATTGGCTGTCTTGTATTCAAAGATGTAGGGGTCTTTCGTTAGCATACCAAGACTACCCTCAATAAATTCTATTTTTTGAAGTGTTAATTTACCTCCAGAATATTTCGTAGCCGAAGTATAAACACCTCCCAATTCCTTTAATGGGTGATCGTTACAAAAAGATGGAACTCCTGGGTCGATATAAGAAGTAATACCGTTACAAAGATCATGTGAATAATGCATTATGATTTGTTTGATAGGAGAGGCACTAAGCCCATCTCGTTCAAAGGCTCGACGATCATAAATTTTAATACCCACGAGATATTTCTGTCGATTTCCACCACCATCAACACCACCATCTCTTCCGGTAACCCCATAGCCATCTACACGATCCGCAAGTTCAAAAACCGCAATTTCATCCTTAGTCTCTATACTGTGCATATACCATTGCTCACGTTTTCCATAGGAAAAACTGCCTTGGTCGTCTAACTCGTCTGATTTATAACCTCTGGACCAATCTGCATTTTCAAAAGGAGCTCTCCAATTAAATAAATGATGGTTTGGGTCATATTCGGGATCGGCTGGATTGTCCTTGTGTGTCTCGTAATCGGGCATCGCATAATTAAACTTTACATACGACCCAAGGTCATCCGTAGTTGGTCCATCGTTTCCAAGATCTGAATAGTCCGTAGATAGAATAGTGGTTAATAGAAAAGCATTGGCGTAAGCTGGAATTGTAACTTGCTCATAGTGGTTGTCAATTCCTTTATCGTTCTTAATCCCATCATCCGGGTTTGCACCACTATTAAAATAGGTTGTACTACTCGTTAGAAAATCATCTAACCCTTTACCAGACAAATCGCCTTTTACACTAAATGAGACTTTATTCTCTTCGACCTGATACAATGGAAGCCCGAAATTAAACCTCATTCCATTAGGCTGCAGCACATTTATCTCAGACAAATGATGTCCTTTTCGGTAGCTATAATCACGATCAATTTCTTCATAAGACAGATGGTGGTCAGTACCACCAGAGTTTATCGTTGTAACCGTAAAAATTGACTCACAATTGACTCCATTGGGAATAAAATGGTAGTTCTGTATCTTTTTTTGAATGCCATGTTCTTTTGCTTGTTCTGCGGTGAGGTACGTTATAGATTGCTGACGAGGACTTCGATTGGCGTTGTATAACTCACTGGAAATTGTCTGAATTTTGTTATTATTTATTCCATAAAGGTCACTGGTCGCCTTCCATGCTGAAAGTTTTCCATTATAACTACGTTTCAGACCAAACTTGGTTGCTGTTTGTCCTCCCATACTGGTATGATAATCCGTCTCAGTTTCAATAAATTCGAAATTATTTCTAAAGGAAAAAGGTTCAAAATCATTATTTACTTCGCCCTTCTTAAATGCCAAATAGTCCGCGGCATCATTATTTTTGTCCCATCTTCCTGTTTTCTTCAAAATGTGCCGGAGTCCAAGATCTCCTGCAATTTTCCAGTTTGTCCCAGCTCCTATTTCAATAAATATTTTAGGATTCGCTAACGTGGATATTTTTTGACTAGGTGGGGAAATCAGACCCAAACTGTTATACTTAACCTTAAAACTTCCTCCCAAACCAGAGGCCGAAATATTAAAAACATCATAAGTCGACACAGTAGGTGGAAGGCTTTGTGTGTATTTGTCGATCAACATAGACGCTTGTTGATGGTCTAAAAGAGCATCATCCGTATTTTCTCCTTGATTCATATAAAGGCATCCATACCCCTTCTTGTTTACCGTATTTTCAGTGATTTTTTCAGTTGATACAGTTACTTTAACTGCAATGGCCCTTTTGTCCGAAAAAATTCGGTCTCCTTCTAATGACAATGCTGTATTCCAGACGCTCAAGTGCATATCTGGATTAAAAGAAGGAACGTGTGACTGGGTTAGGAAATTTGCCCCAAAATTGCTCACGGTAAACGTGTTTTTCTTACCATACTCAAATCCTTTACCGGTCATACCCATCGATTGTAATCCCGTATGAGTATTAAATCGAAACGCAGGATTTCCGAGCAGAATATTTACTTTTTTATCTTTTGAGTTTAGAAGTTTGTTTAATCCATTATCAATAAATCCAACCTTAGGAATTACAGAATAACTATTACCATCATACGAACTATAGCTCGTATTAAAGTCCATAATTGGTAAGTCTTTTTTATTCGTTGTATCAAATTTTATGATCTCAGTAACATTCCCAGGCAGCAATGGTGGTACCCAACGGGTACTTGTATCAGAAAGAATGGAGTCAATTCGGTTAAAAACCCCAAACTTCATATTGACATCATAATTAATTCCAAATCCACGATAATTGTCGTGAACTATGGTTGGCAACCCATTCATTCGAATCCCCCCATTCAAACCTACCAATTCGACCTGTTTGCCTTCTTTATTGTGAAACTGGAAATCGTAAGACTGAATGATTCTAGGTTTTTTGTTAATTTCTTTCTTAACCTCATCTCCCTTAAAATCATCAGGAATGCCACGCATAGCACGTCCAATAGATCCCGCCTGTAAACTCCAGCCCAGGCCAACCCAACCCGCATTTTGCTCAGGATTAATATCACCCGAGTATGTTAAACTGATTGGGTACCCACCAATCTCAAAAAGCGATAAGGAATATTGCACATTCCCAGAAAATGGATCAACCATACTACCTGATCCAACTTTCTGAAAAGTCGCATATTCTGGTGGTGTTGGTCCACCCGAAAGTGCATAAGCACTAATAGGATATTGTAAGGGCATGAACATAAAGGCGGTCATAATAATTACAACTACTTTGGCCCATCTTGATTTTCGAATTTGGATTAACATAGTGGATCTGCTCGTTTGTTTTATCTAATTTATTTAATGTTTTTAACAGCTTGTGGCTCAAGGAATTTTATTCTCAGGTAGAATTTGTCTTGTTTGTTGTTTGAAATCTCAAACAAAAACACGTCTCCAACTTTCATGTCCTGAATATCTAAGGGGCTAATCACCAAATTTTGTTTTCCAAGTTGTTTACCTAGGTCACCCAAGTAATTGAGTTCTTCCCAGAGGTTCTGGCCTTCTATTTTTACCCTAATAGTCCAAGTTCGTGTGGGATCCTGGGCATAACGCTCGTTAAAGACAAATCCCATGTCCTTGTTTATAGGGTGATCGTAACTTTCCAATCCAATTTTCCTTTTGACAGTATAAAAAAGTTCTACCTCCTCTTGCTCCTCAACTTCAAATTCCCAAACATCGCTCGTGGCTATATGTTGCTGGCCAATATGTGCACTAACCTGCCAGGCATAATGTTCCCCTTCTTCTAGGTCATCTAATTGATTGGGAAACATCAGACTGATACTCCGTATGCCGTTTTGAGTATACAAGGCCCGGTTTCTTCGAATCGCGTCTTCAGCCGTTTGATCGTTGAACATATGAACCAGCGTATAGGTATAGGACATGTTTGGATTATTCCCAATAGGCATAGGTGGAATCCACGAAAAATTTGGACGTTTATAGTCTAACTCCGCTTCGTCTTCTGGGAAACTTAATAATAAAGGGGTAATGGGTTCTGCATGTGCGTCTGAACACGCCGAATAATCCATTTCTATATTAAGAGCCCGCTCGCATACTTCCCTGTGATCAACGCATTTTATGTTAATACAAAATGTGTAATCGCCCGAGGGTAAAAATTTGGTTGTCTTTTCAATTTCCGCAATGGTCCGGTTGACATATCGGGTTTGAGCAATTTTAAAATTTCCAGGGTTATACGAATTTGCCCCAGGTTTTAACACATGGGTGCCGCTCATGTATTGAACGACCAATCTTCCATTGGCATCCATTAGACTTCCTTCATACTGAACCTTTATGTTTTCAGTATGGCTATAGACCACATCGAAGTTTAAAATGTCTTTGCTGGAAAATTGAAACCCGACTATTGGGTGAGGGTTAATAACAACTTGAGCCGAAAGCCCAGTAACGGTAAAAAGGACAAAAAGGAACAAAGTCCCTTTTTGCACTATATGCGCAATTGTATTCATATATGTATAAAATGTAACTGGTGATTGGTACACCATTGGTTTAGTCTCATTCATTATTTCAAAGGTCAGTTCGAACGTAAATGTAGGAGGGCTTTTGTCATTTCCCAAGTGCCTTTTGGCCTACTCCCGATTTGTGGACAATGCGCCACCACTGATGATGTGCATATAAGCTTGCCTACAAAACGGTTGGCTCTTTTATCAATACAGTTAATACAAAACCTGATAAAACATAATGGCAAAGAAATTTTCCATTTGGCCTTACTCCCTCGATTAAAAACAATGGTTAGGTAAGCCGAATATTGTTTTCTTTTGTCCTACGCACCCAAATGTAGAATCTTTGTTTGTCATAGAAAATAGATAAACCTAGTGATTTTTTTACTGGACATCCGTATTGAAAAATGCGTTCTCCAGCTCAATAAGAATACCCGTTTTTACCCTAAGATGACAAGTTAAATCTATCCGTCGAAAAGAAAGTCGCTCGGCTTGAGGATTCTGGAATTGTGTTAACTGACCAAAACATTCTATGCTTTTTTTCGTATTCTAATCATTCACGGCAAATGAGAAGTATTGAAAAAAACGCCAGTGTGCATTATGGAATCAAGTTTTTTTATAAGATGTAACATCATTTTAAAAACATAAGGCTTAAAAAACCCATTTATTTTAGTTTCAAGGTTTTTTTTACCCCAACATCTACACAACCTGCCTGGTATTTACCCCCTAGTCCAGATACGTTTTATGACGACCATAAATCCAGTTTATTTGAGATAAAAGGCTAAAAAAATGTAATTAGTGGGTTGTTAAACGTCAGCCAAAAGTGAACTAAGAACCGTTAATATTTTGGATTGGGAATTCGATATAGTTTGTCCCCACCTTAACAAATAATCACAATTAATACTCTACATACAAGCAACTTACAAGACACAGCTAATGATCCCAGTCGGGTCACAATAAATGAAAAAGTCCTTTGACGACAAGTCGAGGGACTTTTTTGTTTAAGCCTATTGGTAGTTGATTTTTTGAATAAATAAGTCCGTAATCTCCAATGTGCAATCAGCGCCTCAGACTATGGATAGTTATGGGTAAAAGTTAATGAATCACGAGTAGCTTATGGTTCATCAACTTGAGAATAGTACTCTTCAAAAACTAAGGCAACAACTTCAACTCCTACACTAATCCCATGTAAGGAGTTTCGGTTTCTAAAACCAAGTTGTAACGACTTTCCGTGGTCTTTTACCATTTTAATACTTCCAGACATTACATTTTCACGACTTCCCTCAACCCAATAAGAAAACTGTCGACCTTGCCTAAAGTAACCTGCGTTGGTATGGTCGACTAGGAAAACGTCACAATAATCCGACCCTGGTGGTGAGCTCATTACGTCTAATCCCAAACTTACTGCCATGCCAGGAGCACCCAACATCAGCTCAGCCAACTTTCCAGCAAGATCAAAAGTTTTCGTCGCCTCTTTTGTCTCTTCGTTGCTCCTGGAAGCGGAGAATACATAATACCATTCCTTCGTGTTGTAAGGAAGATTGACTGGAATTGTAATCCTGGAAGAACCACCTTTCCATGTCTCGTTTGATGTGCTGTTTACCCAATACTCTGTTGGCTTCTGGACGGTTACCAAATCAAATTTAATTCGCTTTTCAACCCTTGAAGAAACAATACTATCATCTTGATAGAACGGTGTTCGATCCAATGTGTATCTAACCTTCCGATCAAAAACGTGGTTAGTCCCGATCTCAATAACATAAATTCCATCATGGTGAATCCTTACTTTTTGATCCACTAAGCCGTCAAAGCGATAATGGGAATACACTTTTACTCCTTCAGGGTAGGAGTAAATCTCCAATGTATAGGTGCCTTTCTTATTTAGTCGTTCAATATTTATAGTTATATCATCACCTTTTTGGAAGAAATATGGGAAGAAAGGGGTACCATCTGTTTCGTAATCTAATTCAGCCAAGACATGTGCACCCAACGTCAAACCGCCTGGAACATTAATGGAGAGATCAGCTAACCTAAGACTTGTCCGGGTGTCTTCAATTTTATTAATTTCCTGCGAATCGTCACGTTTTAGCTGTACAACTATTTGTTTACCACCCTCAATATCAATGACCTGGTGCTCACCTGAAGATTTATTTTGAATAATATGCTGGCCTTCAGAAAGTTCGATAGAAACCGGTCTGTTCCCAACAATTGACAACTTCGTTTCACCATCGATAACCAAATAACAACTGTCTTCACTAATGATTAATGCCGTTCCTGAGGCCTGACCATAAAGTACCATGACGTTATTCATCAGTAAGCAAAACAGGATGAAGAAATACCGAGGGTGACTTCCTCCAATGACGAATTTTAATAGTCGCAACATAAGT
Organism: uncultured Chitinophagaceae bacterium; assembly: GCA_964482155.1. Lineage (GTDB taxonomy): Bacteria > Bacteroidota > Bacteroidia > NS11-12g > UBA9320 > UBA987. Next base: position 36,008 of record CAYZWM010000005.1, on the reverse strand, counting down.
TCATCAATTTTTTCCCGAAGTATACGAAGGTTTTGAACTCAAAAAAATAGTCACATCTAACTATTTTTTCGAATTACAGTGTTAGGTAGATTTACGACCATTAGTCATTATGTGATTGGTAGACCATAGTTCACAAAAATTATTTAAAAACTTTGTATGAATTTTTTCAATGAATTGAGACTTCCCTAGGCCTTCTCTCAAAAGGCCTTTACAAAACCTTCAGATTTTATGCTCCCAGAATTAAACAAATCAATCAACATTAAGAATAGTTAACATGTTTAAAAATATCCGAAGTTACTTCACAATCATTGTTTTGATAACTGTTGCTTGCTCGTTCATCACTTACTCAATTTCCTTCAACCCACTTTCTCTTGGCCCTGACATTCAGCTTTGGGTAATACGAATTCTGCTATACATATTATTCGGATGGTGGTTGGTGAGCTTGGATGACAAAAAAAGTGTTGGGGAATTGGTAGGACTTGCGATTGTTATCGGTGCAGTGTCATTTCTATGCACTGACAACAGAGTGATTTATCATTCCATCACAAAATTGTTTTGGGCAAAAGCAGTTTGCTTTATGGGACTCGGTGTTACAATTATTTGGCTTATATACATATTGTTCCAAAGTAAGACTATACTCGGTTTCCTTTTGATGATCAACGCAATTGTTACAGTTCTTACCGTATTGCCTTATGGTATTCCAAGACTTGGTGTTTTTTTATCTGATGGGCCATTTGGTTCGAAATCATTAAACTATGACACTTCATGCTTCCCATTCTACACAATCAATGCGTACCAACCGTTTGGTCAAACCGATTTGACTACCTTCTCAATATTTCTTGACATTCGAACTTTAACAGCTCTCTTTTTTATAGGGTACTTTTTGATTAAAAGTTTCATTGACACTATAAAAATAGTATATGAAGATAACTTAACAGACAGAATTCTGAATACAGAAAACTCATTAATTCAATTTTTTCAGGCTGGTGCATATTTTACGTGGAAAATCATTCAACGTTTCATATTTTTTGGTAAAAGTTTCTTTCACGTTTTTTTTCGCAACATTTGGCACCAGATTAAAGTAAGTATCCAAAGCTATATTTACGTTTTCCTCATCATTGTTTCATTTGTAATTCCTTTACTCATACTTAACATTGGTACAAATATTTATCAGTATGACCTTATGTCCAAAATATCATTTCCAACCATTGACCAATTAACACTTTTGGTACAGTTATTAATTTTGTGCTCAGTACCTCTTATTCTTGTAAAACTTCTCAAATCTAAATTTTCCCCTTTTACTATTCACAAACTTCAAGCGAAGGAAAGGCCATCACTATTTCTTCCAATCTATATCACATTATTTAGCGTTGGACTCTCATCATTATTCGCCTTTGTAATAAAGAAGAGCCCTGGGAACTATCTAATATTTTTTGTGGTGGTTTTGATTTATGCAGGAACATGGGGCTATCTCAACTACAAAAATATCTCACGATCTAAATAACATCTCAGAGAAAATTTGCATCTAGTCTAAGTTTAATATGTGGCCAAACACTTTAATATGCCAAGAAGCTTGAGGAATGGATAATGCCCAAACTAATTCGGCATTGATATCATACCTCCCCACCAGATCGAAGTTTGTCCAGCGGCCACGTGAGCGGACTTGTCCAAACATGGGAGAAGCGAACATCTTCAGGACAACTTCGACATCACTTTACAACACCAGGACAACCCTTTTTATCATTTCACAGTCTTCTATATAATGAAAACCGTTAAACTAGCTTTGGCATTGTTCCTTTTGCTCACCCTATCCCATTGTACGATTCGTAAGCAAGTGGCCGTAGTTGAAGTCGTAAGCGAGGAAGTATCCTACAAAACGTCCTGCACATGGCTTTACTATTCTTCATTTCCCGAGACGCTTTGTTTTCCAGGTCTTGAAGAAATCGACACCTCTTTTGATTCGATTGATGTTCAAGTTTATAACCGATGGGGAGAGCTTCAATTTGAGACCCAAAACAAATTAGACAACTGGGTATGTAATGATAGCTCAACGTGTGACATAAAACAGGGCACGTATTTCTCTGTCTTTCTTCTCTACAATCAGGATTCTACCCAAAATGACACCATATCAGTAACGATTACGATCATCCACAACCGACTCTAGAAATTTTAAGAAGTTCACTGGTGCCGTGTAACAGTTCCATCTAATGCCCGCCTAACATTTCTTACCTTTACCCAAAATCAAAACGATGAAAGAAAGTCTTCAATGGTGGGAAAGCAAACGAAAATGGTATGCACTTATCATTTTGGTTACGGTGGTTTCTTGTGAGGTTATCAATTACATCAATCAACGGTTAATCATTGAGCCGGATGGCTTGTATTCTTTTTCGATCCTAGGAGCCATAATCACTGTTTTGGTATGGACTTTTGGTGCTAACCTATTTTACACCTTGGGGTTTGGCATCGAGGCCGTATTTACGCATTATCTTAAAAGAGAAATTCCCCTTTTGTTTCGAGGCTTTGCCTTTCTCGCTGGCCTGGTATTTTCCATATTGTGGACAGTGATTAATTTGGTTCGATAAAGTTAGTGGGTAGTCTGTCGGAATCAGCCCACCTGACTTCGGACAGTGAGTCAATTCCATACGCTTCATCCACTTCGATTCATTACTGATTTTTACGTTTTCTTTGTACCAAGATCGTTCATTTTATGAATCCGAATATCCAGAAAAAACTTTTAAAAAGTACTCAATCTAAAACGTGCAACGAAATTGACGTAATCCAAACGTTGTGGAGTGGTTATGGTCGTATTTCTCGTTACCAATTGGACGATTCACCGTTAAATACCGTTGTAGTTAAGTATATATCCCTAAATCCATCAAGTGAACACCCTAGGGGTTGGAATTCAAAACACGGTCACAACCGAAAGGTAAAATCGTACCAGGTTGAAACGCATTGGTACGAAAAATGGAGTCAACAATGTACGGATAGTTGTAGAATCCCAAAATTTATTGATTCATTTCACAAGGGGAAAGACCAATGGATTATTATGGAAGATTTGAATACTCATTTTCCCATCCGAAAAGATCAACTCAACATATCAGAGGTCAAGGTTTGTTTGAAATGGTTAGCCAATTTTCATGTTATTTTCTTAAATCAAAAGCCTATTGGTTTGTGGGAAGTTGGTACGTACTGGCATTTAAAAACGCGCCCAGATGAATTGGAAAAAATTGAACATCAAGAAATCAAATCGAAGGCCCCTATAATTGATGAAATCTTGAATCAATGCAAATACCAAACGATAGTACATGGCGATGCCAAACTCGCTAATTTTTGCTTTTCCGAAAATGGCAAACGTGTGGCTGCAGTAGATTTTCAATATGTCGGCGGAGGTTGCGGAATTAAAGATGTTGCCTATTTTTTAGGGAGTTGTCTTTCCAGTGAGGACAGTGAATTGTATCAAAATGAACTGTTGGATTTTTATTTTTCAGCATTAAAAAAGGCGTTCCAAGCTTCCAGGTTCAGTTTTGATTTTAATGAATTGGAACACGAATGGAGAAAGATGTATCCGATCGCTTGTACAGATTTTACACGATTCCTGTTAGGCTGGATGCCTTCACATCAAAAAGTAAATAACTACAGTCTTCATATAATGAATTCGGTTTTAGCCAACTTGTAGGTTAAAACTTTCGAATAGGAAGAAGTTGGGTCATTTAACCAAAATCCGTCCCCGCTGCACCAACGATTTGTTCTTCAGTTCGACGTAATATGTCCCAACGGCTAGGACACCTAACTTAATTTCTGCATTGTTTGTTTGATGTATCACTGTGCGACCAAAAGCGTCGTACACAACTACGTCAAAGTCTTCTAAATGGGTGCGAATGTTCACGGTCGACATAGCGGGATTGGGATACAGCATCAAAGGGGTGCCATCCATTGCATAATCCTTCATGGACACATTGCCTCCTTTCAGTACTCCCCATATGTAATCCACTAGGGTCTGATAATTTGAGACGACCGTTGTGTCTACAAGCCATTCTGTTTTGAAACTAAAATTGGCAGGTGGTCTTTCACCAAACACCTCAATATACTCGGCTACCGCAGCTAAGAAATACCATGATGCACGTCCATGAGGTGCAAGATCTTCAAACAAAACGCTTGGTTGTATGTCTTTAACAACCGTATTTTCATGGCACATCAATACGGCTTTGCTGATATTATGCAATCTGATATCAAGCAAGGGTCTTGCTTCCTGGAGTCGAAAAACTAACAGCTCCATCCATTTTTGATAATCCCCTAATCCATAGGCATGCCAGTCAGCAATTCCCGAGGCTGTTAACGTGCCTGGGTCGTCATTGGTTCCGCCGTACCGGTTGAGTGCTGGCCAGCCGGCATACACCACATACCGTCTGGTCTCATTTGGGGCGTTTGCTTCCCATTGATCAATGAGATCAACTAGTGTGGCCACATAGGCTTGCCCCATGTTCGTAGTATCGGCTGGGTCGAAAGCTTGTCCATCAAAATTATCCGGCACAAATCCCAACAGGTCAATTTCTTTGGCATTACTCCACGATGCCGTCCATTTTTCCAGGTGAGGGGTGTTTATTTCTGAATGAAAATTCCCCCCGGTAGGAGGTACTTTCCATTGTGGGAAAAACCCAAAAACAGAACCGAGGGTGGCCACTTTTGGATTTGACGGCACGGATGTGAATCGTGCAATCCAGTTGCCCACATTCGTGCTAAAATTTGCTTCACTGTTCCCTGTTTCCAAATGATTGTAAAGGGAATTTTTGTAGTAATACATGTCCACAGTATCTCCAGTTTGGGAGAAAACTGATCCATAAACTAAGAAGCTAAGTAATAAGATTAGGTAGTATTTCATGAGGAAGCTAAATTACAACATGCTCAAGTTTTATCGGACATTAGACCAAACATTTTTGAGGAAGCATTGAAATCATTTGGTATGGTATTTCGTACTGAAGATTACCCTCATTCCAGTGCGATGGAATATGCAGGGAACAAAGGCCTTTTAAAATTGATTTTTTGGATTCATAGCTCCATAGTCGCCAATGCGCAAACAGCCCGTCAGACAACAGACAGTGACGGTACAAGGGAGCTTTGGATGCAGACCTTGGAAAGAGTTGACTAAGTATTCTCAAAAATTCACCCCAACACCTAAACTTGTCAGGTTCAACCGGTCAATAACCTCTATTCCATACGAGTTAATAGGCTTCATATAGTTTTTATTAAACGACTGTATCCTGACATCAAAAGTGAGATAACTCCATTTGAAATTTGCTCCAATAATGGGGTCAAAATAGACTTTGTCTAACTCATAATTATCTAGATAAGAGAGGCTACTAAAAATTGGTTTAATCCCCAAAAGTGGAAGATAAACCTCACCCGTGGTGTGTTGACCAAAGGAAATTCGACCATCAATTCCACCATAAACATGAACTCTAAATTCTCTGCGCAACTTCTTATATGTGGCTATGTCGTACCCAACGCTTATCCCAGAGCCGACAAAATTTTGCTGGGTCCATATATGGTATGTTTCAGAATAATATGTTTTAGGTTCCGAGTAGTGCTCAAAATAAAATTCATGTAACTGTCTCAAATTTATTCTCCCAGAAACATAAAGTCCATTTTTGTAAAACCGTTCAACACCAAGTTCGAAACCGTTATTTACCCGATCAATTGGCAATCTTTGTCTGACTAGAACACCATCCTTTCTACCATAAGCATTTCGCAATGAACGAATTATTGCTGGCGACTGGGAATAACCCCCTAAATACCCTTTAGTTAATTTGAATGTAACCCTTAACCGCTCGCTTGTATCCTTCGGAAATTTGATCGGCTTTGTGAGGTCTTGTTGAGCAAAAGAATAACCCGCACCAAGAATTATTAGAGTCAGAATGATTAGTTTTTTCATATCTGGTCAAAAATAAACTCTTTTACGCTCAATTTAGAGGAGTACTTCTGTTGTATCTCGTCCGGTTTCGTTAGGTGGTTAAGAACATATCTGATCATCCTGTAAGTACAAAGACTCGATCAACTTTATAAGTCCATAAAATCGTATTCCATAAATTCATTTTTGTACCTGGCAGAAATAACGCGATAATACCCATAAAAAGCATCACCCAAGAAATGGCCGCACGAATTGCTGATCGACAATCCTTCAACGATGTCAATACCCATGGAAGAACGGAACCTTGGATACGGTTTGTTGTTAATCCAAAGAACATCCTTAAACACAATGTTGTCTGTCCCACATAGTGAGTCACCTATTTGATAGTCGTAGTCACAGATCTTAAAAAATGTGGTCCTGCTCGGAGCATTCCTTAATAAATACACCGATTTTGCAAATGAGTCATAAAACGTGTATTGTAGATTGTTTGTTATCCGAATTTGGACACTGTCTTTATGGTAATTAACCACGCTATCGTGGACCTGAATCACTTTGCAATGTAAGGTGGTCCCAAACTCAATGTTATTAACAACCCTTATAGATAGAACGGTGTCCCCAATGGATGTACAGGTCTGATAAATTCGTGACCTCTCTCTATATTGTTGCGCTTTCCCTTCATAAATAAACGTCCACTCTTCATGCTCAAACGCATAGAAACTTGCTTGTTCAGTAACCGGTTCTTTTTGCAAGTTGTCCAATTCATTATCGTTACATGAAAGGAATACGACACTAAATAAAAGGAAAAGAAATGGATTTTTCATGTTGGTTCGATCAATTAACATCTACTTTTACTATGGTGAACATTTCAAAATCGTCGCCGTTAAAAAGACGTAAAAAATAGGTCCCGGCAGCTACGTGGGAGATGTCAATATGGTTTGATAAAATTTGATCGGAAGACAAGACCTGACCTAAATAATTAATGATTTCATAACGCTGATAGGAAGAGTACTTTCTCCCGATCTCGATCCTCCCTGCAGTTGGGTTTGGATATATCAAATCGTGGTTCGTTTGCACAGGTTCAAGTCCCTGACAAGTCGATTCTACTTCTCGCCTGTTTCGACAGCCCATCTTATTCGAAAGGAAGAACCCATCGTTGTCTGGATTTGATACTAAGGTGCAAATGTTGTTGAGACCACAATCGGATAATTCCGGACAATTAACGATTTGAAGAAACGCATCTGCATTAAATTCAATGTTTCTCATTCCATTGATATCAGACAGTAACGGATTATCCGAAATGACTACGCTTTGTCCTACACTTTTTAATGAATCCAGCCCATCCAAGGAAACAAGGTTGTCATTGAAAGCAACCAACAGATGGCTACCGATATGTTGAATTTTATCCAGTCCGTTTAGTGTGGTTAGGCTGTCGTTGTTTTCCACGTATAAAAAACCATCAATTTCGGTTAGATTATCAAATCCGTTTAGAGACTTCAGTCGACGATTATCGACAATATTTATGTCAAATATCTTCTTCAAATTCGACAAACCGGTCAAATCGGAGATCGAATCGAGTTTGGTTATTGTAAGCTGTCCACCTCTTATGATTTCGAGGCCGGTTAAGCCATTGAGGTTTGCCAATTTACCGCAACGTGCAATGTAGAGTTCTCTTCCAACTTCACTAAGACCTTCTAAACCATGTAGGCTGGTCATATTTATATTTGCATATACGGCAAAACCTGATGTGGCCTCCCGGAGTGAATCCAATCCATTCAAATTCTCAAGCAGCTTATTGTACCCTATCAACACACGGGACACTTTACGAAATTGGTTTAGGCCTGTGAGATTGCGCAGGGAGTCATTAGACTCGATGAACACATATGTCGAAGTGTCTTTATAAGATTTAAAATTCGGAAGAGATTTAAGGCTTTTGTTGCTATAAATATATAAGGATTTTGTGCTTTCAAAATTCTCAAAACCACTGACCTCGCTTAAATTATCATTCCCGTTGATGTAAAACTTATTGGTAGATTTTAAATTAGGCGGACCTGTTAAGAACCGCAGAGAAGGACACGTGACAATCTTATAATCTTCACCTATGGTCTCTAAGTTTTCAAACCCTTTTATGGTGGACAAAGAATTATTAGTATGAAAAACCAGGTCACCCCCAATTGACTGCAGCGAGTGAAACGAGTTAACTTCAGTTAAGTTAGGATTATAACCAATGTATATATTTCCTTGAACATTAGGCACCCTTTTAAAATTTGGTAATGTAAGAAGGGAGTCGTTGAATGTGAAAGCAATAAGCTCTAATTCAGAATTTAGCTTATCAAAATCCGGTATCTTTAACAACACAGCATTTTTTGTAAATAATATAGATTTCCCTACAAATTCCAGTCGATTTAAAGCGGTCACCTCTGTAAGCGAAGGATTGTCACGAATGATAAGCTTACCCTCAATTCTTTCAAGGTTATCAAAACCTGCGAACGACTTCAGGTCACGGTTATTTGCAATATTCAAGTCTCCTTTAATAACCCGAATGGAATCAAGTCCCTTAAAATCAATTGGGTATTTCACTTTCCAAAAGTTGGTCCATACAGAACCCTCGATCACCCTACATCCAGGATAATGAATTGAAAATGAGTCGATTTGATCTTGATTCTTCAATTCCAATCCAAAGGGTAGACAGGATTGTGCGACCCCAAAAAGCGCCGTAAAGCTTAAGAAGATGGTTAGTATGTACTGTCTGGTCATTTCAAATCAAATATAACAAATACGGTTTGCAACTCTGTGATCAAAAGCCCACCAATCTCTGCAAAAACAATGAACTATTGTGCGTATACGACTGGCCTGATTGTTTCGATGATCTGTAGGCATGACTCCCTCTGACTTAAAAACGCTGCTTGAAACCCAGTTGAATAAAGCCAACGGCGTACCCGTCGATTTGATGCGTCTTCGCCTCCTTGATCAACACAACCACGATGTTTTAGACTGCATACAGTGTGATGGCTCAAAAAATACGTAATTGCGTTTATAACAGAATTAACACGTACAACCAGATGAAACTTACTATTCCCAATTGGGTTATTATTCTTGGCGGTATTGGCCAAATATTTACGGCATTAGTATACCCATATATCCGGCTCAAGGTATTCGATTGGTACAACGATGTCAAAAAGCTCAAACCGCTCAATCAGGAAATTGCAAAGACCTATGGAAGGTATATTCAGGGATTAAATTTTTCCTTTGGACTTATCGCCATTCTTTTGGCATCAGATCTTAAAAATCAATCGAATCTTGCTTTGGCCATAACCGGACTCATTGGAGCCTATTGGATTGGTAAGGTGGTCACTCAAATTGCGTATTACCCCATGTATCAAATCCCCAAAAACTTAATATTCAAAATAGGTGGATACGGAATGAACCTCCTATTTGTCTTTTTTGCCGTTGTCTATACCTTACTGTTTATTCATAATTTAATGGGTGTAATTAACTCTTAACCCATGAAAGAAAAGCTTCAAAAACTTGCGAAGTACCTATTTTGGGGAGGTTTTGGTCTTGGATTCATCGTACTTCGAGCCGGTCTAAAATCAGGGAACACTCTATTCATTAGCCTGGGAATTGCTGTGATGACTTGCCTTCTGGTTATTAAAGGAATACAACTTGTTGTGGGCAGATCTAAACAGGAGACCCTTAACGACCAACGACAAAGAGACCTTGAAATATTCAAGAACAAGGCACAACGTGTCTCTGTAAATCTGAAAGAAATCGAAATTAAGGCGAATCATTGGACCGACGTAAAAGTGATAGACGATTCGGCGTTTGGAGGGATAAACGAATTAACTGGATACCATGAGTCAAACATTATAAAAGTCGATCGGAATTTGAATTCCATACGAATCACTTTTCCATTGGAGAATAAAAGAATCGACTACATCGCAAATATCGAAATGGATCTTACGACACTCCGGATGCGCTTTGCCATAAAAAAGGAAACTACCTTGTATATTAACGGGGATGACATGTACCTCGATTTGGATTTTTTGAGTAAAAAGGGTTCTCCCGATACGACCAACCCAATAACACGCTAAACCAAGGCACAAACTTCGACCGGGTTCACTATAGCTGCCCTTAGTATTTTATAAACTTCTGAGCCCCCTGGCCGTACACGTGAACAACATAAGTACCTGAACACAAATGACTTATTGGAATAAATGCTTCCGTTTCGTTAACCGTTTCGGCATGAACAAATCGACCTGTCATATCCATAATTTGTATAAACGTTGTTGATTCGATATTGGAGTCATCCCAGGAAACCATAAGCACATCGTTGACTGGGTTTGGAAATATACGAAGTCCATCGTCCGAAGTCTGAATTGGTGGTTCTGGTTTTGCATTTGGGTCAGTTAAATAGAAAACCTCCCGACCAAAATCCAAATGATAAGCCGAAAAATAAAGTCGGTTCTTTATCACTGCGAACCCTCCTGGATTAGAAGAAGCGTAGCCCACGGAAATATCTTTAACCAATTTGGTATTTTTGGATGTCCCGTCTGTTTTCCAAAGTTCCATACCAAATTCGTATGTATGCGCCACAAAATAAGCCGTATCGTTCAACACAACGAAGTCGTTCGGATTTGAGTGCCATAGTCCAGGGGAAATATCTTTAACCAACACAGTTCCTTCTTGTGTTCCATCCGTTACCCACAATTCTGAGCCTACTTTTCTATCATTTGCTTGAAAAATCAATCGGTCTCCCACAACAATTCCTTTTCCGGGATTTGATGACTGTTTGCCGATAGCAATATCACGAACCAAACGAGTACCATTAGGGGTTCCATTGGTCAACCACAGCTCCCTACCATAATTATCCTTATAGGCGGAAAAATAAACGTTCCCATTTAAACTTCCAACGATTCTGGGTTGGCCGCTTTGGGAACCAGATCTAACATCTTTAACCATGAACGTGCCCTTTTTTGTACCATCGCTCCTCCACAATTCGTAACCAAGCCCATAACCTGACGCCGAAAAATACACGACACCGCCATGCGCAAATAACGTCGTAGAACGTTCGATACCTGAACACCCTCCCCCACATAAATCTGCTACCATTTTGCTACCAAATTCTGAACCATCGCTTACATAAAGTTCTGCCCCATATTCAAAAGTCTCCATGATATAAAACAGCTTATCCCCCGTGGTCACCAAATCCCACATTGACGATGTTTTATTTTCACCCCAAAGTGACTTGACCAATTCCGTAGACTTTGTTGTACCCTGGGTCTTGTAAAGCATGGTTTGGTTATTGAAAGAATTAATGATCCTGAAGTACAATGCGTCCTTCATCTCAGTAAAGAAACCTGGAAATGAAGATTCACTTCCCGGCATAAAATCTTTAATAAGATTGGTGTTCGCGATGGTCCCGTCCGACTGCCATAACTCGAGTCCCACCTCGGGAGTTTGAGCTGCAATTAGTAGACTCCCATTAAACCCTGTCAAATCCTCTGGATGGATTACGTCTTGAACTACTGACGTATCGAAAGCGAAATCCGTGCCCATTTCCGTTCCATCCGTTTTCATTAACTCGAATTCATTGTTGATTCGAGCAATAAAAAAGACATCCTCACCCACCGACGTAAAATCAAATGGGTTGGTATCTTCTGAGGTGTGACGCATATCTTTTAGCAAATATGTCCCACTGTTGGTGCCATCTGTAATCCATAATTCTTGTCCATGAACACCATCGTTAGCAACGAAAAGGGCTTTGTCCTTAATGCTATAAAACCCATATGGGCTTCCCTGTCCGGATACATTCAGATCTTTCACCAGACGGGTACCTGATTCAGACCCGTCTGTGGCCCAAAGTTCAGAATCATTGACCTTATTTTGCCCTGAAAACAACAATACGCTGTCCAGAGCTAAGAAATAACCTCGGGCACCGTAATTATTCGTATTGTTTTCCAAAATGTCTTTTACCAACGTGGTGTTTTCTGAGCTACCATCTGTCTTCCATAACTCAAACCCGACCTTACCATCGTTTCCTATAAAATAGAGGTTGTTTTGAAACACCACCGTAGGTGAATTTGCTACATTTGTGTTCATTCCCTTATTAATATCTTTCACCAAATACGTTCCGCTATCGGTTCCGTCGGTTCTCCATAATACCTGGCCTAAACCCTTGTTGTCGGTCAAACAGAAAACCGTATCGTCGATTGCCGTTAGAAAGTTGGTTGACCTGGAGAACGTGATGTTTTCGATCTGGTACGTACCTTGTTCGGAGCCGTCGGTCTTCCACAATGTTGAGAAAGCACGTGTTTCATCCTGAATGGTAAAATATAAATCACTCCCTACCGGGGTCAAACTGGAAAAACGATCAGGAAGCCCAGGGTTAAATATTTTGACCACATGAGTGTTCCCGGCAGTACCATCACTTACCCATAGTCTGGGATAAGATGGTGACCCAGCGCTGCTTCTTAAGTATAGATGAGACTCGGTAGAAATAAGGTAAGATGGATTAAACCCTCCTTGTCCTGGAGGGACATCGACTACTTGTGTTCCCTGGGGCGTCCCATCGGTTTTCCAAAGTTCACGACCAGATATTCCGGCATTCGCCGTAAAATACAAAGCGTCTTTAAAAATAGTTAGCTCCCTTATATTAGCTGATTCCATTCCTGGAAAGAGGTCGATCAACATTTGCGCATCTCCTGGTTGCCCATTGGAGACCCATAATTCGTTGCCATAGTCGGGCGTATAAACCCCCATGTAAATTCGATTGCGATACCCTATTATGGTGGTAAAATTTGGATACTGCTGAACGCCAAAATCCTCTAAGAGAAACGTCCCTTCGGGCGTTCCGTCGGTTCTCCAGAGTTCCACCCCACCTTGATAGGACGACGCTCCGTAATAAACCACGTCTCCAACAGTAATAAAGTTATGCGGATTTGAGCCCAGGAAAGTGTTATTTGACGGTGTAAAATCCGTCAACATCCGTACGCTCTGACCGACAACGGATGCAAAACATTGCGTACAAAAAATCAATACGACAACAAGTCTCAACACATTAGCTTGGGTGGTTTTCATGAACCGTTCTTTAGTCATAATGGACTATCAAATTTATCTCACAAGTAACACACATACTAATTTTGACCTATTTCCTGACGGTTAAGTTGCATCAAAGCAAATACACAAGACCTTGATCACTTCAAAATATCAATACCTCATCCACACAATCGAATTGGGCATTTGCACATTTTGCAAATAAGAAAATAACATTGGCAGTTGCCAATTAGCCATCAGGTTCTTGCACATCTACTTTTGGATTCAAATTCAATGGTATGATATTCCAAAAACATCGATTTAAACCTACGAAAGTAGTGCTGTGTGTAGTCCTATTTACCAGTCTAGCTACCCAAGCATTTTCACAATTCAGATCAACAGAGTGGTGGATTCAACCAACCATGGGACTTGGTGAAGACTTAAATTACAACACGTCTGAATTTCTGGGAAAAAAAGTTTCAAGCGGTGGTTTTATTGTGGAGAGGTCGATTAACCGGAATCAAATGATTGGTTTTGAATTGTTCATAGACAACAAATGGATCAATTACAGACGCGTTATCGAATATGTTTCCCTAAACCCGGATCTACATTCCAATTTAATATCAGCAACATCGGGGTATCACGCAACGTATGACCTCGGAATTCGGCATAGCAATCTATTTTTCTACAAAAAGTTTTATCTTAAAACAGGCCTGAGTGGAGGTGCCCACAAAGTCACTCAAATGGAACATTCAATTGTTTATTTCCCAACGGATACCAGCGATTTTACAACCAAGAAATTCACTACACGACCTAAAAGTTCGGGCGCTGGGGGTTGGGGTTTGTATTTCGCTGTTGATTGTATAATTGGGTTGTATGCAAATGAACTAGGTTCATTCTTTATAGGGGGAAGATTTGGGCATGGAGAAAGCACCATTTACAATGAATATGTTGAAGTTTATGACGGTGGCACACCCAGTTATGAATATTATTCCGAAAAAATCACCAACACGGAGTGGAACGTGCAAATTGGCTTTGTCATACACCTTCGTTAAATCAAGTTCAATACCATCCGCTTATTTGTCCGTTTTGGACCTCCCCCGTACAATACAACCTCAAACACATCTAAGAATAAAGATTAAATGATCAAATCTTCTGCAATTTGGCAAATGCGGACGTACCGTTCGAAAATTTCAGATGGGCAAAGTACATGCCGTGCTGTCCTACAAGATTAACTTTAAGTTGAGAAGCGTTGTTGAACTTTTCGCTGTGAATTTGCTTACCCTGACAATCAAATACCTGAATTGTTCCGTTGTTTGGGAGTTTCATCAAATCGACGGTAAACACTCCCATACCTGGATTGGGATATACATTGACCACAAACCTGGTTTCAGGCGAAAATACACTCACCAATGGGCTTCGAAAACGGGTAATTACGTCTCTCATCACATCCGTTTGTCCATTAGTGAAGGAATTCTGGCACGTACCACTTGAGTAATCCATGTAACTCTCAATCATATCGGGTAGGTCAACGCCATTGATATCGTCTGTACATGAATTTTTGATCACGCAGGTATATTGACTTGACGCATTGGATTTTGGTGTATCATCAACATAATCATCTGCACTGCAATCACCATCTCCCCATATATGACGTAAGCCTAAATAATGTCCTGCTTCGTGAACCATCATTTTACCGGTGTTAATTTTCCCATTAAATGCACTGTAATTCCCTTTAAACTTTACGGGGTTATTCGAACCAACAACCACGTTGTGTAGGAGTATTCCCTGATTAAAATCCTTTATAAGATTAATGACGTCGGAAGGCCAGTTTTCATGATCTAATGGCGGTGTAGATAAACCTACAAAAGTGATTTCAAGAAAGTTATTGAACTGCGGTTCGAATATGCGCATGTCGCCTATCCATACATTCATATAGCGCGATGGATCCCACGGAGATTTACCGCCTTGTGCATCTTCGGAAATTCTAAAAAAGTTGGTATACAGGGAGTCAGCCACCCATTTATTTATTTGTGCTGTTTGGCCAGGTCCAAAAGGCAATACACCACCAAACTGCTCAATGGAAGTTTGAGTACGCGTAATTCCATTGGTTGGTTGACCCGTTGGATCTAAATCCGGTTTTACAAATTCGATTTTCGTATCGCCAACTATATCCAAAAACGCGGATCGCATGTCAGACGTATCTGCGTTACGCCGTCTAAAACATTCGTTTAGGATTCGAAGCTGATCGTCAATAACGGAATCAGGCACGTTGTCCTCTTGATTATTGTAAACCACGTGAAAGACTACTGGAATCCGTACCAGTTCATAACCCGCCTTTTTACCATGTGTTTGCTTTTCCTTGACGTTTTCAAGCATCTCGTTCGCCAATTCCATGTAACCCGGCGTACGATCATCCATGTCCTTCATAAACTCATGACTTGCACAGATGTTTGTAGGTAAACCAACGGTTTGCGCAGCTGACTGGCTTGCTGCTTGTTGAATTAACCCCTGGCTGAATCCGGAATGAGACACAGCTGCAACGATTAGTAAAGTTCCTATAATCTTTCGCATATCGGTTTCTTTATTATGTTTCGTGTCAAATATAGAACCGTTGCGCCGCGTATAAACTTAATATCGATAAGGAATTACGAATTTGTGACCTACTTACTAAAGATCGGCAAGTCGTATAGAAAATATGACTTAGCTCATGGGCTTCAAGATAAAATTAGATATTTGTCCATTGAATCCAAATTTACATTGATGCAGGCACAAACGATAAACGAAGTTATATCTGAACTCGATGAGGTGATCGAATGGGCAAACCGAGAAAACAACCCGACCGGTATATTTGCGTCCCTATACCGTGTGATGACTGACAAGGTTCGTGAGGGTCTTCAAGAGGGGTACTTTGAGAACCCGGAGCGACTCGAAAAACTGGACGTAATCTTCGCCAATCGATATCTTAACGAACTTCGTAATTGTCGAAACGGACAAGGCAAAAGCGAGGCCTGGAAGGAAGTCTACCGCTGCTCACAAAACTGGGGACACAGCATCCTCCAATACCTCATAAGCGGCATCAACGCTCATATTACATTTGACCTAGGTATCGCTACGGCACAAGTAATGAAAGGGGAGTCCTTTCTGGATATTCGAGAAGATTTTATCCGGATTAACTCTGTCATTCAGGTACTTACCGAGCCTCTTCGAGAAGATGTAGTTACACTTTCGCCGATTGTCGGTATTGCCTATAAACGGTTGAATAAAGGCAGAACGGGTTATCTAGATTTTAGCATTCGTATGGCTAGAGATTATGCCTGGGGACTAGCCACAGACCTATCAACCCAACCACCTCAACAATGGGATTCTCGTATAAAAGAAGCGGACCTGGCAGCTCACCTAATTGGGAAAGCAGTTCTTAAACGCGGTTTTCCAGTCGGTTTTTTGGTTTGGTGTATCAAATCACTGGAAACCCACAACGTCGAGAAGATTACCACAAAATTGCTAAACAACTCCCCAACTCTCGAAGAATGTCAAATCTGCTACACCAAGATAAAAGGCACCTGGGAGGAGTAATCAGACGGTTTTAAGATATTGATGTACGACTGAAATCGTTGTGGAACCTTGACCTACTGCAGCAGCAACTCTTCTCACTGCTCCGGATTTAACATCGCCGGCGGCAAAAATACCTGGAACGCTCGTTTCATTGAGCAATGGGTCTCTATCGAGTCTCCACTCTTTAGGCATTTTACCGTCTTCTTTAAGGTCTGAGCCGGTTAAAACAAAACCTCTGGGATCGCAGGTTACGACGTCGGCGAACAAGTCAGAATGAGGCTTTGCACCAATAAAAATGAACATCCCGTCTGCAGCTATGGTCTTTGTTTCTTTGGAATCGCTATTCAAAACCGTAATCGATTCCAAATGCTTTTCACCATGTACTTCCTGTACCGTCGTTTTGTTCCACACGTCAATGTTATCTGTTCCATGTATTTGGTCGATCAGGTATGTTGACATGCTTTTATTTAGCGAATCCCCACGAATTAGCATGGTGACGTTTTGGGCATATCTGGCAAGGAACATAGCTCCCTGACCTGCCGAGTTGGCACCACCAATAACAAACACCTGTTTGTCTTTCAGATGGGCTGCTTCACTCACCGCCGCTCCATAGTAAATTCCTGCACCAGAAAGTCTATCAACGTTAGGCAAGTCCAGTTTGCGCAAGCTTACACCAGTAGCCAGAATCAACGCTTTACAGCTTATTTCTGTACCATCTTCAAGGGTTACTACACGATATGGACCATTCAATTGAATACGAATAACTCTTTGCGCCGTTATGATTTCTGCCCCGAGTCGGCGTGCCTGTATGGTTGCTCTATTCGCCAGGTCTGTACCGCTCACACCAGAAGGAAAACCCAAATAGTTTTCAATTCTTGAACTGGTCCCTGCCTGACCTCCAGTTGCTTCAGCATCAATCAGCAAGGTAGTGAGCCCTTCGGAGGCTCCATAAACAGCTGCGCCCAAACCAGCAGGGCCAGCACCTACCACCACAACATCGTAGCTCTTGCCTGTCGCCTCGGTTTGAAGTCCACATTGGGCTGCTAACTTGATTCGTTCCGGAGCTATGGAGAATTGTCCATCTGGAAAACAGACCACAGGAAGTTTATTTTCGGGATTTTCAATCGACTTGAATAGATTGAGTGCGTCTGTAGTTTTTTCGATATCCAACCACTGGTAAGGGATACGATTACGTGCTAAAAAATCTTTGGTTTCGTGGCTTTTAGCCGACCACTGAGTACCTAGAACCCGAATGCCGTCATAGGGCAACCGAACCGTTGCTTTCCAGTCTCCTAAAACATCATCCAACACCGGATACATATGCTGCTCTGGTGGACTCCAGGGCTTTAACAGATAGTAATCGAGGCCAATCTCATTTATGCTGGTAATGGCTGCATCGGTGTCTGCATATGCTGTAAGAAGTACTTTTTTTGCATCCGGATAGAATTTGACGGCCTCTGTAAGAAATTCAGTTCCACTCATTTCAGGCATACGATGATCGACTAAAAACAGGGCCAACGGTGTTCCACGTTGTTTGAGTTGTCTCACCACTTCTAAAGCCGACGTTCCAGAATCCGCTTTGATAACCTGGTAGTCTTCGTGGTATCGATCTCGCAAATCCCGTTCTATAGCGTTCAACACTTCAATTTCATCGTCTATAGTCAAAATGACGGGTTTTCGCATTGTGGTTTCCGTTTATTTAATAATTGATGTTTGAGCCTTCTCGTTCTCGTTGGTTTCAATCAACTTGACCGGTAGTTTAACGGTAAATGTCGTCTCACCCGGTTGGCTCATTACCTGAATATCTCCGTGGTGCTTTCCGACCACGATATTATAACTTATATGCAGGCCTAACCCCGTGCCTTTGCCGAAAGCCTTTGTCGTAAAAAATGGATCAAAAATGTTATTCACGACATCAGTCGGTATGCCTCCGCCGGTATCCTTAATTTCTACCACCACCTCATCTTGTTGGGCCACAGTGCGTATGTACAGATCACCTTTACCATCCATTGCATCTATTGCGTTGTCAATCAGGTTCGTCCAAACCTGGTTCAACTCACTTCCATACGCATTTATTTTGGGTACGTCTTTCGAAAAATCAAGGTGAAGACGGATACCGTGTTTCAACTTGCTGCGCAGCATAATCAATGTCGCCTCAATGCCTTCTTGTACATCAACAAACTGTCGGGGTGCCTGATCCATGTACGTATAGGATTTCAGTGCGTTGATTATTTCAGAAATACGGCTCGATCCCTGCCCTATTTCCTGAAGTAAATTATTCAGCGTATGCTCATGCACCATTTTGGATAGAACGATCTGAGTTTCCTTTGAATTGAAAACTGATTTCAATTCGAGTATATCATCCTTTGTGAAGTTTAGGTTGACCAAAACGGGCGCGACTTCCCATCCATTGCTTATTCCCATCACCTCAAGGGCCGATTCGTGTTCTTGTTCCCGGTCCGTGCGCTCCAAAGCATCCAATTCCAGTCCGGTCAGGTTCATTTTACCTGAATCAATATCAAATTTAGAAATGATCTTTAACTGAACATCGTCCAACTCCAAATGTGCCAGTTCATTCTGGGCTATCTTAAAATCAGCAAAAGCCTTATTAAGCCGTTCTGTACCGCGTTGAACTGCTGACGCGGGATTATTTAATTCATGTGCGACACCAGCACTCAGGCGTCCGAGGGTAGCAAGTTTCTCATTTTGTCTAAGAAGCAATTCTTGTTCATGGTTTGTTTTTTCCAAGCCTCTCACTTCTTGCGATAGCCTTAATGCGAGTTCACGTTGCTTATAAAAGAAAAATAATCCCAGAAAGAAAATGACGGATGACACACCAATATTCATGATGTAAAAAAGGGTTTTTACGCCATTGCTTATTGGAATATCCCGATCTATCCCAAATATATTAGGCTCGAATACCGCTGTTGTGATGACAAGTCCTATCCATACCACCATTAAAAATATTGCCCGCTTACTTTCCAGAAATATCATGGCACCAATTGGACCCAAAAAACTCCATGCGAGTACCATTCCTGATCGGTCTAAACTACCAATGCTCCATTGAATCATTGCGGTAATCCAGGTAACGCAAATGATCTGTGTCACCACTAATATTTTATAATTACCCAGGGCATGGGCAACGAAAATTGAACTTCCAACAAGGAGGGTAAACAAAAGGGGGAGAGCAGCCGTTATACCTAAGCCAAACACCAAATAGTACATCAATCCCCAAAGCAAACCGCACAAACTGCAGGTGCTTGCAACCACAGCGATAAGCGCCTTGGTAAACGTAAGTTCGGTAGAATCTCCTTCATGCGCTGCAAACCGTCCAAAAAAGTTTGGAATTCCATGTAATTCTATCCCTTTGTTCATTTGCACATAGGTTGAGGAGGGTGATTAATCCAGTAATTGTTGTGTTACGGATTACGAATGTACTAAAAAATTGAAAGCTAAATTTGGATCAATTTGGAGGTATCCGTATGCCTCATAAGAATAACCCGATCTACCCGACAAGGTTGGTATACTTGGGTAATCTTTCGCTATCCAGTCTGGCCATTATTAAAAATGTTTCTATGAATTCAACGCACGATCTAAGGGATGAGCCGAACCAATAATTGCATTTTTTACAAATATTTTATTCACCTGTAGCATTTCATGCAATCATTGCACGACACAACCAAACTAGATTCGTAACACGATACCACCATTAAATTTACATTATGAAGACGCATCAATTTAGCTTAATCATCCTACTAACAACCCTCCTGTTTAGCTCTTGTATGAATCGACAATATGGGCATCTCACCATGCGCGTTGGCACTAAAAAGGCCAGCTCGGAGAAATCTAAAAAAGAGCATCGTCATTCAAATTCAAGTCATTATGTGAGTGAGCAGATCACTACTCAACCAAAATCATCGATCACAAAGAAGAGAAAGGACGTAACTGAATCGACTTCTAAGCCGTATAGCTATGGCCGTAGTCAGACCAAACGTTCAGTTCCAAATAAACGCCTTCAAACGCAAGAGGTCGTGCATAAAACGAAGACAGCGTTTTCTAAAAAGTCCACGGCCAAAACCGTCGATAATCATCAATTAAAAACCAGGAAGAGTTCCTTTAAGAATACCAAAAATCGCCGTAGCGATGGCACATTCCTATCGGTTTCGGCCATATCCACGGCCCTCCTATCCGCCTTTATGTTTCTTGGCCGTAAAAGAACAAAACGACTGGCTAATTGGGCATCCAATAATGTGAAGACCTCTAGAAGGTTGTTAATTGGTTCACGAATTTTACTCGGTTTGGCGAGTCTACAACTGGGTCGGATTATTCAAAGTGTCGGATTTGAATTGTCTGATTGGTCGGTTTACGCTCTTTCAGCCGTTTTTGCTCTCAACGTGCTTCTTTATCCCGTTAAGAATACGGCCAAGCGAATTTGGAAGTCAAACTTTATCCGACGAAAATTACACGACCTGGCCTTAGTGGCTGTTACTTCGGCCCTATTGATATCGTTTGGAAACATATCAAGTCAACAAAGCAATATGAACTCCTTTGGGAGGCAGATCACCGAAGCGTTCACTTACGCACCAACTGCCACAAGTAGTGAGGCCGACTATATGGATTACGAAAAAAGAAGCACGGGAGAAATTATTGGAAACATCTTACTCTCCATTTTGGCTCTGGCTTTGTTCGTTGGGGTTATCATGCTTCTTGCGGTCATCTCCTGCGAATTGTCTTGCAACGGACAAGAGGGGCTTGCGGCATTAGTTATGATCGGAGGGGCCACCCTAGCCATTTTAGGCATTATTTATTTATTCAAAAGAATATGGAAACCGAGGGGAGTCCCCGTCTCAGAGCCAACCCAATAGACAATTTGCCATTGGTCGCTCTGAGACAACTTCATCTATTGCTAAAGGTTATACCTGAGCCGTTGATGAATACGCAAGGTAATCGGTATACCCCTCTTCTCCCGGCGTAAAAAATGATTCGTGTTTACCTTCGGTCAAGGGTAAATCGTTTTCCAATCGATACACTAAATCGGGATTCGCTAAGAATGGTCTACCAAAGGCAAATAGATCGCCTTTGTTCTTCTGAAGTATGGAGTTGGCTTGTTGTTTGTCCAATCCCCCACTGCGAATAATGGTACCGCTAAACGCCGTTTTAATTTTTTCTTTAACTGATTCTGTTACGGTTGGAGCACCCATTGAAGACATATCAGCTATGTGCAGATAAGCCAAATTAAGCTTGCCTAATTCTCCAGCCAAATACGTATAGGCATCTTCCAGTCCATCAAATTTTTCCATACCACCATTTACACCGTATGGAGATAATCGCATACTCGTTTTATCGCTGCCAATGGCTTCTGCAACCTGAGTGGCAACTTCAATGGCAAATCGACTTCTGTTTTCGATAGATCCACCATACTGATCGCTTCGATGGTTTGAAGCCGGATTGATAAACTGATCCACAAGGTAGCCGTTGGCTCCATGAATCTCAACCCCGTCAAAACCTGCCTCAACTGCATTTTTCGCTGCAGTGACAAATTCTCCTATGGCCTGTTTAATGTCCGCGTCAGTCATTTCCGATGGCGTTTCGTAGGCCTGCATTCCAGCCACATCTGTATACATTTCGCCTGGTGCAGCAATAGCTGATGGCGCCACAATCCGTGCATCTGGATGCATATTTCCTGAATGAGATACTCGACCCGTATGCATGATTTGCATAAAAATCTTGCCTTCATTGGAATGAACAGCGTCGGTGACCAGTTTCCACCCCTCCATTTGTTCCGGAGTAAACGCTCCTGGTATACGGGCATACCCTAGGCCATTGGCCGAAGGTGCGACCCCTTCTGTAATGATCAAACCTGCAGAAGCACGCTGACCATAGTATTTAGCCATGAGGGCATTGGGTAAATTATCAATGGCTCGCGATCGGGTCATGGGCGACATGACAAGTCTGTTTTTTAAGGTTAAGCCTCCGATGGTATAGGGTTCAAAAATGTTCATTGTTCTTACTTTTATATTGATATTGATAAGCCCCAGATCTTTTCAAAAACGGGAACTTGATGGTACAACACATCTTGTAATTAATTGTTTTACCAGATCACAATGAGCACGGTTTTCTATTCCAACGTTTGGTCGTCTAATAATTCCAATGCGGTACGCAACAAGGAGATCGTTTTCCGATCGATATGCTCGTGTTTGTAGTAATGGTCCAACCCGAGTTCGGTTATAACAATGCCATCAGGAGTCAGCTCATCAACCAATGTAGTCAACCCATCATTCGGTCCAAATCGACTCAATTTTTGATAGGTATCTTTTACCTTGGGGCTTACCTGACTGGACAAGGGTGCCCCAACAAAATGGATGGTCAACAAGTCTTTTGAAAATTTCAATGAATCGTATCTTTTCAAACTAGCGGTCGTTCCAATATCCTCAACAAACGATATTTTTTCGCCTATAAAAAACAAGATGCTCTTTGCATACCAACGGTTTAATCCGGTAAGGTACCTGTCGGCAACTGCGCTACCACGTAAGACTCCTCCAAGACTGATCCAGGCTTTTACGTTTTTTGATTCCGAATGACCCAAAACGTGTCCCAGTGCATACGCAACCTCTGGCCCTCCTTTGCTGGCACTGACGAGGATTATTTTCATGTCGCTTTTCGAAATTTCCACAATATCGTTCGCTACCTGTTTCGCATTTTCGACAACCAGGCCCGTTTCTTTTGTTTTGACCAGATGCGTATGGAGTCCCAATGCCTCTAATTGACTTCGTTGGGCGGCAAAATCACCTCCAGTTTCTGGATGTCTTACATAAAACAAGCCCGGAACAAAAACGAAAACATATTCCCCCGCTTTTCTAAGAAACTCACTTTGTTGATCAATCTCTAATACTCTGGTCTCCTTGTCAAAAGACTGGTAAACCTGTTGTGCTTTTCTGTTGCTCTCCTTTTTGAGTAGTTCATCGATCAAAAACAGGGTTGCAAAATCTGTAGACAGGTTATTTGAAACCAGGGCCATATCCTCTTTGCTAATTCGGTCTAGACTTAAGGTGGAAGTCGTCGAATTAATAACACTGTCTAAATACGAGTCGGTATACGTATGGTCACCTTGTTTCTGAAAATAGTACGCGGCAATTTTACTATCTAATTCAGCGTGTACTTTTTGGCCATGATAAAATCCAAACACCAGATTCTTTTCCTGGTTAGAAGAACTGCCGTAACTCACTAAACCAACTCCGAGTATGATGAGGGCATATTTCATATTTTTCGTCTTCAAATTCATTGTGTTTTAGACGAAACTAAGGCGCGAGAATGCGCTAATCCGAGAATAGTGATGTGCGGGACTCTATAGTGACCAGTGGGCTGTTTTCGGGAGTATTTGGGTTATTTGGTCTTCATTAAGCGCCTAAACTGAGTAGTCTTTCGCTTCGACACAGGAACCGTCAATTCTGGAATTTCGAAAAACACATAATAACCACGCGCATTGCCTTCTACCTTGACAATTCGATTTAGGTTGACCAAATGCGTTCTGTGGCATCGAAAAAACTGAGGATAAACGGCAAGTTGTTCTTCAATTTTCATCAATGGAGTACGTAAAATAACTTTTTCTTTCTGCCCATTTTTTAGGGTAAAAATCTCAACGTAATTTCCAAGGGCGGCCACAAACAAGATGTCTTCAATTACCGCTTGAAACGATTCTCCTTTGTTGTCTGAAATCAATTCGATAAGCTGTTCTGATGATTCACCACCAGAATTTTTAAGTGTTTCAACCGTCGCATGAATTTCATTGGCTTCATTCAAATGTTTGCGTACCAATCGGAACTGATTGAACAAGGTTACGCCTGTAACCGGTATGATTCCAATAACCAAGGTTTTGCCGATAGACTCCAACAAGGTATTCATCTGTAGAGTGCGTGTACCGATTACATCTTCATAAACGGACACGTAAACACCTACGACAAGCAAAATTGACAGTAGCCAGAGTATTTCCTTATAAACCTTCCAAATGGATTCGTTAAACAGGGAAGGGAGACCAATGGGCAACAGGGTATAAAATAAACACAGAATCACCCAGCATCCAATCCCATACCCGACTATGATTATGGCTTTGTTAGCCTCCAACAGGTTTAGGTGAAAGGGTTCCAATAGGGCTAAAAAACCGTAAACGAAAAGACTTACAACGGTCGAAATGACAAATCGATTTAGAGTCGACTCTATGGGATGTGGCTGATCAAAAATCGTAAACTTCACAAGGATATGATGCGGTTCTCAAAGCTAATTAAAAGATGTCTATTCAGGTTGCAAACCGACATAAACCTAGCTAAAACATCAAAGCGTATGTCTAACCAAGTCGATTTATAGATGACTGAAAACCTTTGATAACAGAAAAGAGGTTGCTGTATGCAACCTCATTTTCATTAAAGACTAAAAAGTATATGTATTGCGGAAAAGGCCTATGTCAAAGACCAATCCCGATTCGAACAAACATCCCATTGGAATAACCCAAAACGGAACGTTCAAATCCTGATTCAAAAACCAATGTTTTGCCATTCTCAAGATTATGAGACCAACTTAAACCCAGGTTCAAATTCATATCGCTTATTACATAGTGAGACTTCCGATCTAAATTGCCTTCCATTTTATTTAGAGCAATATGTCCGTTGGTAAAATTTGTTTTAACTACGCGTTTACCGCTAAACCCAAATCCGGATGCTCGTGAAGACAGGCACATCTGAGGAGAAATTCCAACTACAAGACCAACCGTATTTGTCGATTTAGTATACACCGAATATTGAAATGAGAGAGGAATCTCTAGTGACCATTGCGCCACTTCTTGTATATAAAAGTAATCTATTCGAAGACCCTTAAAATAATCGTAGTAGAACAATTCTCCATTCCGATGAGTTTCCTTTTGATAGCGACTGTAGTTCATGGTTAAACCGAAATTCAGATTCATTCGATTGTTCAGTTGCATAGCCGTGCGAAAGCCAATTCCAATATCTCCGTGGCTCATTAGAAAATTTGAGGTATGACTATGTCTACTTTGAATAAACAGCGTTTTAGTAGGCTTAATGGCGATTTGGGCTGAAGCAGTTGACCAAAAAATGGAAAAACCAAGGAGCACCAAACTTATCCAACGCATTGGGTTCCGCTTTCTATTTATCATCGTCTTATTTAAGTTTACCATCTGTAAGCCAGGCCAGCAGTCATTCGTTTTCCATAAACCGATCGCTCATTGTAACTTCCAATTCTGAGGTCGCCGTAAGAGACACCCAGATTGGCAGAAAACCGTTTATAATTGAAACCCAATCGATGGTTTAATGTCAAAAAGGTAATGGACATATCGGAACCGGGTTCGGGGATAGACATAGACGAACTGGTTACTTTGGGGTCTATCTGATTATCGATAACGGTACGTCTCGAAAGTGCAAATCGCACGCCAATATCCAAACCGTATTCTACCGACAGGTCTTTCGCTTTATTTAAGTATATACCCAGGTTATAGCGTTTGCTTACCTGTAAACCGCTAATCGATAGGGTCGCTTCCCGTGCATCGCGTGACACAATAGAATCCAGGCGAAAATCTTCGAACCCATACAGTTCTGTGCGGATGAGTTCTCCTTTGGCAAAGTTTTGAGATAAGCGAATATGGGAGCCTTTGCTTAAATAGACGTTATCTGTCTTCCACAATAACCTCGTTTTTTCACGAATGGTCAGATCCAAATACATACCATAGTACGTACCCCTTGAACTAAACCCCTGTTCACTGTAATTGCCAATGGGGCCTAGATAAAATGTATCTACATAATCGGTGTTTGTGCCCAGCTCGTTCAAGTACCAGGGATAGGATTGTTTGGTATTTAGCATCCCAGAGTATCCTACCTCTACTTCACCAAAAAAACGTGATTTCCAGGTTTTTTTACGCTTTACGCGAGACAGAATATCAGATTTGATACTTGGCGCAGAGGTTGAACTATATCGGCTAATATCCACCTTGTAATTGGAGATACTGTCTTCAATGATGATGGTTACCTTTTGATTGTTTTTCGGTGCCGTGACCAGTATCATTTGGTCATTGATGCCTATCTTGATCGTATCTTGAGCCCAGGCTGACGAACCACATGCCAAAAGGCTAACCAAGACCGATAGTTTTTTATAAAATTTCATATAACGAACAATTCCTTATTCATTAATAGAACCAATCAAAGGAGAGTTACACGAAAGAAAAAAAATGCCAAAATAAAAGGCAAACGGATGGCATAATACCAGCCACCCGTTCACCTATTTCTTGTTGATTAAAGACGAATAATTATTCGATAAGAAACCAATGTGTACCTCTTCTATTTTTTTACATTGTCCTCAACCCATTCCAGGCAATCCCCAAAACTTGAAAAAACCTGTTCGCGCGGTACTAAAACCGGTATAATGTCTATTCGTTCCAGCATATAAAGCGGCTGCTTTACGACGTCGACCAATAGAACTTTTTTATCGTTTTTGACCAAATCAATAACCACGTCTTCAATGGCATATAAACCCGATTGATCCATATATGGGATTTTATCCATACGTATGATTACGGTTGAGGCCGAATCTGGAATCTGTTTAGCTAAACGCGTAAAATCAGTTGTTGATCCAAAAAACAGAGGTCCTTCAAAGT
Organism: uncultured Chitinophagaceae bacterium; assembly: GCA_964482155.1. GTDB lineage: Bacteria > Bacteroidota > Bacteroidia > NS11-12g > UBA9320 > UBA987. Next base: position 8,859 of record CAYZWM010000005.1, on the reverse strand, counting down.
GTTTAATAAATACTTTGTCCCTCAGGTTCTTTGGAAAATTGACTTCATCCGCCCACGCCTTTTCTTTTTCAAGTGACTTCACTTCCGAACCCTCTGCCGATAAATCACCAATCTTTTTCATAAAAATGAGAGAGGCGATAACCAGACCGATGCCCACTGCATAAACCAGGTTCCAGACCGAAGATAGCACCAATACCACAACCAATATAACGGCTTCGGGCCGTGCCATAAACGGCAAAGCGCGAAGGCCTTTGTAATCGATTACCCCCAAGCCAACGGTTATTAATATTCCAGCCAAAACAGCTGCTGGTATTTGGGACGCAATTGGGCCAAGCGACAACATGATAACCAGTAAAAGTAAACCAGCTACCATTCCAGACAACCGGGTTTTTCCACCAGCACGGATATTCACTACCGTTCGAATAGTAGCTCCAGCACCAGGAATTCCACCAAAAATTGCCGCGATACTGTTACCAATACCTTGTCCAACCAGTTCTTTGTTCGGCTTGTGGACGGTCTTGGTCATATTGTCGGCTACCACAGAGGTGAGCAACGAATCAATGGCACCCAGAAAAGCCAACGTTATTGCCGTAAAAATATAGGGCGTAACAGCACCTAGCTTAAAGCCCGTAAATATGCTCAGATAGGGTATGGGAAGGCCTGTCGGAATTTGCTCAATGGGTCGATAATCCAGGCCAAAACCAACGGATATCCCAGACATGACCAGTAAAGCAACCAACGTACTTGGAATGGCTCTGGTTATTCTTCGAAATCCATAAATAATGACTATGGTGCCCAGGGCGAGAAGTAATTCCAGCCAATTGATATTCCTGAAAGCGCGAGGAAGTACTTTGAGTGTACCGATCACACCTGAAGCTTCATTACTTGCCAGCGTTTGAGATTCTATAAAAATCTCTTCTTCAGTGATCATATTCGCTCGGCTTATTGTTTCACGAAAATCTTCAAGCACAAGAATATCTTCCCCCATTTCATCCCGAAGAATCTTGTCGAGCAAAACTTCCTCTGCCTGAGGCTTGAACTGCGCCACATAGGCTGCATCTTCTTTTGGGTAATATCCAACAGATGGAAGCAACTGAGTAATCAATATGATGACTCCAATGGCGGTCATAAACCCAGAAACCACTGGGTAGGGTATGTATTTAATAAAGGCTCCTAACCCCATTGCACCTAGGCCAATTTGAATGAGTCCAGCCATTAAGAAGACCGTCATAATTATGGGCAAAGCTTCACTAATGTTGCCATCAAAAGCGCCAAGGATGCCTGCAATAACGACCATACTTACGGCCGTCATTGGAGCTGTAGGACCGGATATCTGTGTGTTGGTTCCTCCAAATAAAGCGGCAAAAAACCCAACAAATATGGCACCATAAAGTCCTGCACTTGGACCAAGTCCGGAACTCACACCGAAAGCAAGTGCAAGTGGAAGTGCCACAATACCTGCCGTTAATCCCCCAAAAATATCTCCTTTGAGGTTTGAAAAATCAAAGCCAAATTTCTTTTTCATTTTTATCTATATGACCCGGGAATCATTTTTTTAACCGGGTTTCGTGAATACATTTTGATTAATACCATTGAACAATTGTCCTTCTAATGTGAAGAACAAACATTCCTGGACAGATTTGGTTCGTCCGCACCTCTGAAATCCTCAGAATTTACATCAATGTACTTTCGGGGGGCGGGGTCGAAATGTCTGGTATTGAAGATAACCAGAACCCCATAGAACCGTTTTTTTCAAATATCGTAGCCTGGATTGGACGTAGAATTGTGTTGAGATCAACCACATACGAATCGTCCTTATCCGTTTTGTCCTCCTCTTCTTCACCGTCTGTATCGGTAAGGTTAATCCACTCGATATGGTCATACCCATCCAACAGACTAAAACAGTGAACAACGGTCGATGCAAACAGTTGACACGTCAGTGCCAAAATAAGTAAACCTGATAAAGAAATAGTATGGGTAACCCGTTGTTTCAAACTACGTTTATTTAACGGGCGAAAGTTAAGGTTTCGTTTCCACTTAAACGACTTTTACTCCTGCAATCCGATAAGAACAGGTTCTGAATCGAACGACTCCAAACGGAGGTAGGTTTTATTACCAATCCAAACCAATCGAATGGTTTTGTCTTCCAGAAGTTTTCTCCAACTCGTATTTTCGATCTCATTTCTGGTGAGCACCACTTCTTTTCTTTTGAGATCTTCGGTTGTAACCGTAAATGTTCTTTTATATTTAGGTTTTGCTGGTGTCTTTTCCAAGACTACATCCTGAGTCAATTCACCCACATTCACCAAACCATAAACCTTTACCAAGGGCAAACTTTGAATACGTTGTGTGGTATCCGTTAGACGCTGAGACAATTGCTTTGGGCGAACTTCTTCATTCGCTAGCGCAACAAATGCCACCTTCGGCTTAACATCTTTGACTCCCAAATTGTCCTGTGGGTCCTCAACTGATATTGTTGAAGGAGCAGCAACGTTTACTTCTATTTCGTTAACCTCATCTTGCTCAATAACGGAGGCATCTTCACTTACTTCGTTCAATGTTTCGTTAACGACAATTGGGTTAGACTCGATGGTTTGATTTTGATTATTACGCACCACAAAAAAGAAAATAACGATACTGGCTGCTAGAGTTGTCATTAATGGGATTAATCTCCATACTTTTTTGGAGTCCATACGTTTAGGCATGACAACAACATCGGATTCCTCCTTTATGGTATCAAAAAAAACACCATATTTCTGAGCATATTGATCGGACTGGTCAACCAGTTTGGTTTTTTGCCAGTTTTCCCATTCAAATCGAAGAAACGGATCATTTTCTATCTCTTCGAACAGCCGTTCTTCTTCAACCTCACTGTAGTTTCCTTCCAGTAAATTGAAAAACACCGATTCGTAATTTTGTAGATCTAATTTCATAATCGCACCTCCACTTCAAGTTTAATAATCTCGTTTTTGAACGCCTTTCTGGCTCTAAACAAGTATACTTTTACCTGGGTTAAACTCAATTCCATTTTTTCAGCAATCTCTTCGTAGGCATACCCTTCAAGGTCTCTAAGGCAAATAAGGTTTTTATCACGTTCCTTGAGTTTCCCTAATGCCATTTTAACCAATTCTTTACTGTCCAGAACACCTTGACTATTTTCTTCTATTCGATGGTAATCCTGAACTTCAACCTGCTTCTTTTTGAGTTTAAAATGGTCTCGGGTTTTGTTTGTCAGAACGGCAAACAAAAACGCCTTGGCTTTGGGCACTTCCACATCATCTCTTTTGTCAAGTAATACGACAAAACTTTCCTGTACCAGGTCCTTAGCCACATCGATGTCTCCCACCTGGTACTCACCAAATTGTAAGAGCCTTGGCCCCAGATCGCCTACAACCTTTTTAAACTCGTTAATGGTCATGTTCTTCTGTAAATAGAATGAAGCATAAGGAAGTTACAATGGTCTTGATGAATTAATCAACTGGTAACGATTTGAAGTCTCAAAGATATGTAGCGGAGATCTGTTTCGTATCATGGCAAAATCACAAAATTTGCTTATCCAATGCTGTGCTCTGCCGAAGCGGATACGCGTAGGAGAGAAACAATTAATTACAATGTCAGTTCGACTTATAAGGACAGCATCGACTCTGGTGCCCAGACTATTCTGTTTCGTCAAATACCTCTCTATATATCGAGAACAATGCTGCTCTTCCGAAGTGGACACGCAAAGGAAACAGCCTCATTTACGACACTTATTAATGAAATAACAACAACTAGCAAACAAATGTAATCACTTGCCATATTTGATCAGTTTCAAGGCATAAATTCATAGATATTTGTGACGCATTACAGCTATTAGGGTTTAATCTTTAGGGCCTAAGTAAATCAGGCCTACTTCAATGTAATGCTTCATAACAGCTTAAAGGGGTCATGGGATATGACCCTTTTTTTTTTATTTTCTGACTGCCGGTAACTTGAATTTTGTGTTTCAAACGGCAATCAATTAAATCATCTACGCAGTTAACCATTCTTTACAAACACATAAAAGCATATTCCATTCGACTAAGAACAAAACTACCGCACTTGCAATATATCCTGATTTGGGCTTCAATTTATAGCCTTACTTTGTCATAGACTACGGTTCGAAAAATGCTGCTCGCACGGCAAACTTCGGACAGACTTGATTCTTAAGACCTAAGACCTAATACATTAGAATTTAAGAGTTAAACACGCGACGTGGGGGCACAAAGCCCCCATTTTTTTTCTCAAATTCAGGCAACACCTCTCCTTCATTTAAACGGTCACCTTTACAAAAACTTAACACTGATATATAAATTGACAACATATTGTCAGCGACAACGTATGAAGCATAAAAAAAGGGGGTTTTGACACCCCCCCCAAGTCGCGTAACTCAATTACAAAATAGTATTATTTTACATCCTTAATACCAATAATTCCTCAAAACATTTGGCCTTTGTACCAAATCTAACTGACTCTTGAGATGAATAGTAATTGGAACAAATATCATCCATATTTGACCGTCATTTCTCCTTGTTTTGACAACCGTACTGTTTTCGCATTTAAGTGCTGTGTTTAATCTGCCAGTAGTTAAACTTTTAATCCTGTACGTCTTTTAGACCTGGTATGTTTAGCATCAGTACCGAATTCAAGACAACTGCTTTAATTACCTCAATTCCAGACCCGTTTTTACACCTTAAAAACTTGGAATTGAAGGAGTTTCACTTTCCATGAGGGTCTTTTTAGATTCGAAAAAAAGATCAATCTGGTCCAGCCCTATTTTATTATGCATTCTTTTGTATCAAAACACCTTTTATGAACGTCAATCAGATTATTGAACAAGTAGCCGAATTGTCCATCACTTATGGCACAAAGCTTATTGGAGCTATGACCGTACTTCTTATTGGAAGTTGGGTTATTAAACTCACCAACAAAGGCTTTAGCAAAATTCTTGACAAACGCAAAATTGATGTATCCTTACGTCCGTTTCTTAAAAGTCTTGTAAGCACCATGCTCAAAGTGCTGTTGGTTATAAGTGTGCTCACCATGCTTGGCATTGAGATGACCTCTTTTATTGCTTTTTTGGGTGCAGCCGGATTGGCCGTTGGTTTGGCGTTGTCCGGAACACTTCAAAACTTTGCGGGTGGTGTCATGATTTTGATATTTAAACCGTTTAAAGTGGGTGACTTTATTCAGGCACAAGATCATGAAGGCTTTGTAAAAGAGATTCAAATTTTCAATACGATTTTAGAAACGTTGGATTTCAGAAAAATAATTATTCCTAACGGAGGGCTCTCCAATTCGTCGATGGTAAATTACACGCCTGGATCGTTTAGACGAGTTGATTGGACTGTGGGAATTGCATACGGCGATGACGTTGATAAAGCCCGTGAGGTGATTAAAAACTTATGCCAATCAGATCCGAGAATACTGGAAAAACCTGAAAAACTATTTATCGCTGTGTCTGAACTGGCGGACAGTTCGGTTAATTTTACGGTAAGAGCCTGGGCTAAAAATGAAGATTTTTGGGACGTTTACTTCCGCCTAAACGAAGAGGTTTATAAAAACTTCGGTAAGGCTGGCTTGAATATTCCATTCCCTCAAATGGACGTACACGTGCATAAGGATGTTTAGACTTATAGATTTTTAGATGTTTTGATCTTTAGATGTTTTGATTTATAGACGTGTAGACTGTCCGTTTTAAATTCGAACATTCTTGACGAAGAGTTGTTGAATGATGAAACCAAACCTAAGCAAATAGCATTTTGATCAACATCTAATTGGGTATGTATGGAAGCAGAATTTTGGTTAAACAAATGGGAAGATGGTAAGATTGGATTTCACCTAAGCGAGGCAAATCCACTTTTGGTGAAATACGTACATGATCTTAACCTGCAACCAAGCAATCGTATTTTCCTTCCTCTTTGTGGAAAAACGGTAGACATACCGTGGCTATTGGGTCAGGGGTATGAGGTAACGGGCATTGAACTCAGCCAAAAAGCGGTTGAAGAACTGTTCATCTCCATTAACGTTAAACCACAAATCTCTACGTCCAAAAATCTAACAATCTACACATCCAAAAATCTAAAAATCTATCAAGGAGATTTCTTTGATTTGACCCAGGATATTCTGGGCCCCGTTCATGCGATATACGACCGGGCGGCTTTAATTGCCTTGCCAGAGGATGTGCGAAATCGATACAGCAAACACATATCGACTATCACCCTCGATGCTCCACAATTGCTCATTTGCCTGACCTATGATCAAACTCAATCACAAGGCCCTCCATTTTCAGTCAATCCAGACGAAGTTCGGAGACTATATGGCTCCAATTACTCTATGTCCATACTTTATCAGCAAACCGATGAAAAAGGTTTACGTGGTCAAATCGAAATTGAAGAATACGTTTGTTTGCTCCGCAACGCTACTAATTAATTCTGTTCTGTTCACCATATTGAATCCGGAGAAAGACCTGCTGTTCCCTTTTATTCGTTCAACCCATGAAGAACATATGGTAGAAAGCCGTTCGTAAGGTCTTTCGTACTAACCTTTGGTCATGCTATGAATCGTTTTCTGTATTTTTTATAACTTGGACTGTATCCTTTTATCCAGTAATTTCGGATTGAAGTTGTGTTACTGACAAAAAAAAGTTGCCACAATTTTCTAAAAAACAATGAACGGAAAAATGAAAAATATCACATGCCTTTTGATGTTGGTCACGTCGATGACCTTTGCTCAAAATCCACCACTTTCGATGTTTGACAACCTCACCGGAAAATCGTGGAAAGCGGAAGGTAACTGGGGCAATGGGACGGCATTTTACCAGGAAGTGGAATTGACGTACTCTCTAGATAGCACTCTAATAATTACCAATTCAATAGGTTTCATTGACAAAGAGCAAAAAGTCACTGGTCATAGAAACCACGGTGTTCGAATATTTGACCAGGCCACTGACACGATTAAATTTTGGGAATTTGATATTTTTGGTGGGATAACCGAAGGAGTTGTTTATCAGGTTGATAAAAACATCGTATATCAGTACCCCTATGGAGGCATGTTTCTAACCGAGATGTGGGAATACGTTGATGATTCAACGTATAATTTTAAGGTTGGTGTCTATACCAAAGGCACCTGGCAAATTCTTATGCTCAAAACTCAGTTTAAGGAAGTTAGCAGCAAACAAAAGGAATGAGAAATACAGACTAGCATAATCCATAAGATTCGATCGCTCACAAACCAATTCTTGAGGATTGATGTCGCTTCACCAGCATGTATAAACTTCTAGGCGAAACGTGATGAAGCGCCTAAACCGGTCTATGATGGCATGGGTCAATCCAATCGAAAGAAACACACAGCAAAGTTTAAATCTCTATTGCCTGTGATTACCTTATTCGACAATTATTCTTCGAGTTGAAACTCCGTGCCGACCGTGTACACGTACTAAGTAGATTCCTGCATTCCAGTAACTACAATCTACATGTAACAACGAATTTGGCAAATTGGTGGTCGAATACACAACTTGTCCAAACACATTGGTAATGTCAACTTGTTGTATTTCCAAATTATCTACCCATTCTATGGTCGCCTGAGCAGAGGCCGGGTTTGGGTAAATATTTATGGACTCCTGGTTTATTGATGCATTATCTACAGATAACGTTTCATCTGTTAACGGACTACTCGATATAAATGTAGCTCGAGCAATACATCGGTCCGAAATAGTCGTAAAATTAAGAACCCCTCCCATTATAGCGAATTTAAAAACACCTTCATCAGTAGGAGAACATGCATAAGGACCGGAAATATCCGTTACCCACATGGTGTCATTGCTTTCAACAAAGGCTGTCGTTATTAATTCTGGGCCCGACAAATTGGTAATATATAACGTGTCGTCCATAAAGTTGAATCGAATGGAGTCGTTGATAGGAGCTGACCAGTGGGTTACCCATTGACTTCCTTCTAAGACTTGTGAATTGGCATTAAACGAACAAACCAATGTTAGAGTAACCAATACGATGAGTGACTGTTTCATTGCGTTATTATTATAAAATGAGTGAAAACAAATATAATCATAAAGAAATCGACCCTAATTTACCGCCGAATCCGTCTTGTCGAAGATGCCCATTGCCATTGCTTCTGGATCTTGGAAACACAACTTAAGAATGTGATCAAAAAACCAAGAAAGGTCAATAAGAAGGATCGATACCGTTTTTAATGGGATCTAAAAAACATCAATTTACCAATGACCTTTTACGTCAAATAGATCTGTAAAATTATTCCTGGCTAAAAGTAAATAAACCTAAATGTAAGTCACTGTTTCTACAGATGTTCGTTAACCTGAGCAGGATATATTGGGTTTTCGGATGGCTTCAATGGTATGTTGGCATTTAATCTGCGAGTTATTATGCTACTAAATGATCGTTCTTTAAGGTCTTGATGGTTCGATCGCATTAATCCGATCATTTGGCCAAAAGTTTAGATTTGGTACATTGCAGGAGTTAAAGTGATAGGAAGCGTAGTGTTGTTTTGTGGTGCTGAATTGGTCATGAGATTGATTGAGAAGCCATGCATTTCGTATGCCGAATAATAAATGTTATGAAAATTAAAATTTTTCTATTTACAATAATTTTAGGTTTAAATTTTACGTCAAGTGCTCAAACGGTGTACGTCGACTCGTCATCAGCAGGTTTGAACAACGGATCAAGTTGGGCAAATGCGTTCACGAGTTTGGCGGCAGGATTAGACTCCGCTTGGCAAGACCCCAACATCGATAGCATTTTGATTGCCAGGGGTACTTATGTACCCGATAGTTTGCCGTACAACATGCAGGCAAACAAAAAAGGTATA
>CAYZWM010000004.1:26900-45237 GCA_964482155.1 uncultured Chitinophagaceae bacterium | reverse complement strand
GTGGGTGTGGAAGTCGCATGGAGTGCGAATAATTGAAGTATAGCGAGTTGTTGCTGGTTACCGGAAAGCTCACATTAACTTTAGGTAGCAATCTCATTTTGTATCGTAACCCAAACATACCAAACGTATGCTTCATGTAATCTGTTCGTATTTGATCAATTACCGGAGCCTCCATGTTGTTTACAGCATTGTCCGCAAACTTGCCAGGTGCCCAATAGTTTAACCGTAAACCAAGCGAGGCAACTACGCCTTTATAGGTGATTTTGTCCGTTGCAAAAAGTCCGCCATTATTTGGTTTGACATCCCAAATGTCATTCGACGAACCCACAGAAATGGAAGGAGTGAACGTGGTATCATCGATTTGAATTGGAGCTCCAACCCATGGGCTTTTTACATCAACCCATTGGTAATGATTAAATTTATGTTCGAAGCCAAACGTGTATTGATTCACCTTGTTCTTAGGGTAGTACTTAATGTTTGCCTTAATGGTGTATTCCTGGGCAAAGTGATCGTGCCATACACTGGAAATACCGCCATTATTTATCAGGCCTGGTCCAGGCAGAACATATTGCACATTTCCATTGGGGTTAAACACCTCCACGGGGTCTGTAACAATTGAGTTTTCATCGTACAACTGATCGACGGTTGCTTTTCGAAATGGTCGTCCATTGGCATCCGCACGCAGATTCGTAAACAGCCGACCAACGGTGGCCCGTAATACCATCTTTTCGCTAATCGAATGCTTGAGGTTAAGGGCAGTTAGGTTGGCACTATGGGTATAGGTCGTTGCATTGTCGAGGTTCAGACTTCTATTGAATTGAAAACCGGGACTTAAAATAGCGTCAAACCCTACGATTTGTAATGTTCTTGTATTTTGATTAATGCTTAAACTGTGTTGATTAGTGATTGTTAGTTTGGTGCCTCTTTTGACCCTATAAGACAGTTTAATTGTATTGGTAAACTGATTTTCCTGTCTAGGTGCCCAAAAAGAGTCGTTGGTGAAAATCGATGTGTGAAGCTGATTGGCCGTAGTGCCAAAATACGTGTCACTGAGTTTAAAGGTAAAGTTGGTGAAAAACGTTAGTTTTTTCTTCGTCTTTGGTATCGTTCCGGCCAGATTAAATGATCCGAGATCAGTATTCCATTGTGCGGCACCATCGTACAGCTGCATATGGTCACTTTGCCAGTTTCCAGAGATTTCCAACTTCTCTCCACCCTCTTTAATCGTGGTCGAGATTACACCTGCAGAGCCATCACCATACTCGGCTCCGGTACCGCCTGTGGTAAGTTCCATCTCTCCAATCGAACCACTGGCCACTTCTACACCGAATCCGGTCCCAGCAAGAGGATCTTGAGCCGTGATATTGTCGACTAGAAATAAAGTTTCATATACTCTAGCACCTCTAATTTGCAGACCATCTGCTGTTTTTGATACCCCAGCTTGCATAGCAACAACTTCCTGAATGTCACGCACATTCATGTCTGCGATGTCTTTTTGGGAAACAGTCACTTTTGAATCGGCTTCGTCCAGGTCAACTATCCGTCTTTTTCCTACGATAGTAACCGTTTTGAACGTATGTTTTTGCGATTCCAATTGAACGTTAAGTTTGGTTGTTTTTCCAGCACTCACATGGATTCCAGTAAACACCATGTCTACGTAGCCAACGTATTGAACTTTGACCGTATAATCTCCTGCTTTAATATCTTGAACCAGAAACTCACCGTTTTCTGTTGCGGTGGCCCCGTAATATGTACCCACAAGATAAACAGTTGCAGCGGCTAACGGATCTCCCGAAGCCTCATCGGTAACTACTCCTTTTATATAGCCTGTTTTGTTCTGAGCGAAACCCAAACAATTGACCATGATCAAAGCCAAAACAAGCGATATTTTAGAGAATATTACCAATTGAATTCTGTGTTTAAAATTTTATCAAATAAGATGTCTAACTGGGTTGGGGACATATCAAATCGATACAGCTCAACACTAAAGAAGACCTGGTTGACATTCCCATTTCGTTTTCGGATAGCACCAACAACATTAGGACCTTCCCAGGCGCCGAAGGTGGATATTTGAGCAGTGTAAATTGGTTCTCCATCCAGGCTTGGTAGAAACGGGTCGACACCCAATATTAGATTTTTAGGTTTTAAATCAGGCCAATCCGAATTGATTCCTACCAGACTCGAATCATTGCTCACTACAGCTTGACCACTGGTGGTAGACAGGCTGTCGATTGGTAAGCCTCCTTGTAATTCTGTCGGTATAAAGCCCGCAGGAAAACTTGTTGTAATGAATGATTTTCCTCCCTGATTGTTGAAGTTTTGCAATACTGGGGCAGCAAATTCTAAAAGCAAACCAGATTGTCCGGTAATCGGATTGCTGAATAAACTTTGGTCGCAATTAAATACGAGTTTATCATACAACTCCGTAAGCAAAGAGAATGTAGGGTTCCAGAATTTAGGTTGATACTGGCCATTGTCCAGGGCAAAATCGACGGCATCAAACGAGCCATAATTGTCAGCCACGAGCTTGCCGTACACTTCATTTACAGGCTTTGGTTGCCCGCCAATTAACAAGAGATCAGAATTTTGTTTCTTGATAAACACGGTAAGCGACGTATCGACGGTACTTTCTGTACCAGCAAAGTCAATCACTTTAAGGTAGAAAACGTTATCACCGTTGTTGTTAACCTTATTGAGGGTAGCACCAATAGTGGTAATGTCAGTATTGTAGTACACATTAGCATCTCCTGGCCCCTGGCTACGGGAATCTTGTAGCCGGATGCTCACCATAAACTTACTTCGATCTATTTCAGTCCAATCTCCGTCGTTTGCTTTGAGCAAGGCTTTTACCACGGTATTGTCGCCATCAGGATCGGAAAATGCCCACCGAAAAGTCACCACGCTAAAGGCGGTGTCATTTGGGAAACTTTCTTCATTTATTTCAGTTTCCGGTGCTGAATTCCGTAGTGGAATTTTGAGATATGCCGGAGAGGCATCTTTGTTATTGTCGTTGTCAATTGCCCGAATATAGAATTCAATGTCCGTGGTGTCTTTACCTGGATCAATTGGAAACTTAAATAGGCTGTCTCGGCTTTTCGTATAGGACCAATTCAGTTGATCAGTCGAAAACTCATACCCCGTTACATACCCATCTTTGTCTGTTCCAAACCAACTCAAATAAACACTACTGTTTAACCGATTTTCACCAATTAAATTTATTTTTTCAATAGATAGGTGAGTGTCTGGAGCACGATTTTGTATGGGTTGATCTTCCTTACATGAGGACAGACAAAGGGAAAAAAGCACAACCATGCCCAACGACAGAATCGTGCTAAATTTTATTTTGTTACTAACGCTCAACGAGGTAAAACCTTATTGTTTAATTAATCTGAAGTTGCCTAATTCAGTATGATTAACGCTGCTTTTAAGAATGTACACCCCAGGTTTTAAATGACTGATATCCAATTGATTTTGATCAGCAAGGATATGTGTGCTTAGTCGTTTTCCATTCAGGTCATATACGCTTAACGTTACGTCTTGTAAATCATTTTTCTTGATGTCTATCGTAATGTGATCATTTGCTGGGTTTGGATAAAAGTTTATCCAGTTGGTCTGCCCTGCAATGTTTCTTACCGAAACGATGTCTGGATAGTCTGCTGCTGGTAAAGTAACACTGGATCCCTTGAAATCATCGTTGTTTCTTGGCAGCACATTGTAATTGCTAAACCCGTAATACAAAATTCCAACCAGGGTGTCGAATGACATGCCTTGTTCTGTTGCAATAGGAGCAACGTTCATAATACCGTTTAAATCCTTCAACGTAGTGTCAGCAACAAGAGAAACCCACAAACTACTTGCGTTGTTGTTGTTTTGAATACCCGCCTGAACACGTCTGGATTTTCCATAGGTAGCGTTCTGGTCAGTGGAGATTAGATATTCCCCAAAGGCATTAAATTGAGGATTCGAAATATAAATCTTACCTCCTGCTGGATTAACCATACTTACGAGCATGCTTTCGTATTCCTCAGCTTGCTTACTAAAATAATACGCACTGTCTGATGGATCAAGTACGATAGTAGGCACTGATTTAACTTGTCCTGTTTTAACCACGTCGGTTACATTAATTACTGTAAAACCAAAGCTTTCTGCAACGGTTCCAGTTATGGTTACCTCTTGACCTCTAAACAGTTTTATGAGGTCTGAATTCCCCTGACATTTGATTCCGCCCCATTTCGTTGCATTTGGATCCTGAATAAATATTTGCTCCAGGTCATGAGACTTAGCGCTTGCAGTAACTACACCTGTTACGGTAACCACCTGATTCACAAATGGAGATGCATCGTTAACAACGTTAAGCACACGTTGTACGTCAGAGATTGTTAGACCTCCATTACGTACGGTATAGAACATAAAATTCGGATTTTGTGCGGCATTGGCAGAGAATGGCTGGTAGCTTTCCTGGTTAATATCGTCGGTGGCGAACAGGTAATATCGAACTGTTGTGTTTTCAGGCATTCCAGGAATCGGAGCATCATAGGTGTCTGTAGTACCCGACTTTAGAGTCATAGTCACTTCAGTAAATTTGTCGTGACCATCAGTCATTTTGATGCTGTAGAAAAGTTTGGCGCTGGTAACGGTACCATCAAAATCGATAATCTTAGCAGTTATCATCACAGCTTCATTCTCTTTAGGCACTAAAGGAATACGCACTACCTCGCTGATGTGTGGAGGTGTTTTTCCAATCTTGTAATCGTCTGCCTGAGTAGGATTGATTTCATAACCTCTTCCGGCATTGCCTGTACATCCATTTTCTGAATGGAGTACAACGCCTCGGATATAGTCAAATTTGGTGCCGACTACGGGTGGCGAAAAAGACCCTTGAGTCACTGGAGAGCTCGCACGTGATGTAGTATATGATGACGTTTTTTGAGCTAGAAATCGATCCGAAACATTAATGACATTTCCCTTGGCATCGGTCACATCAAAACTCACTCTGTTTCCACTAAAGAATTGAACCGCAGTAACCGTTACATCTTTCAGTTCAATGTACGAGTCTTCATACTCTTCACCTGTGGTCAATATGTTGCTTCGTGTATTGTCATTGAGCTTGCCCAAATCAACGGTAACATAAGCAGGGCTCGACTGGCTTCCTAAAACCGTCATTGACGAGTTGTTAAGCAACGATAATTGAGTTTCTCCCTGATATCGGTTGAGAATACCTGTCATTCGTACAACCATACCTGCGTACAGGTTATACACGTCAGTAACCGGCAAGGATGCTCCGCCAGCGTCGGTATAAACACCCATCACCTGTAGACCATGGAAGTCACCACCAGCACCGCTGTTAGCTGTGTCCATTACATGAACAAACGGCCTAAACCCACCTTGTACCGAACTTGACGGTACGTCAATCAAATTAGCATCTTTAGTAACAACGGCTACAATAGTAACGGTGTCACCGAAATAGGCTGAAGAATCATTACATGCAGCTAAATTAGCTGCAGAGACTTCTTGAATTTGTTTTACTGTAAGCTTTTTAAATTGAGCTTGAGCAGAAAAACCAGCAAGGATGAGTAGCCCTGCGAAAAGTGATTTGATGGATTGAGTTTTCATATGTTTTGAATCAATAAAGTCTTATTTAAGTATGGCAAACTTACCTTTAAAATGTTGGCCTGTGTCGTGGTCTTTAACCGTAAAAATGTATAATCCACGTGCAATAATCTGTGTTTCACTTGATAACAAATCCCACGCATGTTCACCACCGCTAAACACATTTTTGTCCGGATTTTCGGCTCCAAAAGTAGAATACCATCTGGAGTCACTTCCGTTGTAATCGGGGTTGTGTTCAAATTCATCTATAAAATCACCGGCAACGGTAAAGACACGAATCGTGCAATTGGCAGGTAGGTTTGCGAAATATATTTTTCTGCTTTGTTCCTGAAAATTACTTTGACCTTCCCACGCGGCACCTGCGTAATATGGGTTGGGGTATACGAAGGGTTGATCTACCTCGAGGTTGGTATTGACCGGCTTTCCAGCAAATGCTCTAAAGTTATTGCTCAATAAACTGCTTTCAAGAGATTCCAAATTGCTGTTTTCATTGCCTCGATCATACGCAGAAACTGAAATAGCATATTGCCAACCGTTCTGGATATTGTTTATGGTGTATTTATATAGATAAGGAGTTTGGTCTCCCTCAAACATAATTGGGTTTTGAAGCTTAACGGATTCAAAACCAGTTTCATTAAATAGCGTGTTTCCAGCAATATCCCAATCCGCTATTTTCTTAAGGTCGGTGGCCAGGTTTGGGACCTTGGTTACATCAAAACCCAGTTGAGTCATATATATGCGATACCCTTCAAAATCCTTTTCAAGAGTGATGGGGTCAATACTTTCTTCCGCATTGTCGGCCCAATAAATGTCTACACTGTTCTGGTTGGCGACAATTTTAGTCTTAGGAATATGTGGTGGGGCTGGTAGAATAAAACGAGTAATCTTTCCATCGCCATTGGCATCTTCGTCAGGATCTAATATGCCATTAAAATTTTTGTCTTCTCCATTATAGGCCACTTGAGCCCAGTCTGCGTTATCTCTTATAATGGTTTGCTGATAGCGAGTGTTGTCCTGGTTTGGGTTGCCATCTTCCAATTTTTTGCCCAACACAAAAGCATAGGCTACCGAAATGGTTTCTCCTGGCCCCAAAGATCGAAACGGGCCTACTGAAAGTAAGTCAGCTCGGTTTCCCGCACTGTTAAGTTGGTTTTTGAAACTCTTTGCTCCGCAATCTGGATTCTGGCTTGAATTCTGATCCCAGCATTTATGATGATTAAGGCCAGCGGTGAGTTTAGCATATCGACCCTGTTCAGAAACCGGTAAAAAGAACACCGGATTCGTGGTGTTGTTAAATTCCCATGAATTGTAATGCGTTTTAAAGCTTGGGTCGATCAACGGATGTTTAAACCCGTTTTTATCTTCTGCACCCAAAAACTTCTGTCCAACATAGCTTTCCGTAAACCCAACATCCCCAGAAATGTCGTAGCAATAGGCCATAAACAGAGAGTCGAGGTAACCGTTACCACCTTTATTGTAGAATGCGGCTCCACCACTTCCAGCAGGAGTCACATTGGTGTTTCGAACTACGGTGTTAGTCCAAAGGCCTACATATACACTGTCTATAGTACTTGTACTGTGATTTGTGATCTCCAGATTAAGAATAACGAAGAAGTCACTAAAGGAATAATTCCAATTATAGGTTTCCATATGGACGCCTAGATTCATGGGTTGACTGTGATTGTTAATTGGAATATTCGTACCCGGTACCAGAAGATTTGAATCGGAAAACTCAGCCACGTAGTCCTGGTGTGAGATTGCTTCAGGTGTAAAAAACGGGCTGTCAAACAAGCTGGATCGTTCGCCAAGCGAGCTGCCTACCTGGGCTGTAAATTCGAAACCACCTCTTCCAGTGGCGTATCCACTTGGAGCATCATAAGCCGAAGTAGAGACGGCAACCAACGATCCGTCGATTAAACCACCCACCCAAATACCACCTTCAAATAAATGCTCAACTCCAGAACCTGCCGGGAATTCACAACTTTGATTACCGCTACCATCTCGATAGCCTCTGAAAGCATTGCCAAAGGTTCCTACATTGCTCACATTGAGACGAACGTTACTTGCTGTAGTAACTTTTTCGGAAAATGAGCTTTGACCGGAAACCGCCAAGGCAAGAAATGAAATAAATATTAGACCAACTATGCGCATACCTTACAGTCACAAAAATAGAAAATCAAAGCCAACAATTTCAGGTTATTTGCTAACGCTTTATTAAGAAATTGTGTCGAAATGTTTAAACCAACCAATTGGGGTTTTAACCGTCTGGTAATCAGTCGGGTGTGATTTCAAGAAGTTTGCCGTCTGCCCACAATTCTTCTATGGCATAAAATTCCCTTGTTTCTTTTTTGAAAACGTGAACGACCACATTAATGTAGTCTACCAATACCCACTCTCCCTGGGTAAAACCTTCCTTGCTATACGCATTTTCTCCCGTAGCCTTCTTCACTTCGTCCAAAACACTATCAGCTATAGCTGAAACCTGGCGGTCACTTTCCCCATGGCAAATAACCATAATGTCGGTGACAGAAGTCGTTAGTTCACGCAAGTCAATGGTCACAATATTGTGTCCTTTTTTCTCTAACATTCCGTGAACCACAATGTCAGCTAATTTGTCGACGGCCGCATTTTTTTTCGGCATATATCAGTAATTGCTAATTTTGTCGGCAAAAGTCGGAAAAAATTGCAAATTATCAGCCCTAAAACCTTATTTGTAGGTCAAAGTTCTATTTTTCTTGATAGTTTACCCTCCACCAACGACTATCTAAAGGAAATGGCGATGGAGAGTAAGCTCATGGAAGGGATGCTTGTTTCAACGGGTTTTCAAACCCGTGGTCGTGGACAAAAAGACAATGAATGGCATAGCACGCCTGGCCTCAATGCCCTTTTCAGTTTGTACCTTACCCCTAAGTTTTTAGACACCGCACAACTCAATACGCTGTCATTTGCAGTTGGACTTGGATTGCGTGCGGCAATTCAACAGTTGGTGCCTAAAGCAGAGGTAAAACTCAAATGGCCCAACGATGTGCTCGTTGATTCACAGAAAATTTGTGGAATACTGATCGAAAATATGTTGGGCGCAATACCCAGATCGATCGTTGGTATCGGTATTAATGTAAACCAATCGTCATTCTGGAAGTTGGCCAACACCACTTCACTTCTTAAACTTCTTGGTAGGAAGTTGGATGTTAATGAGGTGGTTAACCTGGCCTGTGAGTTTGTCGAGAAATATTATCTGTTAGCCAAAGAACAAAATGGTGTGCAACAAATTCATCAGTTATACGTAAGTCAATTGTACAAACTGAATGAGCAGGTTGAAATTGATTCCGAATTGTGGCATATTGTTGGAGTTGATTCGACAGGTAAATTGGAGTTGAGGAGAGATATGGAGGAAATAAAATTGGTGCATAATGAGGCAAATATTGCATGGAGTTAGTCATTGATATAGGTAACTCAAGCGTTAAAGCGGCTGTTTTTATTAATAACGGTATTCACAAAGTAGTTCGATGTGATGAGGCTACGGATGAACTTAAGCTTCTTGTTGAGGACTTTGACATTAAGTCGATCATAGTAAGCTCCGTTAAACAAGATGCAAATGCGGTAAAGAGATTTTGGGAACAGGTAGCACCCACTTTATTGCTTGACGAAAAATTACCGTTGCCCATTACAAATAAATATAAATCACCTGAAACCCTCGGCAATGATCGCGTTGCAGCCGTAGTTGGTGCCCGATTTTTGCATCCCTCAGGGCCTGTTCTTGCTATTGATGCCGGAACGTGTATAACGTTTGACATATTAACTGGGTCTGATGAGTATTTGGGTGGAAACATCACCCCCGGGGCTCATTTGAGGTTCAAAGCAATGAATGAGTTTACCAGTGCCTTGCCGTTAGTGAACGATTATGAGTTTAATAAGCTCTATGGTCAAAATACGGAAGAAAGCATGGCAAGTGGTGTTATCAATGGCATCGTTCGTGAAATAGATGGGGTCATTGGCCAATACGAAAGGGCATTTCCAGGACTAAATACGGTTATTTGTGGTGGTGAATTCAGGTATTTTGTCAATCACTTGAAAAAGAAGATATTCGCGAACCAAAATTTAGTGCTGCTTGGACTGCATAAAATCTTAAAATTTAATGAACATAAACGTAGTTAAACTACTTATTGGTGGTCTTTTTTGTTTGGTCTCTGTGCAAAAAACAGCAGCACAATCAATGAACTCTCCATACACCTTTGGAAGCTTGGGTTTAATAGAATCGCAAACCTTCGTTCACCAACAATTTATGGGAGGTTTGTCGTCAAGCCTACATGAAAAGGGGGATTACTCTTTTGTAAACCCAGCATCGCTACATGCCCTGGAGCAAACATCTCTTCAAACTGGCAGTGGTCTAAGTTTTATTGAACAGAAGTCTGGAGATAATGTAAATAATCAGGTAACTGGAAACTTTGGATACTTCTCTATGGGAATCCCATTGTCGATAAAGAGAAAAATTGCATTTGGGGTTGGCCTGGTTAAATTCACAGACGTAGATTACATTATTCCCGGCGAAACCACGGAGAATGGCTTAGAGGTTATCAATGTGTTTGGAGGTCATGGCGGCCTTAATCAATTCAAAACCAGTTTTGGAGCAGAAGTATTTAAAGGCTTCTCAGTCGGCATAGGAGCTTCTTTTATGTTCGGAAATATTGAGGAAAAATTGGATAAGCAGTTTCCGTCCAACAATGAGATTTTTAGCTTGCAGAATATCACAACAACGTACTACAGTGGAGTCAAATGGAATGCGGGTGTTCAGTATACTAGACGAGTTGCCGAAGAAAGTCACTTTACGATTGGAGTTCATGGAAGCCCTTCAACAACGATGACGTCAAGTGCAGATGAGGTGTTAAAAACGTATAACTTCGATGGGAACTTTTTCATCGATACAATATCTACTCGAACAGGAAATGAAGGAGAGCAAGGTTTGCCTATGGAATATGGAGCAGCTTTCAGTATGGGTAAGGAAAATAGGTGGTTGGTTGGCGTTGAATACAATTCGGCACAATGGTCGGATGTAGTCAAATTGCGAAATGCGAATTCCTTTTTTGATCAGAAATCGTTTACCATTGGCGGTTATTTCCAATTAAAGGAAGAGAAGTCGACACAACGTACAAGCTTTTCGGAGTCGGTTAAAGACTATTTAAAAACCACTCGGATTTATTATGGTTTTAGAATGCAGTCGTTGTATACAGGTGTTGTGAATGAACAAATTCAAGAAACCGCTATATCGTTCGGTTTTGGTTTGCCAATCACACGGGTTTACTCCATAGAAGGGGTCAAATACCAAATGGTGTCAAGAATAAACATTGGTGCTGAATACCTAATGAGAGGCAAAACGACAGACGGATTGATCCAGGAGAATGTTCTTGGCATAAAAGTTGGATTAAACTTCAACGATAAGTGGTTTAACAAAAGAAAGTACCAATAGACAAAAGATAGGTAATTTGAAAATGAGAATAAAAATGAAAACGGGAATTAAACTTTTGACAGCAGTGGCAATGATGTTGGTTGCCAGCAGCTCTATTGCCCAGGTTAATTGTGATAGTATTGCTCGCAAGGATAGTGCATTGATTAAGAAGAATCTTGGAATGTTTAATCAGTACTATAAAGCAAAGGATTATAAAGCAGCTTACCCATACTGGAGTTATTTGTTTGTGAACGCTCCGTGCGAATCGAAACGGATCACGGTTAGTGGACCGTATGTGGTTAAAATCCATCTCAAGAGTTTAAAAAAGGACGACAGAGCGGCTTACGATTCACTTAGCGGTGGTATTGTCGATACTGTATTGTTAACCTACGATATGCGAATTAAGCATTGGGGCGACAAGTGGGCTGTATTACTCAAAAAAGCGGGAGACATGTACAAGTTGAAACCGGGCTTGAGAGACTCGGCCATGAAATTGTTTGCACAATGTGTAGATACCCTGGGTAACAAGTCTGACTATCTATCGGTAAAGTACTACATGCAATCTGCCGTTAAAGAGCACAAAAAAGATAAATACAGCCTGGATTCATTGTTCGAATTATACTTCACGTTGCAACAAATAATCGATCACAATATTGAAAACAATTCTAGGAAAAAGGCGAAATGGATCGGAAGTGATACCATTGTAAATAAGATGATGCGTCCGTTTTTTACGTGTGATAAAATTGAAGAATTTTTCAAACCTAAAACTGATGCGAAGCCAAACGACGTTGAATTGTTGAATAAGGTAGCCGACCTAATGGATATGGCTAAATGTAACAATACCGACTACGCGTTGGATATTACCATTAAGTCATATAGCCTGGATCCTACAGGTAAAGCCGCCATTAGCATTGCAAAGAGCTATTACGGAAAGAAGGACAATGTGAATGCAGTTTCCTGGTACTTGAAAGGTGTAGAAGGTCTGGCTGATAGTTCAGCGCAAGCAGACGTATACCTGAGACTGGCACACATGAGCTACAGTGAACAAAAGTATGGTGAAGCTAAGAAATATGCCAACAAGGTGTTGGCGATAAACCCAAATAGGGGTAATGCGCATTTAATTATTGCAAGTGTTTACACAAAAAGTGTAGGGTCTTGTGAGGATCAAATTGACGGACGAAGTGTTTACTGGGCAATTGTTGACCGGGCTATTAAAGCTAAAACCGTTGATCCTAGTGTCACCGATAAGGCCAATGAATTGATAAATTTATACTCTGCCCAATTCGTTACAAGTACCGATGCATTTTTTAAGGGTTTCGCCATAGCGGAAGGAGGAACCTACACTGTTCCTTGCTTAGGTGTATCGACCACAGTGAGATTTAAGAAATAAACGATACAATTAATGTATTAATATGAACCGGTTATTAAAAGTTATTTTGATGCTTCTAGTAGCCGGTTTTTTTGTGCAATGTCGCAAAACGCCAAGTTCTAATGAGTTAGAGAAGTTAATCAAGCAGGCGGAGAATATGAGTGTGGAAGAAGCCGAGAATGTAGTCATTCGGTACACCGACTCAGCCGTTTTAAAAGCAACGATTACTGCACCTCTACTCATTCGATACCCTCAAAAAAAAGAACCTTACACCGAAATGCCTAAAGGGCTTCATGCCATATTTTATGATGCTCTGGGTAATGAAGATAGTCGACTTTCAGCGGCGTATGCAATTAACTACGAATCTAAGAAACTGATCAAATTGACAGACAGTGTTCGTGTGTTTAACAGGAAAGGTGAAGAACTAAAAAGTGAAGAGTTGTTTTGGGATCAGGCGAATAAGAAAATATATACCAATACATTTGTGAGAATTATTAGAAATGGAGAGACGCTTCGTGGAGATGGATTTGAGAGCAACGAATCGTTTACAAAGTATCGCATTTTACGACCTACTGGGCCAGTAACGGTTCAGGATAATTTTGATAGTGATGAAGAAGTTCAATAAAATAATACAATTCATATGGCTGGCTGTAGCAGCGGTTTCAGCGGTTGAAGGCTATAAAGCGTATACCGAAGGTGGAGGGTTTAATTCACGGGTTTACCTAATGATGGGAGCTTTCGTGGCAGGAATAGTCATGTACAGCCTTCGGAAACGGCAAGGGAAGTCGATGAAATAAGGCTACTGATAGCACAAAAAAAGTGCAGGCCATGAGCCCGCACTTTGAATACAAATTACTGATGGGTTTATCTCTTTTTTAACTCCACAACCACTTCTTGCGTTGTGAAAACATGACTTGATATCATTCTGAAGTTAACCATTGCAGCCTCATACCCGTTCATTCCAGGCAGTATTGCAGCAGCAGTTGCATCGCTTACCACAGCTACTTGAAATCCATTTTCTATGAGTTCGCGCATATGAGATTCTGTACATAGGTTGGCCGACATTCCAGCTAAAATAACCTTGCTAAATCCATGTTTGCGCAGTTGCAAAGCCAGGTCGTTAGATTCTGGGCCGTACAATTTGTGAGGACTGGTAACAATGACGTTGTCACCATCTATATACTCTTTATACTTGGCTAACCAATCAGCACCCGAACCCTCAAAGTCCTCCGTAGACAACGGACCTGTTCTGTCAAACATCGTGATTTTGTGCATCAAGACTTCTAAAGCACCTTCAAATTCCCAGTTGTGATCGTGTTTGTAATAGTAATGAGGCGAAACAAATACGGTAATGTTTTTTTCTTTTGCAATTTTGAAAAGCGTTTCAAGATTGTTAACCGTGTTGTTAGCTACTACGCTAGCACCTACTACTCCCCATGCGACACCGTCTGGGCTTAAAAAGTCGTTTTGTGGATCTGTAATCACGATAGCCGTTTGACTGTCAACCACAAATCCAGGATCAGGTAATTGGGCAAAAGCATTACTTAAACCCGAAATTAAGAAGACCGCTGTTACAATTAAATTTCTCATCTTTTTGTTTTTATTAATTCTTTTTAACGGTACAAAGATGAGATGGAGAGAGGCCTACCTTGTAGGTAAAGTTTCCCTATTGGTTGTCAATTTTCCCAGGGCAGATTAAACCGGTAAAACGGTTCTTGAGGTGGTTTGGTCTCTGAAATTTGACGGATATGTACCTTCCTGTTTTTTGAAAAAGCGACTGAATGTTTGCACATCGGTAAACCCCAGTTCATAACTGATTTGTTTGATCTGCATATCTGAATAGTGCAAAAGCCTTCGTGCTTCCAACATCCTTCTTTCCTGAATGTATCTCAACGGAGATTTGAAACCGATCTTGGAAAAAATGTTTGAAATGGTTTTGGGTGATTTGTTCAGTAGGTCGCTGTAATCAGAAACCGTATGTCTGGTTTTAAAATGCTGTTCTACCTGGAAGTTAAATTCCCGTACAAGATCCGTATCCGTTCTTTGTGCAGGAAACTGTTTCTGCATTTTGTATAAACTGGTACACAGAATCAGATAACGTTTTAACATCATCTGAAGCATTCCGATTTGTAGATTGTCGTTTAGGGAAAGTTCAATCGTAAACATTTTCCAAAGGGTCTCAAAATGCTCAATTTCCTTTTCAGGTATCTGGATAATAGGTAACTGGGATGATCCAAAGAAAAGAAGACCCTTACAACTTATTTCGTCGTCATGATCAATCACGCAGTAAAAAGGTCGGTTGAAACGTACAAAATTGGTCACCCCTTTCTTAACGACCCTGGCTTGGTGGAATTCGGTCAAAAAAACAATTTGATTCTTTTTAAAATGGTGCGTTTCACCATCAATAACAAATTCGTTATCATCCGTCCGAAACCACAATATGGTTAAACTACTTTCATCGGGCTCTCTGAAAATTGTGCAATGTGGGGTTTCCAACGTGGTTAACTCCAGATGCTCTTTGGTATGTCCAGTAAAGTGCATGCGTTATTCGAATAATATGCAATCTAGATTATAGTTGGCGCTAAATTCAAAATCGGACAGCGATTTATGCGTTTTCTATATTTTGTCTAGGGCACAAATTATTGAATAGCCGAACGAATCTGGATAGGCTAACCTATTCTTCTGCGTCTTTCTCTGTTTTAGAATCGACATCCTTTACATCGTCGCCCTTTAAATAATTTGGCAACTGCATACCCGCCATATTAAACATTTCCTGTAATGGTGGAACAGATTTATACATGCCCGATATGAAGTTAGACGTAGATGTTTTGCCGTCTTTCGAGCCTCCATTTTCCCAAACCGTAATTTTGTCGATTTTAATATTCTTAATGGCCTCAGCTTGTGTTTTAACCAGTTCGGGCAATTTGTCTGCAATCAGTAACAATACGGCATCCTTCGAGTTGTTTCCCGCAGCCTTTACGATTCGATCTAATCCTTGTGCTTGCTTGGTCAATATCTCATACAAACCTTTTGCTTCGGCCTCTTTTTTCATAAAGATGGCATCGGCTTCACCTTTGGCAATTCGTCTGATTTGCTCGGCTTCCGCTTCCGCATCAATTTCTATTTTTCGTTTGTCAATTTCTGCAGGAACAATAACGTCAGCACCTTGTTCAGCTTCCTTGCGTTTAGCTCTTGCCAGTTCTGCAATTTTTTCAGCCGCATAAGCCTCTTCAAGTGCTTTTGCCGCCTGGACTTTTTCTGACGCATTGGCAATTCGTTCCGCTTCGGCCTCTCGAGCTCTTCGGTCTGCATCTGAGTTGGCGACTTTTATTTTTGCCGCATTTTCTCCTTCAACAGCCTTGGCATTGGCTGCAGCAACCTGAGTTCGTTGATCCTGAACGGCCTGGGCTTGCCCAATTGCTCCATCTCTATCTTTTTGTGCTACTGAAATAATGGCATCATTAATGGCCTTGGCAGCAGCTTCTTTACCCAGTGCTTGAATATAGCCTGATTCATCATGGATGTCTGTGATGTTTACGTTGATCAATTTGAGACCCACTTTTTTCAATTCTGCTTCAACGCTATGGGTAATGTGTGACAGAAACTTGTCTCTGTCCGTATTGATCTCTTCAATATCCATCGACGCAACGACCAAACGCAATTGCCCAAATATGATTTCCTGAGCCAGGTCCTGAACGTCGTCCTGATTTAAGGCAAGTAATCGTTCCGCCGCATTTTGCATAATGCTTGGCTCTGTAGAAATACCAATGGTAAATCGAGATGGAACGTTTACACGAATATTTTGCTTACTCAACGCGTTGATTAGATTGACCTCAATGGAAATTGGCGTTAAGCTAAGGAAGGCATAGTCCTGTATGATTGGCCAAATAAAAGCGGCACCACCATGAACACATTTGGCAGAACCTTCTCCACCTGTTTTTCCATACACCACCAATATTTTATCCGATGGGCATCGTTTGTACCTTCGGAACATCGAGAAGATAAAAACAACAAAAATGATGATGACGGCACCTACCAGGTAAACACCCGTTACGCCTGAACCAATTGCTAGTAAAATAGAATTCATATGTTTTTTTAGTTATTTAGTTAATTTTTCAACCAGAAGTAATTCGTCACTGACTACATCAGAGACTTTAATAATGGTGTTTGTTTTTAGTTCTTCAACAGCATCCGTAATCGCTTCCAATTCTCGTAAACTGCCTTGTACTTTTATTTGGATCTTACCTATTTTAGATCGGTTTGCACCGATGGGCAAATAGACTTCACCCACTACACCAATGGCGTTTCGAATTTTTAAGGTACCTGATTGGGCTAATTTGCTCATCCAATAGAACAGTAACGATGTAAGCACCATCATTGCCAATCCGGCCAATGATGAAAACACAATGGTCGTAACCCTGGATAGACCTGCATCTAAACAGGTGACACCAGTCCAACCAAAAATGGTAAAAAATGCGATGACATTTTTGAAGGTAAAGAACTGAAAACCAACACCTCCGTCGTCTGCATCCAAATCGGACATGTCCGAATCCATGTCGGAATCTCCACCACCAATAAACGTCATAGCAAAGATGACGACAAAAATGGCAGACCCCAAAAGTGCAATGATCCAGTACGTTTGTTCCAGGGATGTCATCCCTTCAAAAAATTCTTCCATTGAGCTTATTTTAAGGTTTTAAATTTACTCAAAAAATAATATTCGACTATACGAATTTTATTTCGGTTTAATGCTAGATTGTTTGGCATGGAGTAGGGGTGAGTAAGTTACTCAAGAAGGCTGATTCGAACCTTCTTTTTCTTAAGCCGACTGTTGTTCAATTGAGCAATAAGCTTGTGTGATTTGGATCGTGGTACGGCCACAAACACACAGTCTTGTTTAAGTTCTATCGTTCCCAGTTCATCTTTTTGAAGATTGCCTTGTTTGAAAAACAATCCAGCGATATCCCCTTTAGAAATTTTGTCTTTTCGTCCTCCAGATATATACAACGTCTGCCATGGGCTCTGGGCAGGACGCCGATTGGATCGAATGTCTTCTGTTTTAGAACCGGTTATAAACCCGGGAAGATCCTCATCTCTCCATTTAAGGATATACGCAGTACCGTTGTTGTGCATTCTTGCGGTACGACCATTTCGGTGGGTAAACTCATTTTTGCGAATGGGCAATTCATAGTGAATAATGAAATCCATTTCTGGCACGTCAATTCCACGAGCGGCCAAATCACTTGCGAGCAGCAACCGTTCAGTTCCGTTCCGGAATTTGACCAGGGCACGCTCACGATCAAGCTGCTCTAAACCGCCGTAAAAGCAAACGTGACCTACGTCGTTTTTATTCAGAAATCGACTTACTAGTTGTATAGTGTCTTTTAGGTTGCAAAAGATAATACCACTTCCATCGCCAATATGCCCCAGAAGCTTAAGCAGGGTGGCGTTTTTGTTTTCAGAGGGGGAAACAATGGTTTTTAAAGCCAATAGATTCTCCTTATCAGAGAGGAAATTTAGCTTTTTGGGGTTTTTTAACCGTAGGAATTTTGGGATTTCAACACGTTGGGTGGCTGACGTCAGAACCTTCTTTTTTACCCAGGATAAGGCATTGGCAATTTCCTTCATTTCAAATTCGAAGCCCACTTCCAACGATTTATCAAACTCGTCCAATACCAGGGTTTTAATACTTCTTGCGGAAATGTTGCCCCGTCTTAAATGGTCAGCAATACGGCCTGGTGTTCCAATGAGAATAGCAGGGGCATGTTTGAGTTCAATTTTGTCTTTCGAGCCAGATCGACCACCATAAACTGCGTTGGTCTTAAATCCGCTGCCCATTTCGCGCACAACGTTTTCGATCTGAATCGCCAACTCTCGTGAGGGAACTAAAATCAACACCTGAGTTTCATCTGATT
>CAYZWM010000004.1:0-26869 GCA_964482155.1 uncultured Chitinophagaceae bacterium | reverse complement strand
AATAGGAAGAAGGAAGGCAAGCGTTTTACCTGTTCCCGTTGGCGACAACAGAACAATTTCAGAATGCGTGGAAATCGCTTGATGGGCATCTTTCTGCATTTGATTCAGAGATTTGATGCCCAATTTGGAAAGAATAGCTTCCTGGTCCTTATTCGTATTCGCCATGCGGCAAAGCTACCGTTTAAATATCCATGGAAATAGATTTAATCAATTATGTGTTGCTTAAAAAAGCGGCAGAGAACTATGGCCTCAATTCAATTGCCAACCGGACAGACCAATGCTGACAATGACGTCCGACCAATGCTCGTAACTGCTTAGTTTCGCTTGAATTGGTAGAATGCTGGTCGGTAACCACTTGCTCGATTTCATTAGAAACATATGTGCCTGATAATCAAGTTCTTTGTCAAACGGGTTTGTGATATGCAGCATCATTCCCTGGTGTATTTTACCTTCCATGAGTTGCTTGAACGAAATGATAACCGTCTTTTCAGGGTTGAGGTTTTCCTTTACGGTTTTTGCGGTTTTGAGTTCCGATCCGTCGAATTCCATTTCAACAAACACCTGTTCACCGGGGTAAAGTTGTACGGTGTGGTTCATCAAAATGTAAGGGGTTGAGCCGATGGTGGTCTGGTAAAAATTGATCGAATCGACGGCAATTTTCAAATCCAACGAGTCACGGTTTGGAAGGTCGTTACTCTGTCC
Source organism: uncultured Chitinophagaceae bacterium (assembly GCA_964482155.1). Classification (GTDB taxonomy): domain Bacteria; phylum Bacteroidota; class Bacteroidia; order NS11-12g; family UBA9320; genus UBA987. Next base: position 26,167 of record CAYZWM010000004.1, on the reverse strand, counting down.
AAAACAAATGCTTTGAACGAGGATACATGCGATTAAATAAAGAATTTTTTTCATATGGATTTACGGTTGTTAAGGGTGATTTAGTTTCTTTTATAGGACTCTTCTTGTACCACATGACACTCCCAGGAGTCCTTTTTGTAGGTACACTTTTTGGTAATGGCAACTGTGGAGTCCTTTAACTCGTATTTTTCGAATATTCGTATCGACTTAGAATTGATGGTTTCACCCCATAAACTTAGGACAGGATGTTTCAAGACCACACTGTTATAGAGGGCTCGGTCTTTTTTTGGATCAGCTCGAGTCCCATAAGGTGTTAGGTAAAGGATGTCTCCATGGTAATTCTCTTCAAGTTCATTCCAATATGGCGTAAAACTAAATGCGGTTGTATACACTTTGGCCAGTCTCTTTTTACTCGTATTCCCACAATGTCCCCTTACGGTTTCGTAAATTAACGTATCGGAAAGTTCGAAGGGTATATGAATACTTTCACCTATAGCACTTCTCAATTTAGCGGGTTCTCGTAAATCGTTGACAGTGACGGTGCAACTAGACAGCAAAATAAGAAAGCCAACGAAGAGAGACGAAACGGTCTGTTGAGTAACTAGTGGGTTGTTTGTTTTAATCCATGGCATCTTCTACAAATGTAGCCAATCGTTCAAAAGTGGATCCCCAACCATTATAGAACCCCATTTTTTCCTGTTGGATACAATATTCTTCCGTCTCATGGACCACTTTGAACGTGAAATTTGTTTTATCTCCATTTTTCTCGAATAAGGCATGGATCACAATGCCTTCGGTCATCGGACGGAAGTTGGCCGTCGATACAATTTTGCTTTCCTCAACAATTTCTAAATATTCACCTTCAGAAACGAACTCGTTTCCATCCGGCATAGGCATGACGTATTTCCATGTACCACCAACGCGAAAGTCGTGTTCAACTACATCGACATTCATCCCTTTTGGAGCCCACCATTTGGCAATATGTTCCGCTTGGGTCCAGGCCTTCCAAACCAATTGAATGGGTGCATCAAAGGTTCTTTCTAATTGTAATGTCCGATTCGCTTCTGAGTTCGTATTGTTATTCATCTTTCTTATTTTTCGATTTTAATTCCATCAGGTAGTGTTCAAAAGAGTCCAGTTTGTCCTCCCAGAGCTCTCTGTATTGATCAAGCCATAGGAAGGCAGGGATGAGGTTTTTAGGTTGAATCTGGCAGAACCGTTCCCTTCCTTGTTGGGTGATACTGACCAGACCACACTCTTTTAGAATGCGGAGGTGTTTTGAAATGGCAGGCCGACTAATGTCGAATTTATCGGCGACCTTATTTACGCTAAGTGACTCATCTGCCAATAACGCGATAATGTCTCGTCGTATGGGGTCGGATATGGCCTGAAAAACGTCTCTTCGCATCTTTTGTGTAACTGATCGGTTACGAAAATAAGTGTAAACAATCGGTTACGCAAATAATCATCAAAAAAACGCTGAGTTTTGGCATCAATCAAAAATCAACAAATAGACTAATACGCTGAGGGACAGGGTTAAACCGACCGCTAGAATGATGGGGATGGATTTGTATCGTTTGACTTTTGGGTCTCTACGTTTTCCTATTTGCCATAACAAGAGGCTGGAGATTCCCGCAGGGTAGGCAATTACCAAAGCTGCTCCGTAGGTCCAGTACGAACCAAAGATGGCAAACCACAAGGCCAGGGTAAAAGACAAAAAGAAGATAAAGTTGGTTTGTCGGGCTTTCATAGTCTTGGAAGGATTAAAACTCCTATGGTAAATATAACACGCAATAAAATGGAATCAAAAGACCATAATACAGACCCAGTGTACTACGGTTTGGGAGAATGGAGACCGGAATACGGGTCGTCCATAAAATACGATTGAAGGCTAAATTTTCGATCTTCAAAACGATCGGATAGAATCTTAAAATGCTGAATACGGTCTATCCGAAATGCACGGAAATCGTGTCTTAGGTGACACCAGGCAATCAAAATCCATTTGTTGTTTGCGGAATAAATCGCACAAGGTTCAATTTTGCGAAAAGATATATTCGGGTCGTTGGCTTTACGGTAATTGATTTCCGTAAAGTTGAAATTGGTAATGGCTAATTGAATCTCCGAAAGGGCATTGCTAGATACCTTTTCATAATTGGTGTTAAAAACATAAATTTTGTCTTTCAGCAGTTCACTTTTTTGTTGGATAGACGTTCGGAATACCGATTTGATCTTGGTTAAGGCTTCTTCAAAATTCTCTACAAAAGAAGAATCGTTGGATTGGTTGACCAAATGTTGTGCGGTTATCAAAGCATTGGCCTGCTTCTCTGTAAACTGAACCGGGGCTACCGAATAACCGTCCATCAGCGAGTATCCTCGTCCTTCTATGGTAATGACGGGTACACCTGCTTCTTCAAGTTTGCGAATGTCTCGATATACCGTACGTACACTTATATCGAACTTTTCGGCGATCTCGGTGGCATTTAAAATCCGTTTGGATTTCAGCAAGGTGAGAATAGAAATGAGCCGGGATAATTGAGACATGAACAACAAAGGTAGCGAACCATGCTCGACCCGCTACCTTGAGTTTTGAGATTTAGCTCATCGAGTGAAGAGCAAGTTTGTTTCCTTCTGTATCTAGAAATAGAGCCATAAAACCGTTTTCGCCAATTTTGGTTTTTGGCATAACCACTTTGCCTCCAGCTTTTTCTACTCGAGCAAGGGGTGTACTCAGGTTTTCGCCACCGTTTAAATAAATCGTAGTTCCTTCCGTTGATGGTTTTTGTAGACTTGTTTCGATTATCGCTCCACCAATACCATTTTTATCGCGGTCGTAAGGCAATACGCCATACTTCATGTCTGGCATTGGAATTTCAGTCACATCTTCTCCTAAAACGGTCGAATAAAAGGTCATTGCTCTGTTAAAATCTTTGACTGGGATTTCGAACCAGTTAACTGCGTTTGTCATTGTTTTAATGTTTAAATATAATGCAAAGCTAGAGGCGATAGTGACAGAATGTGTCAGGGGTTAAAATTAGTTATTTAAAGCCTGAAATCGGAAGTTATTTGAGCAACCGTCATGGACCATGATTTATTTATAGACGATCTAAGGCTTCGGCATTACCCTTTTGGTTAAGTCCAAATGCCTGTGTTTGGTTATCTCAAATAAACTGATACTTCCATTGTTTGTCTCTTCTACGAAGCCGTTTTTTAGTAATACTTTTCCCGAAGCTCCATTGGTATTATGGCATGTGGCGTAAATCGTGTTTAGATTGAGTTTGTCAAACCCAAAATGGATAACCGTTTCTATGGCTTCCGTCACCAACCCCTTGTTCCAGTAAGGTTCTCCAACCCAGTACCCAAGTTGAGCGGTACCATCGTTTTGAACCAAATGCAGACCAATTTCTCCAATAAGTTCTGACGTCTCTTTTAAAACAAGGGAAAATACGTAGCGCAGTTTTTTCTGATATACCTGAACCACGTAACCGATCCGAAAAACGGCGTCTGGTTCATTATAGGGATAGGGAATGTTTAACACGTAGTCGGAGATCTTTTTGTTGTTGGCATATTTGACCAACGCAGGGATGTCATCAATCCCAATTTTTCTTAAGGTTAATCTTTCAGTATGGATTTCTGGGAAGTCGTTCATGAATTCAGCGATTTATCTAAACCGAAACCGTATAGGGCGGCTAGATTCTGGTAGGCCTAAAACCGGCCAGGACAATTGCAATCCTTTTTGCCTTTGTATTGACCTGCACGTTGTGATCCACAGGACGACAGCGCAAATACAGAGAAGAACACCACTGCCCAAATGAGATATTTTCGTTTTCCAAACATTACGTCAAAAATAAGATGTATGCCTTAGCTTTGCCCGAGTTTTAGGTTAAAACGTTCAAAAAAGGATTTTATGATTAAATGGGTGATGATATTTTTAAAGGGGTTGGCCATGGGAGCAGCCGATGTTGTACCAGGTGTTTCCGGAGGAACAATCGCCTTTATTACCGGTATTTATGATCAGTTGCTGTCATCCATCAATGCCATTAACCTCAATACACTAAAACAGATTAAATCCGAAGGGGTCAAAGCGGCTTGGAAGACCATAAATGGAAACTTTTTGGTCGCCCTGTTTCTTGGAATTGTAATAAGCTTCGCTTCCTTAGCCAGGGTATTTAAGCACTTACTGGAGACCCACCCACAACTGGTATGGGCATTTTTCTTTGGACTGGTTTTAGGCAGTATCTATTTGGTAATGAGAATGATCGCTAAATGGAACCTGATTACAACGGTTGCCGTCGTAGTAGGAACAGCCATCAGTTATTACCTAACCGTGTTACAACCAGGTGGAGAAGCCTCGGCAAGTTGGTTTATCTTTTTATCGGGTGCTATCGCCATTTGTGCAATGATTTTGCCGGGAGTATCCGGTTCATTTATTTTGCTCATTCTGGGGGTATACTATCCTATGCTGGAAGCGGTTTCATCGTTAGATATTAAGTTTATTGCCTTATTGGGTAGCGGCGCCATAATTGGATTGCTTAGTTTTAGTCGTTTTCTAAAATGGTTACTTGATACGTATTATGCGCCAACGATTGCTGTACTTCTGGGTTTTTTAATTGGATCATTAAACAAACTTTGGCCCTGGAAACAGACTCTGGAGTATCGTCTAAATAGCCATGGTAAAAGTGTTCCGTTTATTGAAGAAAATATTTGGCCATCGATTGCCGAAGGCCCTCAAATTGGCTGGGTAATTGCCGTAGGAATAGCTGGATTGGCCGTTATATTAGTGTTGAGCAAATTCTCTCCAGAAAAGAAAAATGGCTAAAGAGTACGGAATTATCGGTAAGCCATTAAGTCATAGTTTCTCACCTGAATACTTTGCTAATAAGTTTAGAGCCCTTCATCTCGATCATTCATACCTTCCATTTGAACTGAACACGATACAGGATGTTGTTCAGCTGGTTAAGGACCGACCTAATTTAGTTGGGTTTAATGTGACCGTTCCTTTTAAACAAGACATCCTCCCATTCTTGGCCACATTGTCGGACGAAGCCAGGTCTATTGGAGCCGTAAACACGGTAAAGGTCATAGATGGCAAACTACACGGATATAATACCGACGTAATCGGCTTTGATAAAACAATTGCAGGATTACACCTCAAAAATCAAAAAGCCCTGGTTCTTGGGTCGGGTGGAGCATCGAAGGCAGTTCGTTTTGTTTTAAACCAACGCAATATTGATGTGTTACAAGTCTCTAGAATCACCCATGAAAATGGAATACGCTATGACGAAATAACATCTCAAATACTTACCGACTATCCGGTCATTATTAATACAACCCCATTGGGTATGGAGCCAGACGTTAAGAGTAAACCCAATTTGCCTTATTCGGCGTTGGATTCAAACAATGTACTGGTTGATTTGGTTTATAATCCGAGGCTAACGGCATTTCTACACGAAGGACTACAACGTGGAAGTCGAATCAAGAACGGTTTTCAAATGCTTGTAGAACAGGCGGAAGCGTCGTGGAAGATTTGGGAAAGCCCGATTTAAGACACAGATTTTTGCATAACTTGCAGAGGTGTTAAAGAGGAATTAAATACATTAGATACGATGTTGGAAACGATCAGTTCCTGGCCATGGTGGCTGTGGGTTTTAATTACCTTGTCACTTGTCATATTAAGAGATGTTTTTTTTAATAAAAAACACACCATTAGTCACAACTTTCCATTAATTGGGCATCTCCGATTTTTACTGGAAAAAGTTGGTCCAGAGTTGCGCCAATATATTGTAGCCAACGACCGAGAGGAACTGCCCTTTAATCGCAGCGAAAGATCCTGGATCTATGCCAGTGCCAAGAAAGAGAATAATTATGAAGGATTTGGCACGGATAAAGACTTTCACGAGGCAAACTACCACTTTATCAAACCAAGTATGTTTGGTTATAAAATGGCCAAAGACCACCCAAACGTTATAGAAAAGGATTTTGTTGCCTGTGCCAAGGTAATGGGGGAGTACAACAAGAGGAAGAGACCTTACCGACCCAGATCGGTCATTAATATTTCAGCAATGAGTTTTGGGTCACTTTCCGGCAAGGCGGTTGAATCATTAAACAAAGGAGCTAAAAAATCGAGGTGTTTTCACAACACTGGAGAAGGGGGACTTTCTATTTACCACAGCAATGGTGCAGACGTCATGTTTCAGTTTGGAACAGGTTATTTTGGTGTCCGAAACGATGACGGTACCTTTTCAATGGACAAGCTGGAAAAGGTGGTTGAGAACAACCCATTTGTAAAAGCCATAGAAATTAAATTATCTCAAGGAGCGAAGCCGGGAAAAGGAGGTGTACTTCCTGCAGCAAAAATTACGAAGCAAATAGCAGAAATAAGAGGAATTGAAATGGGCAAGGACGTTATTTCCCCTGCATTTCATTCGGCCTTCGACGATGTGGATGAACTACTTGATTTTATTGAGGCAATTGCCGAACGGACTGGGTTGCCAGTCGGAATTAAATCAGCTGTGGGCAGAACCGAGCAATGGGAGTATCTGGCGGATAAAATTTCGGAGCGCGGTACAGGTCCCGACTTTATAGCCATAGACGGCGGTGAAGGAGGTACAGGCGCAGCACCCCCGAGTTTTGCAGACCATGTGTCCTTACCGTTGTTTTATGCATTTGGGACGGTCTATGATATTTTTAGAGCAAAAGGCATTGCCAGCCGAATTGTGTGGATTGCAGGTGGACGACTGGGACTGCCATCGCAAGCAGCAAAGGCATTTGCTTTAGGAGCAGATTTGATTTACGTAGCTCGCGAAGCAATGTTGAGTATTGGTTGTATTCAAGCTCAGGTGTGCCATACCAATCGTTGCCCTTCAGGGGTTGCAACTCAAAGTAAATGGCTGCAGGCTGGAATACACATTCCCCTCAAATCGGATCGGTTCTATAACTATTCAAAAATGTTTAGAAAAGAATTGTTAGAACTCGCTATGGCAACAGGACACGAGCACCCAAGCCAGTTTACAATGACAGATATTGAGCTAAGCATGGGCGATGCCAATTACACAAAAACACTAAAAGACTGCTTTTTGTACGAAAAGGAAGCCATCGATTATCCAGGGACTGCTGAAATACAAAAATGCCCTTATCTGGGAGGAGCCTATGACTGATTTGAAAAAAGTATCGGCGAATAGAGCGTATAGAAAAGGACTGTGGAATGTGACCGTATGGCCGCTTGTGATCGTGGTGATCGTATTGGCAGGTTTAGTATGGGGAATAATTGAAGCCATCGTACCATTGGTTATATCGTATGTAATCATGGGTGGCGTAATTCTGCTTATGTTGATTTGGTCTTCTCGCCGAAAGGGAACCTGGAAGTTATGGATGGTAGATCATTCGGCAAACCCGAAAACAAGCCTTGAACTGGCTAAATCATCGTTCTTGAAATACAGGTTGTCTGAACTATTGACCCTATGGACGAAAGCGGAACAAGCAACGTTTGTTGATCAATACGACAAGCGAATGGAAAATCTGCGGAAGGAATATTTGGCTTCAGCATCTGAAAAGTATGGGGATAAGCACACTGTAAATGTGCATTTCAAGTTTTCAGGACTTCTATGGATATTGTTGTTTGAAGCCCTGGTTATTGCTGGCCTGATTTTCTTGTTTATGGGTCAGGCAGATATGACCATAAAAGCTATTTTATCTGTATTGCTTGTCATCGGTTTTATTGGAGTCGTCTATACCATAAAGACTGTCTGGAACAGGAATGTAACGGTATTGGAAATCTCAAAGCACGGTATACGCATTGAAAAGGCCTTTTTTGGTTGGCTTGAGCTTGAGGTTGTTGACATCGTACGAGGTAATCTATTGGTTTACAAAACCTATCACGGTGAACAACAAGAATACAAAATGAGAAACCTCTCCTTGTCGGGAGAATACCTCGATGAACTCATCTTGTTTTATCGTACTGAAGACAAATCCTCTCTGGAAGTGTAGGGTTAATTAGACAATATTTCTCAGAAAATTTGGTTCGCTAAATTATGTAATACGCTTATTTTAAACGCATTGTGTTTTTGTGTGCCCAAATTTGTGCTGTTGGGAACGAATTGTGATATACATAAGTCGTAATGTGATTCTATAACAAATATTAATTAACTAGTGATTGAAGGATTGACTGATTAACGACACAAAAATTCATATTCATTCAATTAGGGTCTGAAGGGCAGCTGTGAAGCTGCCCTTCTCTTTTAATCATTTTAAGCGTTTTGAACTAAGGTATTTTAACCACTCGTTTGGTTATCCAACGTCCCTGGATTTTTGCACGAATCAGATACACACCCGAAGCAAGATGGGTATGGGATTTAATAGAAGTTGCACGCGTGTTTGTAACAACAGAAATGGGTATTTGAACTCCATTCATGTCTATTAGTAAAACCTCTTCAATAGGCAGAGAAGATTGCAGATGAATAGTCGAATTAAAGGGAACCGGATAAATTTTAATAGTAGGCTCATCAACAAGTTGGGTGAATAACGTGGTGTTGCCATTTTCTTCCAGTACATAGACGTTATTTAATTCCAGGTTCAGGTAAACGGTTGATTTATGGTCACAACCAGGCCAGATAACCGCAACAGAATCGATGGCCTTGACATAACCCAGGCCGAAATGCAATCGATAGGGTCGCTGCATTTTTTGTCCTCTTCCGACCGTAACTTCCCGGGTAAATTGTTTGCCCTGGGCATAGACTATTATTTTGGCGCCAATGGCAAACGTATTTTGAGTCTCGGATTTTGCCTGTAACTCAATCCAATGCCCGTAATATGGCCCTGTATTTTGGTATAAATCGCCACCAGCCATGAGGTCTAATTTTCCGTCATTATTAAAATCAAGCCATATACCGTCTTGATTTCCGTTCACCTCGTTCAATCCAAGTTCCTTGGACGCCAATGAAAAGCTATGATCCGAATTTTGAACATAAACGTCATTATACCGACAGCCATAAAAGCTTGAAACGAAGAAATCCAGCCGTCCATCATTGTTGTAATCACCCCAGGTAGCGCCAGCATGTGTCTCTTCGTATTCAATATGGTGTAGCTCTTCCATATTACTGAAAGACACGTCGTTTTGACTATTTAAGTCGTTCCGATAGATGGTAGTAGGTTTCGTATATTCTCCATCATTACCATTCATAAATCGTGGGTGGGATAGGGTAGGAGCCAGGAGGTCCATGTCACCATCATTGTCGTAATCGCTCCAGTGACATCCAGACGACATGTTCCAAAATGAAGCACCAATAGTTGTGTCGATACCCGTAAGGCCAATAACATTCGTGAAGGTGCCATCCCCATTATTCATCCACAGTTCGTCGCGTGGGCTGGTTTGCTTACTGGCCGTAGTTACGTAATTGGCAACGTATAAATCGGTACAACCGTCGTTATTAAAATCGACGAATTGAGAGCCCCTGCACGGGGCATTTTTTTCATTATTCGAGTTTGGATAGAGCAAATGAGATTCGTCGATAAAGTCATTTAATCCGGTGTTCATAAAGAGGTATTTGGGTAACGCCTGAGGGTAGGTCTCCCACAACTGTCCTACAAAAATATCGGGGTATTGGTCACCGTTTATATCGCTGATGCTTAGCGTATTAATTCTGTCCAGAGCATTTAACGGAATGCCTTTAAGTCGTTTTTTAGTGAAGTTCATTTGGCCATCATTCAAATAAATGAAACTGCTGTCTACCACTTCCAAAAACAGGATGTCAAGATGCCCATCATTGTTCATATCAACGAAAGCGTTTGCCTTTGGATTTCCACTCAGCCCACTGGATTCTGTGACGTCCTCAAATTTGTGATTCGTCCACCATCGGTTTATGAGCAGTTTTCCTCCTTGAAGGATGTCAATTAAACCATCGTTATTGATGTCGGCTGCTGCAATACGATCTCCGCTGCCAATAATATCCGCCGTATCGGTGATGTTCATAAAATGGAATTGCGAAGGCACGTCATGATGTTGCATAACGACATCAATTGCAAACGCTCTGGTGGAATACGACCATGCCGTACCGTTGTACAAAAACTGATGGTAATAATTCCCTCCACTGGAGGACGTACATTTAACGGGTACAGACGCTCTTGATTGTTGGAGGTAGGTTCCATTGTCAATATCCGAAACAGCCACAAAAAATTGGTTATTGGTCAGGGTGATTATTGAATCCAACTCGATCGAAACGCGTTCACGCCCTGTAGTCGTCTTGATTATAGACATGGGAGGGATCAGGTCGTCAAAAAGTTGTGGAAACGAGGTGCCACCTTCATGTCCAAAAAGCCGCAAGGTTAAGGTATCTGGTTGGCCATCGAGAATTAAAGAAATGCTTTTTATGGTTCCGGAGGTAGGTATGTCGAATCGGGCTACACGAAGTTCGAAGTTGCCCGCAGAATTGGCAAGTGGTTGGGCCGGATTGTACATTCTTAGGGTGTCCGTTTTTGCATACGTGCCGAAATACAACCCCAGCAATAAGCACAGAAGAAAACGTTTTTTCATTTATTAAGAATTGCTACAAATCCCAAGCAAGTTAAGAATTAAAATGAAACTGATAACTGATTTTTGGAGCGCAATTGGCTGTTCCAACTGATCTGCTGTCTAGACAGAAGTCTCCTGAATAGTCTTCTTTAAATGGTAGGTTCGGGCTGCTACAATAATGGAAATAAACCCCCACATCGGTACGGCAATCTTATCAAACTCACTGTAATTGTTGAGAAAACCGTGTATGAAATAAGTAGTTAAACCCAGGAGCGCACCCAATACCAGACCTTTGATCCGCATGTCTTCCAGTTCATAATAGCTTTTGAACCCCTGATGAAGCGTTGCCAATACCAGGGCGATAAACAACAGTCCACCTAGAATACCCGATTCGGCAAACGGCCTTAGATATTCGCTATGGACATTACCCAGATCACCTGATGTGGTGCTGATAATGGTCATTTCATGTGGAAGTTGGTACGAACCATATTCATAGGTATACGTGCCAGGTCCAAACCCCACAATGGGTTTGTCTTTAAACATTCGGTACACACAGCTCCATCTATTCAATCGTTCCAGGTTTGATGGGTCGGTACTCACATTTGAAAAAGATTGTAAGTGCGAACCTATATCATCGTCTGAATCTTGTTTGTTTCTTGCTAATTCTGAGAAAATTAAGGCTTGGAAAAGGAGAAATAAGGCAAGTAGGGATACCCCAACTGTAACTACCGTTTTGAATTTGACCTTGGCCATGAGCAGAACAAAAACCGCAAAGGCAATGACCAGGCTTAACCAACTGGCTCGTGTAAAGGAAAATACGACACCCAGTGTAATAACAACTCCAACTCCCAATGCCGCTACGACCCAAAACCAATTCATCCGCATTTTTCTCCCTAAAAAACCCATGATCAGCATAGGGGGAATGCAGAACGAAATGGCGGCAGCATACATGCCGTGATCAGGCAAAAATGGCCTCATAGCCGTATATGCGTATAGTCTTGTAAACCCTTCAGCTGCATGATTCTTAAGGGTGTAGATCGTAAGAATTAAAGTTGATATAGAAAAGAACCAAACGAATAGCGTCATGGCCTTTTCTTTCTTAAAAATATGCGATAAGAGAAGTAAGAAAACAACTATATACCAGGTATAAGACAGTGAATACTTAAAACTCACCAACGGATGGGTACTGGTTATGGAGGTAATATACAACCAGGCCATATTGAGCAAAGCGATGATAACGATTGGATTTAATAAAATCCGTTTGTTAAACGTATTTCCGCTTAGGAGTTTGAATAGCACACCAATAAACAGAAGTACAATTAAGGGCTCTGTTGGCAGAGATAAACCCAGTCCTCCACCAATGTCTTTTATAGGAATAGACAAGGGAGTGGCTAATGCCAAAAATAGAACCAGTTTGTCCGTATGATGGAACAGGACATATATGAAAATAGGAACAAGAGGGAGAGCCGTGAGGTAGTAAAAATCAAACGTAAAGCAGACCAGGTTGATTGCTAAAAAAAGCAATCCAACAAGGTAAAACCATCCAATATGAATCTTGCGAATCATAAAAAAGACTATGCTACGGCAATTTTCTTTCGTTGCTCAACAAATAGTAAGAACACACAGGCTGCAGCAAGAGTAGACGATGTGCCTAACATAACGATCAGTTTTCTACTTGGCAGTGCCTTTTTTTCCGGGGTTGAGGCATTGGAAACAACGAATTTATGTGGTATCGTCTTTTCAACATCCACTTTAGCTTTCTTATGTCGTTTACGCAACAAACTCAACTCTTCCAGTTCCAGCAACATGGTTTCTTTCAACTTGGTGAATTCAGAACCATATTTAGCCAACGTGTCTTTTTCAGACTTTAGCTGAGCGATTCGAGACGAATTTCCACCATTCGCTTGCAATGAATATAAACTTTCGGTGATTGACTGCGCTTGCTTCTCAATATCCAGAATACCTTTAGACCCCAATCGCTGTAAGCCCATTTGAAGATCCCAAACTTCTTTCTCCTTGTTTTTGAATTCCTCCTCAATAATAATGAAGGTTTCAAGAGCAACCTCGCGTTGGATAGCTGTTTTAACAGAATCGTAGGTTGTCCCAATCCCGTTGGCTATGATCGCCGCCATTTTGGGGTCTTCATCCAGCACCTTGATCGAAATGGACAGATACCGGGTTCGATTGTAGCTGATGTTCTTCTTCATTTTTTCCTGAAGCTTGGTCTTTGGATAAGCCCCATCGGGGTCAATACCGTAGTGCTCCATCAGGTTGAAATTCCTGATGATGCGAGACGATAACTTGTCCGACATTAGGATTTGGAGTGCGTTTTCGGCCTCTTCTTCTTCACCAAACGCCAGGACGTCAGCTTCCCGTCTGTTGAGATCGGTAAACATAGCGTTACCAATGGAGTTTATTGTCGTGGGGTAAAACACAACTTCCGCTTCATAACGTGGGGTGATAAGATAGGAACCAGCGGCGCTTGCAACAGCTGCCACGACACCAATAATAATTAGATGTTTCCGCCATCGCAGCAAAAAGCTTAAAATATCGGAAAAGGTAAAATCAATAAAGTTTTCTTTTGTGCTCATACACTTAGCAATTCAAAAAAGTCTGCAAAAATAGATTAATTGTCCGAAGGTTTATGGGTTTTACGACGACTCAGTTTCTTCAGAGCGTTCAGATTGATTATTCCGCCGCCTACGACAAGCAAAACGGATAACAGAATTCCGAACGAAATATGAACGACACTATTTTCTAAAAATTGTTTGCTGCCATAAAACGTTACGGTAAATAAAAGTAGAATTCCAATCAATTTTAGCGCTTCTTTTTTCTCTATATTAAATTTAAAATGTTTGTAACTAACTAAAATACAGCCAATAGCAAAAGAAGATTGAGTGAACAAGGTAGCGATCGCGGCCCCATCGATTCCATATTTAGGGATCAAAATAAAGTTCAATAAAATATTTGCTGCAGCGGCAAAAAGTGCAATTTGGTTTAGGTTTTTAAGTCGATCAGCGGCTGTAAGAAGGGTGCCAAAAACAAAAACAGAAGCCGAAGCAATAAAACTAAATAGTAGTAAAATAAATGTTTTGGGAGCTAGAGATGCCAATTTTTTCGGATACATCAAACCTAAAATGTCCTCGGCATGCGGAGCCAAAATCAAGGCCATCAGTAGAGCAGGTATGACAAGAACCTTAGACGCCAGAGCGACGAGTTCATTTACATCCTTTTTTGAGGCAAGAAGTCGAGCAAACATAGGAAGCAACATTCCCGAAAATAACGCAGCCATCATATTTGCTGCGTCTAGCAATCGATAACTCATGGCATACCGATCGGTTTGTCCATCACCTAATAGTTGTCCAATCATAACGGCGTCAACACGAGTAAATATAGCCATCAACGCGATGAGCAATGCATAGGGAAGAGACGTCTTAATTAAACCAATAATCTTTTCCTGATTGTCATTTCGTTTAGATCGATCGAGTTTTTTAAGGTTAGCTGTCAGCGCAATAAACGAGGTGAGAAGAACTCCACCCACTTGTACCAATGCGAAGTTTTGTACCGTTAGGTAATGTTGGTATTCCGGAATATATAACCAGGCACCACAAACTACGATGACGATTAAGCGATCGGCAACCGCCAAAAGGCCATCAAGTTTAAACAGGTGTAATGCCGCAAGGTTGGAGCGGAGGTATTGGTTTAGTGAATTGATTACTTGAAAGGCCGCTAAGATTAAGAGCAATTGGGTTTGAACCGTGCTCAAATCAAGCGCGAATGAAGCCACAATCAATACAATGAGATAAAGTCCGGTCAACACCAATTTGGCACCAAAGAATTTGAGGAAATTCGTGTTAAAATAAGTGCGGTCCTGAGCAACAGACTTACTGTTCATGTTGTTTAAACCAAGGTCTAAAAAGATTACAAAGAGAATCGATAAGCTCAATAGACGATAATACGTCCCATATCCTTCGGGTAGTATGTTTTGTACCGCTCGGTCAATTATCAGAATCCAAACCGTTTTGACAAGTACATTTATACCTTGAACAAAAAGAAGGTCCGTAAAGAATTTTCTCTTTTCCATCCTACGATTTGTTCGCCTCTTTTTTGGAGATAATGAATGTCTTTAATAAGACCATTACAAACGTGTGATCACTTTGCACGTGCAAGTTTATAAAAGTATTTAAACAAATTACTATTCAAGATATCCTTATTACTGGATTGACTTAGAGAAAAAGGTGTTTTAGAAAACTCAAAAGAAGTGTTTTTTACGTTAAAATGGGTCCCAATCGACTTATGGCCCACGAATTATAAAACAGACGATTTCTAGGACAAGAATGACAAAATCAACCAAGAGAGAATATTTCTGGAGCCTTGAAATTACGAGCTCAACCAACGATGAATAAAAAACGTGATTTACCAAACGGTTTTTGCCCTATTTTCGAACCATGAAGAAAATTCTGGGAATCGTATTTCTTGTTGCCTCATTGAGTGCAACTGCACAACAGTTTAATCACTATATAGCAGACCCCGACGCCACACCAAGAGAACATAAACTAGATGTTACTCATATGAAGGTTGAGGTAAAATTTGCTCCAGCCCAAGGTAAGGTTATTGGAAGTGTTGTTCATACCTTTAAACCCATTCGCAAACAAGTCGATTCTGTATTTTGGGATGCTCCAGGCATTACTATTAAGTCGGTAACATTGTTGGGTAAAGAAGAGAAGCAGCCAAGGTTTGATACATCCAGCAAAGGAGTAACGACGTATTTCGATCCTCCTTTAAATTGGAATGAGGTATATGAATTACGATTTACATATGAAGCTCATCCTAAAAAAGGAATCTATTTTATTGGATGGAATACACCTGAGGTAACAGATAAAAGGAATCAATCCAGGCAACAGATATGGACCCAGGGGCAAGGCATCGATAATCGACATTGGATACCTATGTACGACAACATGAATGACAAGTTTGTTACGGAAACGATTGTACATTTTGATGGCGATTTTAAGGTATTGTCAAACGGTGAAAAGCTATCGGAAAAGACCCATAAGGACGGAAGTAAGACGTGGCATTATTTGATGCCTAAACCACATGCGGGCTATCTTCTTATGTTAGCTATTGATCGCTATGCGGTAAAAGAAACAAAGACCAAAAACGGGACGCCCATACAATTTTGGTATTATCCTGAGCACGAAGACAAGTTGGAATTGACCAGTTTGCATTCTGAAAAAATTATAGAATTTCTCGAAGAAGAAACAGGGTTTGCCTACCCCTGGGGAACGTACAGTCAGGTAATGGTTCAAGACTTTATGTACGGGGCTATGGAAAATACATCAGCCACCGTATTTGGCGATTTCTTTAATGTCGATGAATATAGTTTTAACGATCGCAACTATGTATCAGTTAATGCTCACGAAGCGACCCACCAATGGTTCGGAGACCTTGTAACAGCGCGATCTGGTACGGGCACCTGGTTGCAAGAAAGCTTTGCGACGTATTACGCCAAGTTGTTTATGAAGTCCGTTTATGGAGATGACGAATACCGGATTATTATGCGTCGAGAAATGAACAGCGCATTAGCAGCTTCGAAGAAAGACAATCTACCCATTGCTCATACAAAGTCTGGTACGGCCCGGGTTTATCCAAAAGGCAGCTCTGTGCTTCATATGCTTCGGTATGTGCTGGGCGATGAGGAGTACAAACGAGTGATAAACTACTATCTGAAGGAACATGCTTTTGGTAACGTGGTAACACGAGATTTAGAATTGGCTATACAGGATGTTTTGGGTTTGAGCCTGGATTGGTTTTTTGACCAGTGGTTGCACCACGGTGGAGAACCGAAGTATAACATCTCTTACGACAATTATCCAGGTAGCACGGTAATGACAATAGCCCAGGTGCAAAGTCAGGACATGACCACAGGGCTGTTTAAAATGCCTATAAATTGTGGTGTGTATTTTACGGATGGCACAAAATTGGAGAAAAAACAATGGGTTGAAAATCAGACGGAGAGCATCCTATTTGAGTATAATTCTGATAAAGAAATTGCCTATGTTTTGTTTGATATTAACAACGAAGTTTTGAAGAGCGTAACGTTTAAAAAGTCTGAAGATGAGTTGATCGCTCAATTGATGTCTGCTGAACATTTAATTGACCGTTTGGATGCGGTATATGCTCTGGCCAAAGCGAAGAATGAGGTGAAGAGAGGCGCTCCAAAAGGCGTTTGAAAAGGAAAATCATTATTCCATCAAATTGGAAATTGTAAAGCAGTTAGCCAAGGATACCAAAAGCAACTATTTCTTGATTACAAAGCTTCCCTCTGAGGACGTTCGTGTAAAACGTGGCATAGTTGCCAATTGTGATTATGCAAAAATCTATAAAACGGTTTTTGAATCTTCCTTGTCAGATAAATCTTATCGCAACATTGAAAGCAGCTTACGTTGCTTATGTGAACAGGGTGGCGAAAATCGCGATGCTTATTTTGACCGAACCAGGAAAATTGTAGGGCAAGGCCATAATGTGCGAATTACCTGGTTGAGTTATAAGATTGACCAACTGAAGACAGATTCAAGTGAACTGTTGTCAGACAAGTCGAGCAATTATTATCTATACTTAAATGAGTTGACATTGTATAGTTCGAATCTTTATGAATTTCGAGCGCGGTTGAATGCCATGAATGCCATAAAACGTTTTAATTATTTGAATGCGTCAGCGATTGTAAATATGATGGATGCAGCGTTAAGTGTAAATCGTAGACTTGCCGGGCCAGCAAAGGCGACTTTAAGCTGGTACAACGAACAATACGCTATGAAAAATGCGATACAATCCGTTTTTGACCAATCGGCGTTCTCCAACAAGGAGAGAAAGCGGTTAAAGAAATTAAAAATCGTGGAATAATAAACCGGTGCAAAAGCAGTTAAAAACTAAAAACAGCTAAATTCGCGGGATATTTTTAAGAAGAACAAAATAAATGTCATATTTTTTTACATCAGAGTCAGTTTCAGAGGGTCATCCTGACAAAGTAGCTGACCAGATTTCAGATGCCTTAATTGATCATTTTCTAGCATTCGACCCAGAGTCTAAGGTCGCTTGTGAAACGTTAGTAACGACTGGTCAGGTTGTGTTGGCTGGAGAAGTTAAATCAAAGACTTATCTGGACGTTCAAAAAATTGCTCGAGATGTAATTAATCGAATTGGTTACACTAAAAGTGAGTACATGTTTGACGGCAACTCGTGTGGTGTCTTTTCGGCAATTCACGAGCAGAGTCCAGACATCAATCAGGGAGTTGATCGTGGTGATCGAATGGAGCAGGGAGCTGGAGACCAGGGTATGATGTTTGGTTACGCAACTGATGAGACAGATAACTACATGCCTCTTGCAGTGGATTTGTCACATAAAATCCTAAAGGAGTTAGCAGAAATCAGACGTGAAAATAAGGAAATCACTTATTTAAGGCCGGATTCAAAATCTCAAGTAACTATTGAATATGACGACAATAATAAGCCTGTCCGAATTGAGGCGATTGTAGTTTCCACGCAGCATGACGACTTTGACGAAGACGAAGTGATGTTGGCAAAAATTAAAGCCGACATGATCAACATCGTTATTCAACGGGTTAAAGCTCAATTGAGTGAGAACATTCAAAAACTATTTGGAGATGATATTAAGTATCACATTAACCCTACTGGGAAATTTGTGATTGGTGGACCGCATGGTGATACAGGGTTGACCGGAAGAAAAATTATTGTAGACACCTATGGCGGTAAAGGCGCACATGGCGGTGGTGCTTTTTCAGGTAAAGATCCAAGTAAAGTAGACCGAAGTGCTGCATATGCTACCCGACATATTGCCAAAAACATGGTAGCTGCCGGATTGTGTAGCGAGGTATTGGTACAAGTATCTTATGCTATTGGTGTGGTAGAGCCTATGGCTGTTTTTGTTGATACCTACCGTACGGCAAAAGTGGATATGAACGATGGAGCAATTGCTGAAACAATCAAGGGTATTTTTGACTTGCGACCAGCGGCGATTGAAGATCGGTTAAATTTGAGAACGCCAATTTACAGCGAAACTGCTGCATACGGCCATATGGGAAGAAAATCCGAGACTGTTGTCAAGGTTTTTGAATCTCCAGACGGTTCAGTAAAAGAAGTGACAGTTCAGTTATTCCCATGGGAAAAACTGGATTATATCGATCAAATCAAAGAAAGTTTTAACCTTTAGAAATTACCATAACAATGTGCGGAATAGTTGCTTATACAGGATCGAATGAGGCTTTTGATTTTTTAATTAAAGGACTACAGAGACTAGAGTATAGGGGGTATGATAGCGCAGGTGTAGCCCTTCTTAATGGCGGTTTGTCCGTTTATAAACAAAAAGGCAAGGTTCAGGATTTAATTGATCTGACTAAAGGAAAAGATGTTAGTGGAACGACCGGAATGGGGCACACAAGATGGGCAACTCACGGTGAACCTAATCAAATCAATGCCCACCCTCACGTAAGTCAAAGCGGTGACATAGCGGTTATTCACAATGGGATAATCGAGAACTATGCAACAATCAAAGAGGTACTCTTAAAACGTGGACATGTATTTGAAAGCGATACAGACACAGAAATACTCATTCATCTTATTGAAGATATCAAGCTGCATGAAGGTGTCGATTTATTCGAAGCCGTGCGTTTGGCATTAAACGAAGTGGTTGGTGCCTATGCCATTGTTATTTTGAGTAAGAATGATCCTGGAACGTTAATAGGAGCCCGAAGAGGCAGTCCGTTGGTAGTTGGTATTGGTAAAGACAAAGGCGAATTCTTTATGGCCAGTGATGCTACCCCAATTGTAGAGTATACGCGAGATGTTATTTATTTGGAAGACAATGAAATAGCCCACATTTCGGGGGGCGAGCTCAAAGTAAAAACGATTGAGAACATAGAAAAAACGCCTTATATCCATACGCTTGAGGTTACTCTAGAAACCATAGAAAAAGGAGGATATGAGCATTTTATGCTCAAGGAAATATATGAGCAGCCCAAGTCTATTTACGATAGTATGAGGGGTCGATTCAATAAACACGATTTAACCTTCGCCATGCGAAGCCTTCATGAGTATGAATCTAAGATTAAAAACCTGAACCGGATTATTATTATTGGGTGCGGAACAAGTTGGCATGCGGGTTTAGTTGGGGAATATCTTATTGAGGAATTTGCAAGACTCCCAGTTGAAGTAGAATATGCTTCAGAGTTTCGATATAGAGACCCAATTATAACGGAAGACGACCTGGTTATTGCGATCAGCCAATCTGGAGAAACCGCCGATACACTAGCCGCATTAACACTTGCTAAAGAAAAAGGAGCAACGATATACGGGATTTGTAACGTAGTTGGTTCGTCCATACCAAGAATAACACATGCAGGGGCTTATACTCATGCAGGTCCGGAAATTGGTGTCGCATCTACCAAGTCATTTACAGCACAGGTTACCGTACTTACTCTTATTGCATTAGGAATAGCGGAAATTCGGGGAAAAATTACCAAGGATCGATTAAGACAGATTTTTGCTGAGCTTGAAACCCTACCAGAAAAGGTGGAAAATGTATTGAAAAGCTGTGGAGATAAAGTGATAGAAATCGCCAAGCGGTATAAAGACGTCGAAAATTTCTTGTATCTGGGTAGAGGAATGAATTTCCCTGTGGCATTAGAAGGTGCATTGAAGTTGAAGGAAATTTCTTACATCCACGCAGAAGGGTATCCTGCCGCGGAAATGAAGCACGGTCCCATAGCTCTTATTGACGAAAATATGCCGGTAGTCGTAGTTGCCCCTAAACGAGGTTACTACGAAAAAGTGTTGAGTAATATTCAGGAAGTAAAAGCCAGAAAAGGGAACATTATATCTATTGTGACCGAGGGCGATGTGAAGGTTAGAGATATTTCGGATTATTCCATCGAAATTCCCGATACGGAAGATTGTCTTGTGCCGATTTTAGCAACTATTCCTATGCAGTTATTGTCGTATCATATCGCCGTAATGAGAGGTTGTAATGTCGATCAACCCCGAAATCTTGCCAAATCCGTAACGGTAGAATAGCGTTGGTTGGTTTCAAACCAAATAGCAGAAAGAACCTATCTTTTAGAATGTCAGGAGTTTTAGCCTTGGCTTTTGTATTCTCTCTTTCTTTACGAGCACCGGCTCAAACCATAAGGGAGATATGTACACTTTCAAGTGAATTGCCCGAGTCTTCAGGACTTCTTGTTTTGGATGATAATACATTTTTGTCGCACAACGACGGTGGAGATAAAGCCCAATTGTACGTTTTTGATTCGACAGGAACTATAAACCGGCGGGTGTTTGTTAAGAACGCAACGAATGTGGACTGGGAAGATATGACCATGGGAACCGATGGACGAATCTTTGTTGGCGGTTTTGGCAATAATGGGAATGCCAGAAGTGACTTAGGCATATACATTCTACCACCTTATGGGTTGTGGTTAACCGATACGGTTAATGCAGTAAAAATTTCATTTTCTTATGGAGACCAAACAGCCTTCCCACCTTCTTCTAAAGATATGGTCTATGATTGTGAGGCCTTGATTTTTTGGAACGACAGCTTACATGTGTTTACGAAAAACTGGTCATCACCATTTACGGGGTATTCCAAAAGGTATGTTATGCCGTCTGTGGCAGGAAATTATCAATTGTTTCCCAGAGACAGCGTCTATTTAGGAGGTATTCGTGAAATTTCGTGGGTGACCTCAGCAGACGTTCTGGACAGTACACTTTATTTGTTGGGTTCGGCCTATATCTGGGCCTTTGACATTGACGAAGGCATTCAATTGTCAACGCATCGTCGTATCGAGTTGAACCATTTTAGCCAAAAGGAAGCCATATCGGTTTGGCAAGGTAGGGGGTATGTTACCGATGAAAGCACGGGTGGATATGGCAATCTGTACGAAGTAAATCTTGCAGATCAGAACTTATCTATAAAAGGAAAGAAACTGGATCCAATCCAGATACAAGTTCATGGTTATTCGGTACGAATAAAATCAGAGAGTACCCAAATGTCCAAATTGACGATTTATGACTGTCTGGGACGACAACTTTATACATCAATCATTGAGAATAATTGGTTCGAGTTTGAATGTGAACAAGGTCTCAGGGGCCAGATGATCTGGTTGGAGATTGAGTTGGAGAATAACGAATTAAGAACTTCAAAGCTATACATTCACAATGATAGATAGCTTAAATAAATGGGTTGAAACCAGGTCTGGAAGGTACATTGAATTGCTTGTGCTGTTTATTATTGTGCCTATTAGTCTTGCTTTTGACTTGCCAAGATCATTAAAAGCCTTAGTGGTTTGTGTTGGAATGATTTACGTGGTGCATGTGGCCGTTAAGGGGAAACTTTTTACAAAAAGAAACCTTTTGGGGAAAATGGCACTTCGAGATGAGCGTGGAGTCTGGTTAAAAGTAGCATTTTACATTCCTGTGTCTACCGCCATCGGGTGGTATGTGCTTAGGGATGATTTATTTAACATGGTTCAGCATAGGCCTTTATTTTGGTTGGGCTTTTGCGTCTTATATTCCATTTTTTCTGTATACGTTCAGGAATTTCTTTATCGAACGTTCTTCTTTTTTAGATACGCCGACTTTCTCCCAGATAAAGGAATTTTATTTATAAATGCGATTGTATTTGGATTAGCCCACAGCATGTTCGGCAACATATACATCGTGCTTTTAACCACCATTGGGGGGTTTATGTTGGCCAGAACATTTCAAAAAACAAGATCTTTGTTTATTACGTCCATAGAACATGCCATATATGGGTGCTGGTTGTTTACCTTGGGAGCTGGTAAAGATCTGGCTTTCCCAGAGCCCAGAGAGGTGTTCTATAAAAATGTGGAGGCCCAGTTTCATGAGCATATAGATCGTAAAGTTGGAATAGCAGAATATTCAGACTGATCTTTTTTGCAACAAATTTTGGAACACGATACTAAAAAAGGACAAGGCAGGTTATGATTGAAGTAAAGCCTTGACTAGTCAACCGTAAAGAATTTGATGCAGAGAATAAAAAGAGTAGCCCGTTTCGTGTTTTATACCAGCTTGGTTGGGCTTGTGACATTGTCTATTTGTGACGTCTGTGTAGAGGAAATTGCCCGGAAACATATCTATGAAAATATAGAAAATGTGCCATCCAAAAATGCGGCACTCGTGCTCGGAACCTCACTCAGGTTAAGCAATGGAAGAGTAAACCCGTATTTCCTATACCGTATTCAGGCTGCTGTGGAATTGTACAAAAATGGTAAGGTTAACTACCTCATTGTAAGTGGCGACAACGGTCGGGAAAGCTATGACGAGTCGACGGACATGAAAAACATGTTAATGGAATTGGGTGTTCCAGAAAGCGCTATATATCTTGACTTTGCAGGGTTTAGAACACTCGATAGTGTGGTTCGCTGTGAGGCCATATTTGGTCAGACCGAGGTGATTGTAGTGTCTCAAAAGTTTCATAATGAACGAGCTGTGTTTCTGGCGAAGGCAAAAGGAATTAATGCGATTGGATACAATGCGAAAGATCTAAACACGAGTCTCGGGCTTCGAGTTCATTTACGTGAGAAACTGGCCCGGGTAAAAGCGGTTATGGACATAATATTGAGAACAAAACCTAAATATCTAGGACCTAAAATAGAACTAAAAAATGCGTAGGAAGGGAATAATCATTTTACTCGCTTTGTGCAGCATCTTTGGGTTTAAGACCGATGGAGGGTTTCGTGAGGAACAACTGAAATTTGAACGTGTGAGAGAGGCGTTCGGGGATAGAGAGATGGAGGTGGTGACCAAATTAAAACTGAACAAGGTTAACCCAGATAGCTTTGATTTATACATTCGGGCATTTAAAACGGAGGGGCTTGTAGAAGCCTGGGTGAAAAACAAAGGTGATGAGATGTATCGTCTTTTTACGACATATACATTTTGCAGCAATGTGGGGTTGATGGGGCCAAAAAGGGAGCAGGGAGATCTTCAGATACCAGAAGGGTTTTATATGTTGTCTAAATTCAACCCAGAGAGTAACTTTCATTTATCCTTAAAAGTGAGCTATCCAAATAAATCGGATAGTCTGTTGAGTGGAAGTGAAAACCTTGGCGGACAGATTTTTATTCATGGAGGTTGTGCAACTATTGGTTGCATACCCATAACCAACTATTCCATAGCGGAGTTATATGTATTAGCTGTTATGGCTAAAGACAAGGGCAAGGAAGATGTGCCCATCCACATTTTTCCAGCACGAATGAATTACTCAAACTATAAATCACTGTTGGAGAACACGGCTGATAAAGAGTTGCATATATTCTGGACGAACTTAAAGCCGGTGTATCAACATTTTGAGCAAACAGGGCGAATATTGGGTATTACAATAAATCATCAGGGACGGTATTTATTCAGCGAGTAATGGGTTTCCAATAAAGGGGATACGTCCAAATAAGTTAATGGCTTTAATTTTACATGGAATACCAGTAATTTCGCGATGCAATTTTGCGTACTGATTATGAACTTCGAACAAACAGAAAATCAACAAATGATCGCGGATATGATTCGTGATTTTGCCGCCAAAGAGATACGTCCTAAGATGATGGAATGGGACGAGAGTCAGCACTTTCCAGTTGACCTGTTTCGCAAAATGGGTGAACTGGGTTTGATGGGTGTATTAGTCCCCGAGGAATACGGAGGTTCTGGGTTTGGGTATTTTGAGTACGTCACAGCGATTGTTGAGATATCGAAGGTGTGTGGTAGTATTGGCCTGTCTATGGCAGCCCATAATTCGCTTTGTACAGGACACATTCTTGCATTTGGCAATGAAGAGCAAAAGAAAAAATATCTTCCAAAGCTCGCGTCTGGTGAATGGCTTGGTGCCTGGGGTTTAACAGAAACTGGAACAGGCTCGGATGCAGGAGGGATGAATACCACAGCGGTTCGCGATGGAGACGATTGGGTGCTGAATGGGTCAAAAAACTTTATTACCCACGCAATTAGTGGAGACGTGGCAGTGGTAATTGTTCGGACTGGAGAGAAGGGTGATTCGCATGGCATGACGGCATTTCTTGTCGAAAAAGGGACGCCTGGTTTTACAGGCGGTAAAAAGGAAAATAAATTAGGGATGCGAGCTTCAGAAACGGCTTGTTTGTTTTTTGACGATTGCCGTATACCTCATGCCAATATGTTAGGCAAAGAGGGCGACGGTTTTATTCAATCGATGAAGGTGCTTGATGGAGGCCGGATAAGTATAGCGTCGTTATCAATAGGCATTGCAAAAGGCGCTTATGAAGCTGCGTTGAAGTATTCCAAAGAACGGGAGCAATTTGGAAAGCCTATAGCTCATTTTCAAGCAATTGGTTTTAAGCTGGCAGATATGGCGACACAAATCGAGAGTGCTGAACTGTTAACCTTTCAGGCGTCGTATTTAAAGAACGTTGGTGAGCCGATGACCAAAGAATCTGCAATGGCTAAGTATTATGCCTCTGAAGTGGCCGTATCGGTCTCTAACGAGGCCGTACAGGTATTTGGAGGGTATGGGTATACAAAAGACTACCCAGTGGAGAAATATTACCGTGATTCAAAGCTGTGTACAATAGGGGAAGGAACCTCTGAAATTCAGAAATTAGTAATAAGTAGGGAAGTACTCAAATAATTATTTTCTTGTCTAAGAAAATATGCTCATATTTGCACCCCTTAAAAAAACACGATAGGAATATAATATGTTAGTTGTTAACGTAAAAGAAAACGAGTCAGTTGAGAAAGCTCTTAAGAAGTTCAAGAAGAAATTTGAAAGAACTGGTGTTTTGCGCGAATTGAGAGATCGGAAACAATTCACGAAGCCATCTGTTAAGCGAAGAATGCAGATGATCAAGGCTAAATACAAGCAGAGCCTAAACAACTAAATTTAGGTCGTTTTTTTGTCAAAAAAAGCGTATCTTGCAGTGACCTATGGTAACTGCTGCTTCACATCTACACGATTATTTCGATTACCTTAAGTTTCAAAAGTCTTATTCTGGGCACACTGTTGTCGCATATTCCAACGATTTAGATCAGTTTTTAGATTTTCAAATTCAATCGTTTGGTGAAGATTCATTTCAGAATACGAAATCCGAGTTCATTAGATCGTGGGTAGTTCATTTGGTTGAAAGCGAAATCAAGCCAAGCTCCGTAAATCGAAAGTTAAGTACGTTGAAGTCATTCTTTAAGTTTTTAAGGATGATGAGTGTTGTCGATGAAAATCCAGCCTCAACGATAAGAAACTTAAAAGTACCCCAACGAATACCTTCGTATGTCCGTAAATCAGAGGCCGATCGGATGTTTGATGGGATTTCTGTTTCAGAAGAGGTGGGAGAGTTAGACGCGGCGGTTTTGTCGTTGTTGTACAGTACGGGCATTCGGAGAGCGGAATTGGTCGACTTAAACATGCAAAATGTCGATTTGAAAAGCGGAACTATTAAGGTACTTGGTAAGGGGAAAAAGGAGCGCATAGTTCCGTTAGGCACTGAAATCATTGGTGTGTTGGGGAAATACCTGGAGTATAGAGCGTCGGTATCTACCGAAAGCAAGTCATTTTTTATTTTAAATAACGGAAAACCACTTTACCCTAAATGGGTTTATAATTGTGTCAAT
>CAYZWM010000003.1:0-45955 GCA_964482155.1 uncultured Chitinophagaceae bacterium | reverse complement strand
AGATTGGCGATAGCCGAGAGTGACATATCTGGTTTTCCGGTCTACATCCTCATAGCCGTATATCGAGTCGGCATAGACATGTGCTTCTTCTTGTTGACAGAAGGCCAGTGCGGGTGCAAATATTGAAAGAATCAAGAGCGATGTAGTCAGTGAATAGTTCAATGTTATGAATAATTTGATGTTAAAAACGTACAGAAAATCCCAAGCCAAATCCCTCAATAGGTACTTTCTCATAGTAAAGTGCTGAGGTGAAAAATGCGTTAGCCGCAATCGCTACCCAATCGGTTGTTACAACGGTGTAGTCTACCCCCAATGTGCCCTCAGTTCGGATCCGAATTCCCTTGTTCTGGCAAAACCTTCCTTCACCAAAAATGAGGAGTTTATTGCCAAGTTTGACCTTGAGGCCAGCCACAGATTCCATATAGGTTTTATGCGAATAGGATTCCGAAAGGATACCCGTTGATAGGTTGAAAACGGCAGTACCCTCGGGATTGGTTTGAAAACCAAGGAATTGCAAATCAACGGTTGTATAGTCATCATCTTCACGCGCTCGAGGCTCAAAAAGTTTGTTCACTCGCAGACCAATGTAGTACCCGCTTAGATTAATTTGCATTTCAGGAACCGAGACAATTACCTTACGTGAATCAACGGTTTTTCTATACATAAGGCTCAGGTAATTGTATTTGCGATTCGGATCACGTGGCTTTCGATAGGGTCTAAAGTCAGGGTAGAAATTGGTATTATTTGTTGGAGGAATGTATGCGGGTTCGTTGTAATAGGTTTCAGTTGAGTAATCTTCTGAAGTAGAATAATCATCGTTAGATGAACTCGAAGATGACGAGCTTCCTGATGAGGATGAAGAGGAGGAGACGTGGTTGTTAGATTCGGTTTTAATTTGGCTAATAATTTGACCGTAAGAAAAACCAGGGTAAAGTAAAAATAAAACGACGATTAGGGATGGTAACTTCATATTAACAATCTTGGTTGTTAAATAGAAGCAATAGGAGTGCCTTGTTTTTAAAGTACTATAAATCAGGTAGATAGGTTAATTTGGTTCGAATATTGTGTTAAATATTGAGCAGATGTGTTCAATGAACAGCACGGTGTCTAATCAAACTGTCCTAACCGATTGGTTAAAAAATTGTACAGTTTGGCAAGATCAGGGTTAGACGTTATTAGATTTCGATGTTTTTCAATCGTATCCATATCGCCTCGTTTTGCGGGACCCGTTTGAGCAGCTTCTGGAGAGAGTTTTTGGACCTTTGATGCGGTTTCTAAGATGATGGGCTTTAATACATCAAAATCAAGGTCATTGGCCTCCAAATAGTTCGATGCTTCATGAAATAAATGGTTCGCAAAATTATTGACCAAAACCGCCGCTAGATGATACTTTAATCGGGTTGTTGAGTCGGCGTTCGTAATTTTATTGGCAATAGAATTAGCCAGGTTCCAAAGTGTGTCCGAGGTTTGGCTGTTCGAGGCTTCCAGAAGAAATGGGACAGATAACATGTCCACGTCTTTTTCTTTTGAAAAACTTTGTAAGGGGTAAAAGACGCCAATGTTTGGTGAAGAGTCTTTTAATATGTCGATGGATTGCGATCCACAGGTATGCGTGATGATGCATTCCGACGCAGGCAATTGATTAACTACTTCGGATATTTGATCATCCGAAACGCAGATAATACATACGTCCAGATTGACATCGAATGTGTGTAGTTTGTCTGAATAGAACGCATCGAATCGTTCAGCAAGAGTCTTTGCGTGAGCTTCGTTTCGACTGATGATTTGGCTTATCGTGTGTCCCGCAGAATCTAAGGCATGAGACAAATGCCATGCGACATTTCCCGAGCCAATAAATCCTAGTTTGAGTTTCACTTTCTCTTGTTTTCCTTTAACCGTCTACGTATGGCCATGGCAAAACCCAATAACATCACCAAGGTTCCTGTCCACAACAGATTGATGTATGGAAACATAATGGCCTTCATCACAATGTAACGCTGCGGTTTTACAGATGCCTCAATCATATGGACGATTTCACCATCCACTTCCTTAGGGGTATAATTGAAACGCACCTGAGCCTTTTCTGCTACTGAGAAAATATTATAATAGTTAATGTTGTCTTTAACTCCAAAAACCGGGCGTGCAGTTACGATACTGTCACCAGAAATAACCCTGAGTTCAGCAATGT
Source organism: uncultured Chitinophagaceae bacterium (assembly GCA_964482155.1). Classification (GTDB taxonomy): domain Bacteria; phylum Bacteroidota; class Bacteroidia; order NS11-12g; family UBA9320; genus UBA987. Next base: position 43,767 of record CAYZWM010000003.1, on the reverse strand, counting down.
GCAATTGGTGTCCGCTTAACTGACGGCTGATCGTATCACCAAGAGCAACTGTTACCGTATCCAAAATAACCATGGCCTGGTTCACCATCATCGTGTCTCCAATTTGCATTTGATGTTCTCCGTCGTCTTCCCATTCTTCTGCAGATGATTTGGGAACCAGGGAAACATGGGTGTAAATGTCTCGGGTGATGTAGTGCCTTGTATCCGGATTAGGCATTAAGCCTTGTTCAGGACTGTACTGAGCATTTGGATACAGAGAAAATTCATCTCCAGTTATGGTATCTTGATAGTGCACTTCGTAGTAGGTGTTTGGTCCTTCCGCGGTGTCGCCCTTATACGTTACCAAATATTCAGCCATCTGGTAGGGTTCATCTTTGACCAACAATATGTTTTCGCGATTTTCATTGGCATCGAAGTTTTCACCGTATGAATACCGTGTGTTTTGGGAAATGACTTGTTTTTTGGCAGAACTAACCAGAACACCAACCATCATTAATCCAAAGCCCATATGGGCTAAAGATGCGCCAGAAAGGCTCCATTTTAAACGTAAAGCACGAATGATAAACCAGATGTTACCAACTATAGCAAACGTGCTGGTAAACAAGAACAGGATATATAAGAATCCATCGCTAAAAGACAGTTTGAAAATCAGCATGCCCAGTGCCGTTATAGCGAACGCTGAAAGGGCAATAATGGTAAGATTCTTAAGCACATTGCGCTTACTTGATTTCTTATATCCAAAAAATTGACCAATCCCAGTTAACAAGCCTATGATTACAGCAATGGGTAATTGCCAACCGTTGTAGTGTTTTATAATTTCAATAGGTTGGGCTATGTTGCCCTCAGCCATATTTTTGAAGACTTCAGCGCCAGTTAGGTTGTGCAGTGGCAAGAACATCCACGATAAAGCCGATGTAACCTTGTTCATTACAGGAATACTGGTCGTACTAAGAATCTGAATGGCAGAAAGCAGTAAGACCAAAGAACCCACAAACATCCAAAACTCCCGACTGTACACACTTTCTTCCCGGGTGCTAAGCGGTAAATTGGTACTTAGGTTTTTAATCAATCCAATAAAAGACCCAACGAGGAACAAGATGTTTAGCCAAACGATAAAGTTGCCAGCCAGTATATTGATGATTAAGATGGCCATCATCAGCCCAAAATACATCCAGCGCGCTTTCACCTGTTTAAACGAAACGACCACCGGTAGCAACACAAACATCAGGAGGAAAACCAGGAGTTGCCTGGAAAGTCCAAGGTCCGTAAAGGAGTGAACTGATGTATCGCCCAATACCCCACTCCGTGTTAAGAATGTGGCATATAGAACCAGGATAAACGTACCTAAAATGAGTAAATAAGAAAGTATGAGGGATGAACCGGTAATGCGATTGATAATCATCACGTGTACACCAGCGATAAGGACAATCCAGGGGATTAGGGATGCGTTTTCGACAGGATCCCATGCCCAGTAACCGCCAAAACTTAGGCTTTCGTATGCCCAAACACCACCCATTATTATGCCGGTTCCAAGAACCATAACCGATATCAACGCCCAGGGTAGAGCTGGTTTCATCCATTCCTTGTATCGTTTGGTCCACAAACCTGCTATGGCATAGGCGAACGGAATGATGGTCGTTGCAAAACCAAAAAACAAGGTTGGTGGATGTATAACCATCCAGTAATTCTGTAACAACGGATTGAGTCCAGTACCGTCGGTAATAACCTGAAGATAATCAGCCTGGGCGATACCTCGTAGTGCTAAAACCGGGATTTCAAGAACAGAAGGGTCGGCTTCCCGCAAAAGAATAAATGGACTGCTTCCAAACTTAAAATCACCCAATATTGGGATTTCAATGCCTAGAAGCATGGAGGCCAATACCGCTTGCGACAATAGAATTACTGCCATAACCGGACTTTGCCAGGTGGAGGGTTTTAAAACCAGAAACATTCCCAAAACAGCTTCCCAGAATAACCAGAGCAAAAAACTGCCTTCCTGGCCTTCCCAGAAACAACTGATCATATAGCGGGTTGGCAGTGCCAGAGAGGAATGTTGCCAGGCGTATTGGTATTCGAAATGGTGATTGTAAATGATATAGAAAAGTGTGGCAATAATGGCCAGTACACTGGCAAAGTGTATTCCAAAAACGGTTTGCGCTACGCGCTTGTCAATGGCTTTTTGGGATTTGGTATGTTTTGCAAATAAGAACGCACCCAACAGTGCGGTAACAAAACTAAAAACGACAAACAGTTGGCCGAGATTTCCAGCCAACAAATGTTCACCATTAAATTTGATAAGATCCATTAAGATAAATTAGATGTCTTGTACTTCGTTTTCGTACTTACTTGGGCATTTGGTTTGGAAGTCAGTTGCAATGAACTCGTTATCTCCGCTAACGTGGCCTATGAGTTTAATTTCTTCTGCCCGTTCAAAATCGAACGGTTTTTCTTTTAAGCAGATAATCCGTCTGATTTCACCAGCGTCATCCATTCCGTAAAAAACGAATTTCTCTGGATCGATTGTCGGATCATATTCAACTTCTCTTTCCTTGACAAGAGATGTCTTTACATGAAAACTTTTGTCCGGCTGCATTGCGGCTTCTTTAAAATTAACCGTTGTGCTGGAATCTCCATACGTGGCCAATATTGCAGAAATACTTACGGCAATAAGCACGAGAATAACGATGTGTTTACTTTTCATTTTCCTCTTTTTCTATGTCAGATACTTTTTTGTCTAGTCTAAAAAGATAAACAAACAGAAATAAAAAAATGATGACCAGGACGGCAACTACCACGTTGTACTTACCCGACCGAAGGAAAAAATCTCTACTTTCGGTAACATCAGCGTATGTAAATAACGAGATCACCAGTAAGCCTAAACTCAGTCCTAGTTTTTTAATTAATTCCATTCTTTATTTTTTATCACCGTGTCAATTCTTCCAGTTAATTGGCTTACCCAAACGCCAATAAGAATCCAACCCAAAACAGCGGGGTAGAATACGGCGCGCAAATTGTTGTCCAAATCATATTTGCCAAAGCCTACACTATCTCCTGAGCCAGGGTGTAATGAAGAATCAGCGAGTTTTGGTAGTACTATAATTAGAACAATGAAAATAGGGTATGCAAAAACATTGTATACAGCAGATATTCGGGATACCTTGTCTTCATCGTCTATGGAACCTCGTAGAATTTGGTAGGCGATATACATCAACACAGCTACTGCAGCTCCATTGAGCTTTGGGTCCTTGGTCCAGGGTGTTCCCCAGGCATAATTAGCCCAAAACATTCCAGTGGCAATTCCCATAATACCAAATAGCAATCCAACTTTCGCAAAGGCATTCGCCCATATGTCGTGTGCTTTTTGGCCTTTATTGAGGTGCATTATGCTGAAAACAAAAGAGATAAAAAGCAGCACCATCATCGTAAACCACATCGGAACATGGAAATTCAGGTTTCGAATGGTTTCGTAAAGAAGGTATCGATATGGGAAACTATAATAGGCTTGTTCTAGTTTTTGTGGTAAAATTTCTGCGTCCTGTAAACTGTCGACTGTACTCAGAAGGTTTGGCTTAAAGCGTATTTTAAGCATTTGGGAGCCAAGAAACAATCCGTGATGTTTGTCTTCTATTACGAGGGTTGCACTTCGTACCAGCCCAGAATCTGTTTGTAATTCGACGCCGCTGAAATTTACCAGCAGGTAATTATCATCAATAATTTCAACGGAAGAGGCTTTTTGGAGTTTGCCTAAGACCTTATACCAAACATGGAGTTCGTTTGATTTGACATCAGCATGACTAAAATGAGTGTTGTACCCCTCAATTTCAAGCTGAAAATCTTCGTTAGCGTAGACCGCGTCAGGAGAAATTCGCACGATGCCCGGTCCAACTTCAGTGCTGGTGCCAAGGTGGATTGTAGCTAAAACCAGGCATACACCCAGTGCTTTCCACCAATATGATTTAAACCCTTTCATTTCGGTGCGCAAAGATACGCTATTCGGTAAAACCGAACACACGAAGGGGAATTAAAAACTCAACTAAATTGTTGGAGGAATAAAAGAGATTTACTTGGCCTCCTGAGCGTCGAATGTCATGTTTCGAACACCATCGATATATTGGGACACAAAAGCGTCATCAATACCGATAGTCTTAATTTCATCGCCAAAATCGATGGCCTGATCAAGACTCGTGAAATAACCAATTACATACCGTTTTCCACCCTCTTGATTTTCGGCTCTTACGGTTCGAATTCGTTTATTAAATTCATCGAGTTTAAGCAGTTTGAAATACCCTATTTGTACCGCGTATACCGTCCCTTCTGGAATCGTCATTGATCCTGAATTGAGTAGGTTTTCAAACTTTCGGTTTAAAGAATAAAACGAATCCCTTAAGGTTCGAAGTTCTACATTTTGCTGGTCGAGTTGTTGGGTTAGTTCTACAATGGTTTCATCGCGTTGGTCAATACTTTCTTTGGTCTTAACCTTCAATTTTTTATACGAAGCGGGATTCTTTTTATATTGTTTCAATTCCTTTTTAAGCTTTTTCTTCTCTGCCTTAGATAGCGACTGTGCATACGAGAAATTTGCCGTAAAAAGAACAGCAAGAATAACGGTGATGGCTTTGAGTAATTTCATTTTAAGGGGATGCGTCTAATATGTTGCCGCAATAGTATTACGGTTTTACATACTACGCCGCCTTATGGCGAAATTCTTATTAAGCCAGATGGTCAAAAGTTCCACAATTCTAAACACTGTGTCAGGTTAAACAGGCTGAAATATGGTTTGAAAGGGCGATTGGAAGGTTTTGCAAGCTTCTAAAAGCAAATGCGTTACGCAATTTTAAAACCAACTAGTTCAATAATGCTTAGACTTAAAACGAATGCTGCCTTATTTTTGCAGTCCATAAATAACAACGCATGGACTACAGAAAAGAAAAAGACAGCATTGGAGAAATAAATGTTCCTGCTGACAAATATTGGGGTGCACAAACCCAGCGATCGTTGGAGAATTTTAAAATTGGCAATCAACATATGCCCATTGAAATTATCCATGCATTTGGTGTCCTTAAAAAATGCGCGGCTCAAACCAACACCAAACTGGGTGTGTTGCCGCAAGATAAATGTGACTTAATCGTAGCCGTATGCGACGAAGTAATCAGCGGAAGCCTGGATGATCAGTTTCCGTTGGTGATATGGCAAACAGGTTCGGGTACGCAGAGCAACATGAACGTAAATGAAGTGATTGCTAACCGAGCTCATGTGTTGTCGGGTGGTAAACTTACGGACACAGATAAAGTGCTACACCCCAATGACGATGTGAATAAGTCGCAGAGCAGTAACGATACATTCCCAACGGCCATGACCATTGCTGTTTATCAGCAAATGGTTGATTTTGTTCTTCCAGGAATTCAGGTGTTAAAAGACACCTTTAAGAAGAAAGCCAGAGCGTTTCAAAACGTGGTGAAGATCGGCCGTACACATTTTATGGATGCCACTCCGATTACCTTAGGTCAGGAGTTCTCGGGATACCACAGACAGTTGGTGCTCAGCATAGAGGCCATCGAAAAAGCGATGGAAACAGCGTCTGAATTGGCCCTTGGTGGAACAGCTGTAGGAACCGGTCTAAATGCACCGGAAGGCTATTCGGAATTGGTAGCTACGAAGATTGCCAAAGAAACGGCTTTACCTCTTATTACAGCTGTAAACAAGTTTGAAGCACTTGCTGCCCACGATGCCATGGTCGAATTACATGGAGCTTTAAAACGAGCAGCGGTAAGCTTAATGAAGATTGGTAACGATATACGAATGTTGAGCAGCGGGCCAAGAAGCGGAATAGGTGAAATTTCGATACCATCGAACGAACCTGGATCGAGCATTATGCCTGGAAAGGTAAATCCGACACAATGCGAGGCATTGACCATGGTTTGCGCACAGGTTATGGGCAACGATGTAGCGGTATCTATTGGAGGCAGTAATGGGCACTTCGAACTCAATGTGTTTAAACCCATGATTGCAGCGAACTTATTGCAATCGGCACGAATATTAGGCCAGGCATGTTTGAGTTTTAACGATAACTGTGTGGTTGGAATTGAACCCAATTACGAAGAGATTAAAAATAAGTTAGACAATTCGTTGATGTTGGTAACGGCATTAAATACGCATATCGGCTACGATAATGCAGCCAAGATTGCCAAAAAAGCACATGCAGAGAACACCACATTAAAACAAGCAGCCGTGGCTCTGAAATTATTGACTGAAGAGCAGTTCGATCAATGGGTTAAACCTGAAGATATGATTGGTGATGTAAAGATTTATTAGGAACCTTTCCATTCATTAAAATTAATAGGGTCTGTAGAAATACAGGCCTTTTTTTGTGCCTAGCCACAATTGCCCCAACGGGTCCGCAGCCATGGTCGTGATTTGGGTCGGATCAGGTAATAAATCGTTAATGAAATCGTACGGGACGACCTGGTCATTTTTAAGATGATAAATGCCTCGATTAGTCGTTATGAAAATATGACCTCTAGCAAAACACATTTCTTGTGCCACCACACCATTAGGGATAGAGTATGTAATGAAATCATTGCCGTCTTTTTTTGATAATCCGGTTTTGCTTAGAACCCACAGATTTGAATTTTCGATTTGGATATCTTTTATCGAGTCATCTGCCAGGTTCGTGCTTTCTGTCGTGTACCGTCGATAATATCTTGTGGTATGATATTGAATAACACCCCCACCAACAGTCCCGATCCAAACGGAATCGCTGCAGGCTGTAGCAGCAGTGATACCATCCGTACCAGTAAAAACTTTGCCTAAAGAAAAAAATTGGTTGAAAGAAGATGCGGCATAACTGATTCGGTCGAAACTAACGACCACCTGGTCGCACGATTGGTTGAAATTGGACAGGCCACCCATCGCTCGATACGTGTAGATCTTGCCTTTGTTAAAATATCGGATTCCCCGTTTGCTGTCGCCAATCAACACCGTTGAATCGTTGTATGGTTCTATTTGTACGATGTCGCCAAAGTCGGAGTTTAACGAATTAAAATAAGTAAAACTCGAATCCCACACTTCGTAGGACACAAGTTCAGTTTGCCGTTTGGAGAAATAACACATGTGTTCCGTTGCCCCAATGTGTTGAATATCACCTCGATCAAAGATCAATTGGAGGCTGCCAGCACGGTCGTAGTCAATACGTACGACATCCTTTTTACACGTTGAAAACAACAGGATGATGGCAATTACCGGAAGATGTCTTTTGATCGATGGCATGTAGTGTGTTTGACAAATATGACGATTTTCCATTAGTAAACCACCTGAACCAGCCGGTTACCCCTTCGTTTCTACAAATTTTAAGGTGTGTAAACATACATACCAAGACCGGTCCCGATCCAGAGTCTACCCTGTTCGTCTGGTTCAACCACATTGACAGAAAGTATAGGTAAGAGTTGATTAAGATCTTCATATGGCTGAATGGAATCGTTTTTTAATCGATAAACACCCTTGTCTGTTGCTATCAATATTTGATCTCCGACAAAGGTCATTGCATTATTCCGAACCTCATCCGGATTGGAATATATCAACCATTCACTAGCCCGTTTTACAGCAAGACCTGTTCTGCTTAGAACCCAGAGATTATCTGATTTGTCAAAGGCAAGTGCCTTAATTGAGTCATCTGCTATGTAGTTTTGATCCGCGTGGAATCTACTTTCTTGTCCAGAAGAGGTATAGGCAACGACTCCTGTATCTGCCGTTCCAATCCACATAATATTGTGCTGAGTAACCATGCTTGTCAAGGTTTGCGTTGTATTTGGGGGGAGTGCCACAGGCAATAGGTAGTAACTACCCCATTGGTTTTTATACAGTAATCGGGGGCCTTGGGCTACACAGAACTGCCTTGCGTTGTTGAAAAATCTAAGATCTCCAATATCACCATATCGAACGTAATCGTCAGGCGTAGTATATGCATAAATGCCAAAACCTTCAATTCCAACCAATACCTGATTGTGGTTTAGTTTTTCAATATTGGTAATACCTCTTACGCCAGAATTGAACTCAGACTTAAACGTAAATGTTGAATCAAATCGATCAAAAGCAACCAATTGGGTACCTTCTTTTGTAAAGCAAACAACACTATAGGCAACGGCTAGATCAATAATGTCTCCTCGATCAAAAATCAATTGAAGGCTACCAGCGCGGTCGTAATCAATACGTACGACATCCTTTTTACACATTGTAAACAGGAGGATGATCGCAATTACCAGAAGATGTTTTTTGATCGATGGCATGTTAGGTGGTTAACAAATATGATGATTTTTCATTAGGAAACCAGTGAGAACCATGTGGTCACCCCGTTGTTTCCTTAAATTTTACAGTGTGTATACATACAAACCACTACCGGTTCCGATCCAATATCCATAAACAGACGCACCTTGAAGGGATCAACTTTTATGAACTTACTATTTTAGCCGTGCAACGTCTGACATTGTTGTGACGTCATTAGGGTGTAAAGACCCCATTAGGGTTATTACTAAACGATCGTAAAAATGTAAATTTGATACTATGACCCTTACGCCAAAAACCATCAGATTTGTGCTGCCATTTATTTGTTTGCTTGCATTTCAATTTAGCAGTAAAGCCGCTCACCTCAACGGTACGGAAATTACCTACCGCAACATTGATACACTTACGTTTGAATTAACCGTGGTTGCCTACCGCGAATGTGGAGGCAATTCATTCGGTAATCCAAGCAGCGGAACCTTTGTGGTCTGTTCGACATCCGGAAAATCAAAGTCTGTAAACTTAAGATTGGTGTCAGTTACGGAGATTCGTGCCGCGTGTGACACCTTCTCAAACGGCCTATGTGATTCCATAAATAAAGCGAAAAGTGGTACAGGAATCGAACGGATTATTTACCGGGATACCATTGATTTTAGAATCGCCAAATACGATTCCTTACTTTCGTCCGGCTGTACACAAATTCGGTTTGAAACAGGTCAATGTTGTCGTAGTTCGAGCATCACAAATGGAGCTGCCAGCACAACGTCTTACAATTATGCTACCCTCGATTTAGGCACAGCACCGTTTAACTCTTCGCCCATATTCACTACGGATCCCGTTCTGCAATTGTGTTGTAATCAAAACATGTTTCACAGTATTGGCGGTATCGATACCCTTGATTTCGACTCGTTGTCATTTGGTTTGGTTAAACCAAAATCGAGTTGGACCAAAACGGTTACAACCTCCAATCCGCCCATTACAGTTTACTACCCGGGAACGCTTAAGTACCCCTATACCAACCCGAATTCAAATCCACCCATCGGACTCTACCTTGATCCGGAAACTGGAGACTTGATTTTTACACCCACCAAGTGTGGCGAAGTGGTCGCTTTTGTGTTGGAAATTACAGAATGGAGGAAGGATTCCAAAGGGAAACAACAACCCATAGGTAGGGTTCGAAGAGACTTAACGTATAACGTGACTACTTGTAATTCTAACAATCCACCAGTCATTAAAGGGCCGTTTAATAAAACCGTTTGCGAAGGTTCTACACTCTGTTTTACAATTACAACGGAAGATAAAGTCCGCAAACCACCACCACCGCTACCAACACCTGACGCTGATACCTCAGATATTTCGTGGGATGGGGGTATCCCCGGGGCAAGTTTTGATGTGTTAAGCGATACCGTATTGAATCAATCAGCTCGGTTTTGTTGGACACCATCTATCGGTCAGGCTCGAGCGTTGCCCTACCGGTTTACGGTGACCACCCGAGATAACAACTGTCCTAGAAATGCAGTGGCAAGTAGGACGTTTCAGGTTAAAGTTAATCCAGCGGCTAAAGCAAAGACACGAGTTGATTCGTTAGGTTGTGGTCGATATGCGATACAGAGTATACCGGATTCTAATTTAACAAAACCAGCGCGTTATATGTGGCGACTTAAAGACACCTCAGGCGTCATTCTTTTTGATAAAACTTATGGGTATATCGAAAGTACAGGAGCGTTTATAAGCAGTAAACAATACGACACACTACAGTTTCGAAAAGGTGGAACATATCTTCTCGAACATACCATTGATAACGGTCCAAAGTGCCCGACGGCAACTATTGATACGATTGTCGTTCCTCCATTATTGGAAGTTAACTTAATTGACGGATCAGACACCTTTGTATGTGCAGGTTCGACATTAACACTAACGGCAACGGTGATCAATGGAGTAAAACCGATTTCATATCAATGGAGAACAGGGGATACCACAAGCAGCATGAACATAACCATGCCCACAGGGGTAACTGACTCCGTTTTTTATGTCACCATCACCGATCAGACTCAATGCAAGGCGAACGATAGTGCTCTTGTGTTCTTAAGAGACAACCCATTTGTCTCTATTACCAGTGATAAACGAATCTGCACATACGACACCATTCATTTGGTGCCCACCGATAGCTTAGCCCGTTGGGATGATCCAAGGGATACGGCTAAAACGACTGTTTCACAGGGCGATACGCTTTATAAAAAATGGTATTTAGACGGGAAATTACTAAGCGAAAAAGAGGAATTGTTGGGAGTTCATACGCCGGGAAAATATACGATTACCGTCACCGACAGTTTGGGATGTATGGCAAGCGACAGCATGGTTTTGGCGATTAACGATACGGTAAAAGCGAATGTCAGCGGCGATTTAGTACTGTGTTGGAACGACAATGTGAAGTTAATTGCGACGGGTTTGGATACCGTGGGCAATTCCAAAACAGGAACGTATCGATGGTGGGATATTACAGATAAGACCAAAAAGATAAATATGGGGTTAAGTGACACGCTTACCTATTCGATTCAATCCAGTACGACGTTTCAGTTGGATTTGTTTGTTACCGAAGGAAAGACCACCTGTTATGATTCGGATACGGTGAGCGTAACCGTCAATGCATTGCCGGTAGTAAGAATGCCTAACGATATGGTGGTGTGTTTTGACGCAGGTAATGTCAATCTTAGACTTGGTGAAGATTCAAACGCTTCTGGAGGTTGGTGGTCATGTCCAGCCAAACCGTCATTGGTTATCAATGGTTACATAATCGTTCTGGACTCGTCCGAGGCATCAATAGGGACCAAGATTTATCAAATTCATTATGAATTTACGGACACATCGACAGGCTGCGTTAAACTCGATTCATTTGAATTGAAAATTAATCCATTGCCAAGAGTGAAGTTGAGAGACGGATACTTCTGTCAGGATAAAGAGGTTGTTAACCTTAAGACAGACAAGATTATTGTACTGCCTGGTGGAGGAACACTTGCCCTGGGTCGTCAAGCGTGGAAATGTATCGATTGTGGAACCTTTAAAGAAAGTGATATCATTGAGGATTTAGGTACAGGAGTTCCTGGAACTCCACAAGACTTTGTGCTTAATATTGACACCAAGGCGATTCCTCTAGGGACCAAAACAACGGCAGTTATTACCATCGAGTTTGAATTTAGAAGTGTGTTTGGTTGCTACAACCGCGACACAGCTAAGATAGGCATTGGCAAGGTGCCAAAAGTCAACTTCAATGCATTCCCAGACTTGTGTTGGAACGCTGGCATAGTGGATCTAAAAGTACTCAGTAATGTGACGCCAAACGATGGTATATGGAAAGCGATTGACTCAACAGGATATGCGAGCCATTCGGGTATTAACAATGTGATAAAGGGAGACACCTTTAACGGCGATACCTTAAATACCTTATTGACGCCTAAACCCGCTGAGGGAAGTAACTTTACCTATATGATGAGATACTTCCACAATCAATCGGGATGTCCAGCATTTCGAGATACGACCTTAACCATACGTGGTATACCTGTTCCGCTGATTAATCATACAGATCTTCAAGTAAATTCGATGTCAGAGCCTTACCAGTTGTGTGAATTTAATTCGGATATTTTGTTAACAGCAAATTATTCAGGAGGAACCTGGTATTCTGATAATTCAAATGCGTTATCTGGATCTACGTTTACCCCGGGTAACGTAACAACTAATAACCCATTTTACATCCATTACGCATATGTTGACATTTATGGATGTCAGGGGTTGGATTCTGTGCAAGTGGAAATTCACCAGCGACAAACCATAATCCTGAGTCCAGATACAGCAATTACTTGGACACCCAATTGGAGTATTGATGTGTCGGCCACGTACGCCAATTCAACGGGTGTGACCTGGGTGCCCTTAACTGGAGGTCAGGTGAGCAACGACCGAAGCCCCAATACGACGTTTTCGGCTACGGGGAAGTCCGACAGCATTATTCGCTATTTGTTGTACGCATCAACGAATCAGGGAGCTGGTGCCGTTTGTCCATATGCGAATAAAACCATGCAGATTTTTGTCCATCCCACTCCATGTATGGAATTTGATATGGATTATGTCGTTTCTAGTCGGAAGTTGAAACTTACGCCTGGTAACCTAAATATGAAGTCATTTCGTTGGGAAGTTGAAGACACAGCCAGTACAGATGTTAATCCGACATTCGACGTGTCAAATGCAAAAGACTCGATCATACCTGTAAAACTTACGGCGTTTAATGAATTGGGCGACTCGTGCGTTCAGGTGATGAGACTAAATGTAATTACGGGTTCGGTTAAAGATCTCCAAAAGCAATTGAAGATCTACCCAAATCCGGTTGGAAATGGATTTGCCATTGAGTTTGACGGTTACCTTAAAGGAGACATTATTCAAATCTTCAATACATCAGGAGCCAGGGTAATGGATCGGCAAATGACAACCAAGTGGGTTGATTGCCAAAACTTAACAACAGGTGTATATACCTTCGTTATTCACCATGATCGACAAACGTATGTTGGACGGTTTGTAAAGAAATAGACCGTACCAAAATTGGGTAAGTGCTGTCATTGGCTTGTAACCATTGCCAGTGTTTGATTTATGACCAGTTGAAATCAGTATATTTGAATATATGCCTCGTCCATCCAATACAGCCAAACTGGTTTTATTCTGCTCAATGATCATCTCCATGGTCAGTGCTCAAGCTGCGGTTAAAATAAATCATACAAACCTTCAGATCAGTAGCCTCTCAGAACCTTACCAGATATGTGAATTAAATGCTGACATCCTTTTACAAGCAGATGTTGCAGGAGGAATTTGGTCGTGCAACCTATCCGGAGCGGTAAACGGCAGTACATTTTCACCTTCTCAGGTCACGAACTACAACACGCCGTTTTATATTTTTTATACCTGTACAAGTTCAGGGTGCTCAGGGAAAGACTCCGTTTTAGTCGAAGTTCATGGAAGGCAACTACTTACCGTCAATAACGACACATCTGTAACGTGGGTAAAGAATATGAGTATCCAGTTATCGGCGACATACACCAATTCCACTGGAATGACTTGGATGCCTTTGTTTGGAGGGCAGGTCAGTAACCCAAATGATCCCAAGACGGCTTTTTATGATATTACCCAATACGATAGTATTAAACCTTACCTGATTTATGCTTCTACAGACGGTTTTGCAGGAAATGTTTGTCCATTTGTTGATAAAGTACTGCAGATTGTGGTCCATCCAACTCCGTGCATGGACTTTACCATGGAGTACGACGTGTCCACGCGAAAATTGAGTCTTTCTCCGAACAATATTAATATGAAATCCTTCCTATGGGAAGTTGGAGATACGTCAACGACAAATAAGAACCCAACCATTGATGTTTCAATGGCCAGGCATTCAACGGTTCTTGTGAAGTTAACGGCAGTTAACGAGTTGAATGATTCGTGTACTCAGGTGATGACCTTAAACGTAATAAACGGTTCGGTTCGAGACATCCAGAAACTATTGAAGGTCTATCCAAATCCAGTAGAAGATGGTTTTACCATCGAATTTGATGGATATCTAAAAGGAGAGCTCATACAAGTTTTTAATTCAACTGGAGCCAAGGTTATAGAACAACATATGACAGGCGATTGGATCGATTGCCACAATCTAACCACAGGTATGTATAGCTTCGTTATTTCACATGATCGACAAAAATATGTCGGACGATTTATCAAGAAATAAAGGCGAGAATTAGGTCTTCTGTTTTTCCTTTTTAGCCGAAGGGAACAGAATGTTGTTGAGAATAAGTCTGTACCCAGGCGAATTTGGATGCAAGGCTAAATCAGTTGGAGGCTCGTTAACCAAATGGCGGTAATCTTCCGGGTCGTGACCACTATAAAATGTCCAGGTTCCTTTACCCATCGATCCATGAAGATATCGAACCTCATTTAGAGATTTATTCTCTCCCATTATAATTGCACTGCTCTTAACTAGGTCTTTTTTAAACGCGGTGGTTTGACCCATAAAACCCTTCACCACTTTCTCATGGTTTTGAGTTAAAATGGTAGGCACCACATCCCATTTAGCCGAAAACTCGTTCAACACAAATACGTCTGTTTTTTCAGTTACACCTCGCGCATTGGGGTTGACGTCAATGTTGGAATACTCGTAGACGTATGGATTGGTTTCGAGTTGGATGCCTTTAAAGGCAAAAGTCTTGTCATAGTCGAGTTTGGATTGTGCATTCGGATCTGCCGCATCTCCGTCATACATCTCTTCACAGATGTCAACTCCATCAGCGGCTAAAGCAATGTCATAACTGTCGGTGGCAGAACACATGGCAAACAGGAAGCCCCCACCCAGAGTAAAGTCTCGAATCTTTTTGACCACAGCCAATTTGAGTTCGGATACCTTTTCGAAGCCATGCTTTGCAGCCATGTCTTCGGCTTCTTTAACTTGCTCCTTGTACCAGGGTGCGTTGCGGTAATGGGCATAAAACTTACCGTATTGGCCTGTGAAATCTTCGTGGTGTAAGTGAAGCCAGTCGTATAAAGGCAGGTCGCCGTTAAGTACCTCATCGTCGAACACCTTCTCGTAAGGGATTTCGGCGTATTCCAATACCATGGTTACGGCATCATCCCAGGGTTGAGCAGACGTCGGGGAGTAGACCGCTATTTTGGGCACGGACAACAACTTAACAATGCTGGCGTTAACCACTGGGTTTTCAATTTCATCGCGAATGGCTTGTGCTCTTGAGTCAGATATCGTTTGGAAACTAACGCCTTTTAGCAAACACAATTTTTCGAATTCATCAAAATGATACGTCATAAACGATCCACCCCGGTAATTCAGCAACCACTCTACTTCTTTATCAAATTCAAGAATCGAAAACGCTACGCCGTACGCTTTAAGATGGTCGTTTTGCGTCTCGTCCATGGGGATAATCAAATAGTTGGCGTTTGCCGTTAAGAAAACCGTTATGAAACCCAGAAATGCCAGTAATTTTTTCATTTGTATGTATTTATAATCCCAATCTCGATAATTCGGCAAGCTTTACACCACCAAAAACGAAAAGAAGACCTACAATATTGCTAATTAATATGTAAACAAAGAAGCTGGTAAATGCCCCTTGATTAATCAGTTTCAGACTGTCGAGTCCAAAACTTGAAAACGTCGTAAAACCTCCAAGAAAGCCGATCACCCAAAACGCATTTAGATGACTGCTTTTGCCTAAGACCTGCCATAATAAACCGATTAGAAAACAACCCAGAAGATTAACGGAGAGTGTAGCCCAGGGGAATTGCATTTTTTCACCTGAGGTAGGCAGAAGAACGGCCACGCCATATCGTGCGCCAGCACCCAAACCGCCACCGAGGGCAACCCAAAGCCAATTCAGACTATTCATAAAACAAGTATTTGTGCCACATTTCGCGTTCCAATGACTCAAATTTATTAAAATAATGAGTCAAAACTGGCAGCCCTATGTTATTGTAATAAAAGTGAGCCGCAATCTTGTCCAGTTCACTGTGTGTTTTTACAACCTGATCTTTCCAATTGTATTCTAATTTGGTGATGTTGTCATTGTCATACCCTAAAAAATAGATAAACTCTTCCCGAATTAAACGGCCTTTTGAGTCATATTTATTGGTCAGATGGTTAATGGGTTTGTTGTTAACGATATCAACCATTTGAGATTTTTTCAACTTACCATTTAGGTAGGTGTACACTGTTCGGGTGTAATTGGTGTCACCCTTTACTACAGTTAAGGTGTGCATGGAATCGGCCAATACTCCATCGCCAAAGTAAGTGTTATGTCCAACTACAACTTCAAATGGGTCATAAACCGTATTGGTTTCCCTGGTTACCCGGCCCAACGAATCCACCTCAAGCGAAACGGTATTGAGTAATTCATCGTTTCGAATGGTCTCCATTCCAACCATTTGGTAGTTTTCATTGTAGGTGTACTTTATTTCCGTCACGTTATTCCATCCCTGACAGCCATAATTAATGTTGATATAGGTAGGTAGGCCCTGGGAGTTTAATTTTTTGGTGGTAAAAAGACAGGTGTCGTTTGTACTCTCAAACCCAACCACATGTACCCAGGATTTAACCTCTTTTACCTTGTTGGTACGATACAACGTTGAATCTGCCATTTGGGCTTTTCCTAAAAAGCCAGTGCTCAATAGAGCAAACAATACAATTATTTTTTTTCTCATTTTATTTCGCAATTCGTGCGAACGGAATCGAATCCTGATTCGCAAATGTTTTATCAATGTATTGGAAATAAGCCGCCTGTGCAATCATGGCCGCATTGTCTGTGCAGTATTCCAACTCAGGAATAAACACGTTCCAACCTTTTTTTACGGCGAGCTCTCTTACCGACGAACGCAAACGGCTGTTTGCCGAAACCCCGCCAGCTATGGCTATTTCCTTAATTCCTGTTTCGTTGGCCGCCTTTTCCAATTTTCTCATTAAATAAGACACAATAGTGTGTTGAATCGATGCACATATATCGTTCAAATTTTGTTCCACAAATTCTGGATTCTTTTCTTTTTCGTCTCTCAGAAAATATAGGACGGCAGTTTTGAGTCCGGAGAAACTAAATTCCAACTCGCCCACTCTGGAATCTGGGAATCGATATTTGGTTGGGTCTCCGTGCTGTGCAAGCTTGTCAAGTTCTGGACCGCCGGGGTAAGGAAGGCCTAACATTTTGGCTGTTTTGTCAAATGCTTCTCCTGCAGCATCGTCTCTGGTTTTGCCTAAAATTTCAAAATCGGATGGAGAAGAAACTTTAACCAACTGGGTGTGTCCGCCACTCACCAATAAAGACAAAAAGGGGAATTGTGCGTCGGTATTGCCAATGAAATGAGCCAACACATGAGCATCGAGATGGTTTACAGCAATGAGGGGAACCTGTAAGGCTAAAGCCATGGATTTAGCAAAACTCGAACCCACCATAAGAGAACCTAAAAGTCCGGGGCCCTGGGTAAAAGCAACAGCAGATAAATCGGCCTTGGTTATTTTGGCCTTTTTTAGAGCAGCATCAACCACGGGTAATATGTGTTGAAGATGGGCACGGGAGGCCAATTCCGGAACTACGCCTCCATATTCTCTGTGAATTTCCTGACTGGCGACCACGTTGGAACACATTTTGCCGTTCATAATTACTGCGGCCGCCGTGTCATCGCACGAAGATTCGATGGCCAAAATTATAATGTCTTGTTTTGAAAGCACTTAAAGTTACTTGTTGTACGTTTTGGGTGGAGTTTCGCTAATTTCGAACTGTTGAAAAAAGTTTTTTCAAAGATAGCAAAAATCGGGCTGAGGGTACTGCTTGTACTCTTGGTGCTTTGTGTTATTTCATCATTTTTGATAAGCATGCCTTTTGTCCAATCATGGGTGGTTGGAAAAATAACAAATTCTCTATCCGAGACTCTAGAGACGGAGGTGTCAATTAAGTCCGTCAATTTGAGTTGGTCGGGTAAGATGAAATTGAACGATATCCTTATTAAAGACAAACAGTCTGATTCACTTTTTTTTATTCATCAATTGCAACTTAAACTGTTATCCTACAACAAGGAAGGCAAAAAGGCGATTGTGGGGAATGTGGTCATTAAGGACCCCCTTGTCAATTTCAGGCAACGAACTGGAGACGACGAATTAAATTTTCAGTTTTTGGTGGATATTGCCAAAAAGGATACGACGGGTAATGGCATATGGAATATCCTGTTTAAGAACATCGAAATTGAAAACGGACAGTTTCGTTTTCGCGTTGATGGTCATGACCCACCTTCTGATCGGACGTTTGATGAAAATGATTTTGCCTTTAATCAAATCAACGGCGAGTTTAAAGATTTCTACCTTATTGGTGATTCGCTTGATTTTAAGATCAAGAATCTAAACGCAGTTGAAAAAAATGGTCTAGAAATTGAACGACTGGTATGCAAGGCTAAGGTGCATAGAACTGGAATGGAATTCCAGCAAATGCAACTTAAAACGGCAGAATCTGTTCTGGAAGAATATATTGCCTTCGACTATTCGAGCTATCAAAGCTTTCGATATTTTATTGACAGTGTTTATGTTCGAACCGAATTGAACCATACCGAAATATCGGCGTCAGATCTAGCGTATTTTTCCTATAACTTAAATCCATACAAACACAATCGAATTCGATTCAAGGGCAAGGCTAAGGGCTATGTCAGCAACTTTAAGGTGACCGATTTCGAACTTGGAATTGGAGCTTCGAGCACTATAAAAGGGGACATTGATCTGCGTGGCCTACCCGAATGGCGCTCATCGTTTATTAACTTAAAAGTAGATGGACTTTCGGCCACTACGCACGATATTGAGGAGGTTATGAAATTGAAACTTCCAGACAAGCTTCACCGTTTTAATGCATTTAATTTTAAGGGGCATGTTACCGGCTTTTATACAGATTTTGCAGCAGACGGGGTTTTGCATTCGAATATGGGTAAACTCATTTCACGAATCAATTTTAAACTTCTTCAAAACGACTATGCCAGCTATACTGGAAAGCTGGTAGCGGAAAATTTCGACATTGGCCGTTTTTTGGAAAACAATCAACTTGGAAAAACTTCCTTTTCTTTCGTTTTAGAGGAAGGACAAGGTCTGACTTTCGAGAAACTAAGAACTCGGTTTAAGAGTGAGATTGATTATTTGGATTTTAACGGCACTAGAATTCAAGATATAAAGGCGAATGGTTTGTATACAGACCAGAAGTTTGATGGAGAAGCGTGGCTAAATGATCCAAATGCCGATTTTACCTTTAACGGAAAGGTTGATTTTAAATCAGAAATGCCAACGTTTGATTTTGCTTCTGAGATCAGAAATATTAACCTGCAAGCCTTAAATTTTGATACGACAGAAACGCTTATTGCCGCAAACCTGGTTATTAAAATGACGGGAAACGATCCGGATAATATATCGGGATTCGCAAATCTATCGGATATCAAGGTAAGTCGTCAAGGTAGATTGCTGGAAATGGATACCCTAAACATTCAAAGCAGTTTTGGCGCGGATAATCGAAAAATCGCTATTCAATCTGATTATTTAAATGGAGATGTTGAAGGGGAATTTAGTTTGAATGACCTTTCTCAGGTTTATCAAGACTTTTTAAACACCCTTTTCCCGGATTTCTATGACTCCATTTCACTCGATCATGAAATTAAAGCCACGGCAAATTTTCAAATTAAAGAAAATGACTTGATTTCGTATTGGACTCCGTACAATGTGAAACTGGGTAATGGAAAACTTCGTATCGATTACGATACCCGAGAAGAAAGTTTAGAGTCGTCAGGTAGATTTGATTATGTTAGTTATGACGAATATACGGGAAACGGTTATGCACTTGTTGTCCGAAAACGACCTCATCAGTTGCTTAATTTAAGTGCTGACGTTGCGAACCTTACTTCCGGCGGTGAACCGGTTACCACAGACGTCCTTCTCAATGCCAGCATCCTGCCGAACTACGTTGAATTTCTATTGGATTTTGCGGATACGTCTGACTTAATTGCTTTGCGATCATACGGTTCCTTAGATTTTGGAAACGACTCCGTTCAAATCGAGCTTGAACAGTCGACATTATACCTTGATCAGCAACCCTGGGTTATAGAAGGCGGCAACTATGCACTTTGGGCTAATGGTCAATTGGTCGTTGATAATTTTAACGTATCCAATGAAGATCAGTATCTAACGATTCGAGGAATCGTCTCAGATCAAAAAGGAGATCGACTACTCATTCATACTACGAATCTCGATTTGTCAAGTTTTAACCCTCTTTTGGAGGGCATTAATCTGCAACTCGGAGGAGTTTCTGACGATTCTATCGGGATTTTTCAAATGCTTAATAGGCCAGTTATTCATGGCAACATAAAAATTCAGGATCTTGCTATAAACGGAGACACGCTGGGGAATTTGGAGATTCGAACTAAAACAGATAAAAACCCGTTGATTTTGGAAGTCGTTGCGACGGTAACGGATGGTTTGTTTAAGAACGTAAGTGCCGAAGGTAAGCTTGATCTAACCTCGAACAACGGTAAAATCAGTATGAACGTAATGGCCAGAAATGCATCCATTAAACCGATGGAAGTATGGTTTAAGGGAGTGGCTTCCCAATTTGACGGCGAAATTGATGGCGATATCCGTGTATATGGTACGTTTAGCGATCCAAAATTTAAGGGGGTGATCGAAGCGAAGAACGTAAGCTTGTTGGTGGATTACCTAAATACAATGTATTTTATCAACGACAAGGTGGGGTTGTCGGACAAATCCATCGACTTTAAACGCTTGAAAATTCAAGACGAACGTGGAGATAGTGCCTTTCTTAAAGGTCAGATCAAACACGACTTTTTTGGAAACATGGTCTTCAATATTGCCATTGAAGAAGCAAACAACATTATGGTTCTCAATACCACTCAAGAGCACAACGATGTTTTTTATGGTACGGGCTTCGCAACGGGTCGTGCAAGCTTTAAAGGTCCGGTTAACGATATGGTTATTCAAATAAAAGGGAAAACCAACAGAGGCTCTCGCCTAACGATACCAATCTATGACGAATCGGATAATGACCTGGTAGACTATATCCGGTTTAAAAAGGAAATAAAGGATAAATCGGTTATCCCCGTTGTTCAGGAGGAAAACGATCAGAAAATGACGATGATATTCGATTTTGATCTTACCGAAGAAGCGGAGTTTATTCTTCTTTTTGACGAGGTGTTAGACGATAAGATTAGTGGACGTGGTTCTGGACATATAAAGATGGAATATGCGACTGGCGAAGAATTTTACATGTATGGAGTGTTTACGATCAGCGAAGGTATTTATCCATTTTCATCACCTACCCTGGTAAGCGAGAAGTTTGATTTGCGGAAGGGAGGCCAGGTAATCTGGAACGGTGATCCATACAATGCGATGATCAACCTCCAGGCAGCTGTCGCACGGAATCGAGCAAACCCATCACATTTAATGGGCACCATTGATGGTTTGGATGATGAGTACAACACCAACATTAAGATGAATGTCATCCTAAAGCTAAAAGGGGAACTCTTTAATCCAGATATAACATTCGACTGGGAATTTCCAGAAACGGGTTCGGTAAGTAGTTTTACCGAGTTTAATGCCCTTATTCGCAAAATCGAAACCGATCCCGACGAATTGAACCGACAGGTGTTTTCGTTATTGACGTTTGGATCATTTTCGCCAGCAGCCAACTTTGGTTTGGGCAGCGGTTCTTCACCCAATGATTATAGAGATATTGTCAGTTCGAGTATTGGCACCTTTCTTTCAAATCAGGTGAATAGCTGGATTTCCGAGTATGATCAGAATTGGGATTTTGGGGTGGACTACATGACGAGAAGCGGAATAACCGATCAGGAAAGAGCGGAACTTATTTTCTCGGCTCGAAGAAAGCTTTTGAATGAGCGTGTAGAATTGGCGGCCAGTTACAATACGAATGCATACAGTGGCAAAAACCCCTATAATGTTGACCTGGTCTATAAGCTCAAAAAGGATGGAACGCTTAAACTCAAAGCCTATCACAAATTGGCCAATGATCCGACCTTAGGAGATGTGACAAACGTAACGACTACAGGTGTGGGATTTTATTTTCGAAGGCAGTTTGATCGCATTCGCTTAAGAAAGAAAAAAGACGCTCCGGAATAACTATTTCTTAATAGCCGCTGTTGCCAACATCAGCCAACCAACAATAAAAAATAAACCTCCAAACGGAGTGATTATACCTAACCCAGGGTTTTGGAAGGCGATAATTCCGTATAATGAACCTGAAAACAAGAGAATGCCGATTAGAAAACTATATCCCGCATATTTTAGGAATTTTGGATGTGCTTTGTCGACGATCAGGGCTACAAAAAGTAGGGCAAAGGTGTGATAAAATTGATACTTGATGGCTGTTTCAAAAACATCATGTCTTCCAGTTTCTTCGAGAAATTTTTCTAAACCGTGTGCTCCAAACGCACCAATGGCGACACTTATTGCAGCCAGAATACTGCCTATAATTAAAAATCGTCTTTGCATAGTTGAAGAGGTAAAGATGTTACTTCTTTTTGTAAATGGGTACCGTGCTACATGGTTCCCCAAACATGATACTTTTTACCACAGGCGTAAGCTTATTTGTAATTTCTACGTAGGACCCAATCGGTACCTCAAATTTGCTACATCCTTTTATGACTACACGCTTGTCGCGGTAATCTTCGACATTGATACTCGCCAGGTTTTTGCTGATTGTGGCTTGTTGTAAATCCTTTTTTGTGCCAAAAAATACGGTTTTGGCAATGCCTGATAGCTTATTGGACACGAGCATGTAGGCCCATGTCGGTACAATGGCATCGTTGCTGCAAAACAAAGCCACATTTTTATCCTGATACTGTTGCCAGTCGTGGGTTTTAATAAAGCCTCTAAAATCTTTCTCCTTGAGTATTAACTCATGAAACAATTGCGGTTTCATGTCAAACTCTACACATTCTGTTTGATCGTAGAATTCTTCTAAGTTGAATGTAATCAACCCGCTCTTGGCCACTTTATTTATGATTTCTTCCATTTAATCTACGCGTGTAATCTTTAATGCATTTGTTCGGGATTTGGACATTATCGGCATGCTGGCCGTATGAACTACCAAGTCTCCCACCTTTATTAACTTTTTATCCTTCAGAATGTTCAGTACGTCCGTCATTGTTCGATCGGTACTGTCCATTTTGTCATAATAGAATACCTGAACATTCCAGACCAAATTCAACAACCGAAATATAGTCTTGTTACTGGTGAAAATAAAAATATCGCATTTGGGTCGGTAACTGGCAATCTTAAAAGCCGTGTAACCCGATTGAGTTAAAGATATGATGGCCTTCGCTGAAATTTGCTCGCTAATTTGTACGGCGGCGAAGCATATTTGGTCGGATAAAAAAGTCGGCGATGATTTAGAAGGTTTTTTACCTTTATAATAAATGTCCCAACCTTCTTCCGTAGAACCAACGATTTTTTGAACGGCTTTAACCGCTTCCAATGGATATTTGCCTACGGAGGTCTCTGCACTTAACATAACGGCATCAGCACCATCCATAACGGCATTAGCAACGTCACTAGCTTCTGCTCGTGTAGGTCGTGCATGATTAATCATGCTCTCCATCATTTGGGTAGCAATAATAACCGGTTTAGAAAAATTGATACAGCGCTCAACAATTTTCTTTTGCAATAACGGCACCTGTTCCAGAGGCAATTCAACCCCCAGGTCGCCACGTGCAACCATAACGGCATCAGACTTTTTTACAATGGACTTGATATATCGAATGGCTTCCGGTTTTTCTATTTTGGCAATAACGCGGGCTGTACCGCCCAGGTCGGCAATTCGTTGTTTGAGTTCCGTTACATCTGCACCTTGTCGAACAAAAGACAGGCCAATCCAGTCGAATTGGTTTTCAACAGCAAAAGCTAAATCTATCAGGTCTTTTTCTGTTAAGCACGGCAAACTTATGGCCGTGTTGGGTAGGTTGAATCCTTTTTTTGAAGATACGGGTCCACCGTGAACCACTTGAGTCTTGAAACTTTTGGAATTTGTTTTTTCGGTAACGATGAGACTGATGTTGCCATCGTCGATCAATATAGAGTCGCCTACTTTTATATCTAAAGGAAGTGCTGGGTATTTTACAAATACCTTCTTGGCGTTACCAATGCACTCTTCTATGGTTATTATTACCTCTGTTCCATCGACAAGCTCTGTTCCCTCTTCAATTTCTCCAAGACGAAGTTTTGGTCCTTGTAAATCACCCAATAAAGAGATGTTTCGGCCTAATTCACGATTAATACTTTTAATGTGTTGTACAATGAGAAGGTGTTGCTCGTGTGTGCCGTGGGAGAAGTTAATCCGACAGACATCCATGCCTGCAACAACCAGTTCGCGTAAAATATTTATATCAGAGGTCGCTGGGCCAACAGTCGCAATGATTTTAGTTTTGTTGTGAATAATATTCATATCATGCCAATACGGCGTATCAAATTCAATTATGGGGTTTAACTACTTAATCGCAAAATTCGACATTACTCATGTAATAAATGCTGAGTTTCGTGTTTTATCATGTTTGTCTCGATTTCGAAACAAAAGTGGACAAAATTAATTTCCGATATATTATCCAGGTTTAATTGAAATGTTAAGTTTTGATTCATCTCGACTAAAAACACATCGACGTTCTTTAATTCGGGTGCTAATAAACCATCTACGCTTTTGTTTTTGATGAGAGAATACATAGTTTCTGACTCTGGGTCGTGGTAGGTAAATCGAGGCCAGTAGTGGGTTGCACCATCAATTACAAGAGAAATATCCTCGTCGCGTACAAACCGCAGGTGAAGGTACTCCCTAAGGGCCCATGCCAACTGAGTGAATGACTTCGCACTTACCAGACCGAAGACCTGACTTGGAAAGTTTTTATAATCTCTAAGAATATGACGTTTCAAGGTCCAAGTTATTATTACGTCAAAATTAAGTACTGAAACTTTTTACTTGTGTTTTTTGAGGAAAAAAATGTTCTTTGCACCCTTAACGACTTAAAAAGTAAAAACAATGTCAGAAATTGCATCAAAAGTAACCGACATCATCGTTGACAAACTCGGTGTAGAAAAATCAGAAGTTACATTAGAGGCTAGTTTTACGAACGACCTAGGCGCTGATTCTTTGGACACAGTGGAATTGATTATGGAATTCGAAAAAGAATTCAATATCGCTATCCCTGATGAGCAGGCGGAGAAGATTGGAACAGTAGGACAAGCTGTTTCGTACATTGAAGAACACACAAAGTAATTTTAGGTCATGCAATTCAAAAGAGTTGTTGTGACTGGTCTCGGGGCACTAACACCTATAGGCAATTCCAGAAAAGAGTTTTGGGAAAACCTAGAAAAGGGTGTTAGTGGTGCCGAGATTATTACTCGATTTGACCCTGAGAAGTTTAAGACCCGCTTTGCTTGCGAGGTGAAAAACTTTAAGGTTGAAGATCATTTGGATCGACGCGAATACAGACGCATGGATCCGTATACCCATTATGCCATGGTAGTTGCTGCAGAAGCAATGAACGATGCGGGTTTTACGGCAAGTGAAGATAGTGGACCAGATCCAGATAGAAGCGGAGTAATTTGGGGATCAGGAATTGGTGGGCTTCACACCCTACTAAACGAAACGCGTGCCTTTTTAGAAGGTGACGGTACTCCTCGAATAAGCCCGTTTTTTATTCCTATGATGATTTCAGATATAGCCGGTGGTTATATCTCAATGAAATACAATTTCAGAGGACCCAACTTTACGACAGTTAGCGCATGTGCGTCGTCCAACAATGCCATTATGGATGCATTTACTTATTTAAGAACAGGTAAGGCAGATGTGATGATTACTGGTGGATCGGAGGCTTGTGTAAACGAGCTGTCAATGGGAGGTTTTAATTCTATGAAGGCATTAAGTGGTCGGAATGATGATCCTGCTACGGCAAGTCGACCTTTTGACAAAGACCGTGATGGTTTTGTGTTGGGAGAAGGTGCAGCGGCTTTGGTGCTTGAAACATTAGAACACGCTCAGGCGAGAGGGGCACATATTTATTGTGAAATTGCAGGTGGTGGTTTATCTGCAGATGCTCATCACATTACGGCACCACATCCAGAAGGGTTGGGAGCCAGTAATGCAATGAGGTATGCCTTAGCTGAAGCGAACCTGGGATTGAGCGATATTGATTACGTCAACGTTCACGGAACGTCAACACCGCTAGGTGATCTGGCCGAAACGAAGGCGATTCAATCCGTTTTTGGTGAAGAAGTTTACGATCTGAATATCAGTTCGACTAAGTCCATGACAGGCCATTTATTAGGTGCTGCTGGAGCAATCGAAGCGTTGGCCTGTATTCTGGCTATTACCAAAGGAATTATTCCACCTACCATAAATCATTTTACCGATGATGAGGTATTTGACCCTAAATTAAATTTCACATTTAACAAAGCGCAAAAAAGAGAGGTGAACGCCGCTCTGAGTAATACATTTGGCTTTGGAGGGCACAATGTGTCCCTCATAATGAAGAAATTTTTAGAATAAGTTCATATTCTGATGTTTCTACCTTTTCTCAACAACAAAAAAGATAGAGTCTTACGGGCAGGAATAAAAAACCTGATTGGTTTTGGTCCAGGAAATTTGGAGCTGTATAAAAAAGCTTTTCGCCACCTTTCTGCTTCAGAAAAAATTCAATTCACGACCCTCAAAAACAGCAATGAACGTTTAGAATTTTTAGGCGATGCCGTGCTGGATATGGTTATTGCCGAAATGGTTTTTAAGAAATTTCCGTTTAAAGGAGAAGGCTTTTTAACCGAAGTACGGAGCAAGATTGTCAGTAGAAAACAGTTAAGCACCATGGCCATGAAAATTGGCATTACGACTTTCATTGAAGTAGAAGACGTGTTGGCCAAAAATCGGCATGTAATGAGTTCCCTGGCAGGGAATGCACTGGAAGCGCTGGTCGGGGCTATATACCTTGACAAAGGATACAACGCCACACGTAAATTCGTTTATAAAAAGCTGCTTAAACCACATATTGACCTGGACGACATTCACAATTTGCATATCAACTACAAAAGCCTGGTGAACCAATGGGCTCAAAAGAGTAAGAAGCAACTGGATTTTAAGATTCTCACCGAAAAGGGCGATTCTAAAAGCGGTAAATTTAAAATCGCTTTGGTCATAGACGGGGAAGAAATTGCCACTGCAGAGAATTATTCCAAAAAGAATGCGGAAAAAATAGCGTGTGCTAAAGCAGCAGAAATTTTGGGGCTAACGCCTCCGACTTAAATGTCCCACGCCGCGAAAAGTCGATTAATTAAGCGGTCTTCTTCAATATCTATTTTTTCATCAGCACTGATCAGTTTTATCGCAAAACGTAGAAAAGCCGTCCGTTCATCTTCCGTACTTTCCGTATAAAAATCTTCAGCGAGATTGGTTATTTCAACCCCATAGTCCGCTATTTTTAGCATACCAATTTCTTCAGCGGCACTTTCCAAATTGCTGCCAAATGGAAAAGTCTCTTTAATAAAATCTACGATAACTGTTCCTTCTCGAGGATCAAAATCGCCATCTACTTCGGCGAGTAATAAGAGCATGAGATATCCAGCTACGTCTTTATTAAATTTTGCTTTGTGCATAATGATTCTGTTAAAGTGATTTTTACAAGAGGTAAGATAACAATAAGCCACAAGTTTATTTATTTTTGAGTCCATATGAAATCAATTCAATCAATTCTATTCCTGATCATGCTCTTTTGTCTTCAACCCGTTGAATCCAATGCGCAATTTTTTAAAGCCAAAGCTATAGTAGGAGCCAACTTTAGTCAGGTCGATGGCGACCACATTGGCGGGTACAATAAAGTAGGCCTTAATGGCGGGATTGGGATTTTTCACGACATCAGCGACCATAAATCTGTTGGATTTGAAATAAAGTTTGCCCAAAAAGGTGCTAAACTGGTCAATGACCCAGATGCCGCGGTTCAACCCATCTTTATTATCAAATCAAGTTATGTAGAGTTTCCGTTGGTCTTTGCATACACCTTGCCGGATTACGATTTCTTGAATGTGCACACAGGAGTAAGTTTAGGCGTAAATGTTGGAGGCACTATAGACGATGGACCCCGGGTAACAGATGCCAACTTTAATAAAATTGAAA
The DNA here is from genome assembly GCA_964482155.1 of uncultured Chitinophagaceae bacterium. Classification (GTDB taxonomy): domain Bacteria; phylum Bacteroidota; class Bacteroidia; order NS11-12g; family UBA9320; genus UBA987. The sequence continues at coordinate 15,766 of CAYZWM010000003.1, read as the reverse complement.
CCGCTTTTTTGTTGGGGGCAACGTATTTGTTTAACGATAAACTCGGTTTTCGAGTTCGACATTCCTATTCCATTAATCGGATTGGGCTCAATTTTCCAAACTCCAAACGTTTTTTTAATCGTATTGGTATGTACAACCGACTGTTTGAAGTTGGATTTGTGTATGGTTTGCAAGGTTAGAATGACCGTTTTTGTGATGTGGCTTAAAACGTAATATTGTATGGATATCACTGACTTTTTTATTGGCGTCTTTCTAATGAATGCGATGCCGCATTATATTTTAGGCGTCTGGAAGCAGCGCATGTTGAGTGCTTTTGGTTTTTCTAACCTGGGCAACAGGGTTTATGGATTGATAAATTTTGCGATATCCATTGGCTTGTTTATTTTTAAATATGGATGGACTGGCTTTCACGAGAATGGAATCTATACGGGAGCGGTAACCATTTTGATCGCTTTTTTTGTGTTGAGTAATTTGTGGAAGAAATTATTTGCTAAAAAACATCCAAATTCTGATCAGAATCATTGAAGATTGTACTGGATTGGCCATCTCTGAAAAATGTAATTCGCGAGTTTCTCTACAACATTTTGCAATTTATACCAATAGGTAACTAGTTATGTGTCGCCATTTTTCGTGCAACACACTGGTTTTTTAGGGTATTGTCCTTCTCGAGGACTAATTTACGATGGAGACATGAGATCAACTTAACTGGTTGGCTCATAGTCGTAACCTAAAATTAAGAAATATGCCTACCACAAAAAGCAAGAACCAAACTGCGAAAAGGAAGAGGTCTATGCTCAGATTGAAATATCTGGTCACTCTATCCTTTTTTCTAATCGTGATTTTATGGCAATGCACCCCAGCAGAAAAACCGGCCACAGAAAAACCTACCATTAGTTTAAGTGAACCTGGACCAGGCGGTTACGTGGATCCACCATCGGTAAGATCGTATCCAACAACAGCAGGTCGAATCAACGGTTGGATTGCCAACCTGGAAGTGGATTCTATACGAATGCATGCATGGGATATGTGGGAGTCGATTACCACGACTACCAATTCGGGACTTCCTGTTTGGGAAACCTGGTATACGGGTCATGAATTGTTTGAAATGGGTAGCCGGGATTCGGAGACCGAGGAAGTGTTTAGAGACTTTGGGTTCCCGACACAATTTGTTCATGCTTCCGTACAAACATCACCGCCCATAGATGTGGCAGAGCGTCCAACTTCATTTAACCGATACACGCAGAGTGTCGCTGATTTTATTTGGGATCAGGGCTACAATGAAAAGTCGGTACTTGATGCAATCAATGATTCATTTAATACCAATCATACAGCGATCGTAGATCGACAAATACAAACTTCTAAAGACACAATTGATGCCTTGTCTATTGTGTTGAAACCTGTTTTTCAGTTTATTGAAGGCGACCAACCAACCGCTTTGCCGTATTGGGCAGGTGTGTCGGTTGCAACTACCACAAATTTAACCAATCCGGAACCGTATACCTGGCGCCAATGTGTGGTTGTAGATCCAACGGGTACGCTCGTACCAGGGTCATTATACCCAATGAGTTGTAATGGTGCACCAGCTCAGTACTGGCCAGTGGTTGCTCTGGAGGATTTTTATTCCATTCTTATTACGCAAGCGCAAGCCGATAGTTTTAGCAAGTTTGCCGAAACTTCTGGCGACGATATTGGAAAAGGGAACAAGGGCGACTCGGCCTCTGTAGCCGACCTGGTAAAAGAAGGAAATTATGCTCTGCTTATGGCTATGCATGTTACCGGTAAAGAAATCAATAAGTGGACCTGGCAAACGTTTTGGTGGTCGCATTATCCCCAAAATGCCGTATTCGGAAAAGATCGACCAAGTGCTATTGGAGGCCCGTGGGATAATTATAATATGCGGACAGCCTATTATATGGTCGCACCGGCAAATACAGAGCATGGCGGAGAACCACTCATTAGCTATAATCCGTATTTAGAGACGAATTTAAGTGGGACAGTGGCTATGGAAAATATAGCCGATAGCAGCATAGCCTGGTTTGGGGTGTTTTCCAATTGCATGAGTTGTCATCGTATGGCTGCGTATCCCAATTCAAACTACGTGCCGAATGGATATATTGATCCAGCCGATTCGTTTAAGTTTTCAGCCAATACCAAAACCGACTTTCTGTGGTCAATCCCTACACGTGCACAATAGAATAAAACATTGAATATGAAGCAAAACAATACAATGTCGTGGCTTATTTTGATTTGTCTAGGACTGTTTTTAGCAGCCTGTGACGGAAATCAAAAAGAGGCTATTGAAGAAGAAGTTGAGGAAGTATCAAGCCAATTTCAAATTGACTTTAACCCCTTGCCGCCACAAGATCTGGCTGCCAATGCATCCGATACGGATTTGATCCAGTTTGCATGGGAAGAATTTCTGTCTCTCAACTGGAGGTCGTCCTACGGTGAGAACGGATTACGAGACAATCCAGATGACAGCTGGACCTGGAGCTCAGACAGTTCGCCCTATCCCGATTTGGTGGTATGGGAAACCTACGCTCATCGAACGGAGTTAAGACCTTACGACGATATGATGTTGCCATTCGACAAACCGCCACATTACAGTTTTGGCGATCCGGTGTACCCCGCTGATGGGGCCAGTTTTGAATTATTTAACAACCTGGACGAAAACAATGAAATTGGATCGTGTGATGTATTTGCACATGTAAGCGAATATGGTAAAGACAATATGGTCTTGTACCAGGCCAAGGTTAATAGAGATGAATACAATTACCTGTATTACAATTACAATACCAAGTCAAAGTTGTTGTCAGCCACGTCCAATACGCTGGCCAATATTGAAGCGTACAATGCCTACTATAAAGGGGCCACCAGTACGTGTAATTGTCCTACAGACCAAAACGTAATTTGCCTACCGTGTGGTGGAAGCGCTATTCCGGATCAACCTGGATCGACCTATCAGGGAGCTATGGAGGTAAAAACGGCCTGGCGTTTGTTGGTTCCCGAAGATGATGCATCGAAGTTCTTTACGCGGAATGTAATTATTTATGAAAAAAGCAATGACAGCACGTATTACTACAACAAAACTCTGGCATTGATAGGCATTCATATCATTCACAAAACCACCAATTATCCGGATTACATCTTTGCTACCTGGGAACATGTAGATGTTGAGGAAGACGATATGGGGTATGTGTTGTTGGATAACAATGGGAACGAGAAAGGTGAAATTCATGCGGATTATCCACGTCTTCATCCCATCCCTGATCTAGTAACGCAATCGACGAACGAAGTTCACGGACAAATTGCGGATATGAACCCGAATTCCATTTGGTTAAACTACCGAATGGTTGGTGTTCAAGGCGCACCGACAGACGATACGACTTCGTTTAATTTCTTTTTGGCCAATTACGTTATTGAATCGGACACGACGCTAGCAGATTTTCATGGAAGCAGCATTGGTAACCCGCACGACGGAATGCCAAATATATTACTGAATGGTACACGATACAGCATGGGTGGTTGCAAGGGCTGCCATGGTGTTGCGCAAACGACTTTAGGTACTGACATGTCATTTTTGCTCGATACTGTTGGTAAGCCTGTTGTGGCACCCGATGTGTTGGAATATTTGCCTTCCGTAACAGCAAATAAGCTGGAACGATATAGACGAGCTACAGCGAGGTGATTTTCGTTATGCACCGGCTGACCTGAAAGAATCGTTAGACTTATATTGGAAAGGAGGCATAGTTCTGTGAACGTGCCTCTTTTTTTATGTCAACTTGGATTAACTCTGACCACAAACGTCAATTTTTTAGAGTGAATTCTCAGGTGTCCATTTGAAGTTTATATTTGCCTTGTTATGAATAATCCCCAAAAACTATCTTCGTTAAAAATAATCCTTATGGGCCAATTGATGATCAATCTGCCTGTAACCATAGTCATTCTCATAACCGCATTTGTTGCATATAAATTTGGATTAGGTTGGTCAACTTCCATTTTGGTTGGCACTGCTGTGGGTTGGTTTGTCTGGGGGAAGCTACTGCTTCGATGGAAAAACTGGGCCTTAGACAAGGGGGTAGACCGTGAGCGTTTGTTTAAATTAGGCATGCTGGGGTTACTCAATTTTACGAGGTATAAAATTTTTGAAGAAGAGGAAAAGGGAAAAGTGAAGAAATGGTAGGCGGTTTCGATATTATTCACAAATGCTCCTGATTGACTTGCTGAAAGACCTCAAGGAAAAGAATTCATAAAATCAAGAACCCAATGTAGAGGTGGACAAAGCCAACGCATTTTTAATCTGTTGGAAATGTCGTTCATTATGGCATAATATAAACTCACAGGCTTCCGCCACGTTGAATCGAACCGTTGGGCCTACGGCAGAGTTGAATCGTACTGACTTGACATTCAGCGGTCTATACGTCTTAATCCAGGTCTTAAGTTGGTTCAAAACGTCCTTCAAGTCGTTCAAAAGAGTTGGGATGTTTATCGGGTCAAACGTGGCCATGTCCAACATTGGTTCAAATTGCTTCATGGTTTTCATTTTAAAACGAATCCGCCCTTGCTTTGGTGGAAAACGCTTGATCAACATGGATGGAATTAAGGTGGATTTAATGTCTTCGAGCACGGCATCTTGAGGCTGGAGTTTGGCTAAGGCCGTGTCAATTTTATGTACATATACCGTATGGGCAATCACTATGTGTTTGACAACTTCAATAGCACTCCAGGCTTTTTCATGTGGCCGCTGCATCCACGGAGAGTTTGTTGTGGAATTCAAATCACTTAGTTGATTGATCAGTTTGTTGATGCGCTCAATCTGTTGCGCCGATTTTATATGAATTCGTGCCATGTTTTTTTTTACAAAGATGGAGTCAGCCTTCAGGTTTAACGTTGATCCAGATCAAGATTTTAAAGCCCTTAGTCGGCTAAACGTTTCTGGCGTCATATTTAGATAAGAGGCCAGGTGTTTCTGAGGAATGGTCAGCAACGGTTGTGGACAACGCATCATAAAGGCATCATAGCGCTCTCCGGCTGTTAACGTGATGAGTTCAATTTCCCGTTTTACTCGTCCAATAAGAAGTTGTTGATGTGCAATTCTTCCCCAATAGTTGAATTCTGGATAACGATCAAACCAACTATCGTACTGTTTCTTTGTGGTTCGTAAAAGTATTGACGGCGTTAATGCTTCTAAAAAGTAGTGGGATGGAGCACCATCGAGAAACGAATCATAGACGCCAGAAAAGCTACCGTCAAACGAAAAGCCGATTACTTTTTTGTCTCCATTATTGGCAATGATGTAGATGGCCTGGACACCAGAAACCACGACATAGAAATAACGTTCAATAGCACCAGACTCAGTAATAAATGCAGACCGGTCAAACGATGTTTCTTCCCAGCCCGAAAAGAATTGTGGATGTGTCTCTGGGCTTAATTGGAGAGGTTTAAAGGCATTTTGAAGCAGAGGTGTGTGTTCCATTGGTAGAGGCAAGTATAGGTGATTTACGTGTAATCATTGGGTTGTTGTGAAGGGGGAATGGACGGGTTTTAAATCGTCGATTCAAGACATATGTGTATTTTAGCATAAAAAAAACTGAACAATGTAGTTCGCCAATAGACCCAAAAAAAAATTCACCTTAAAAAAATCATTCTTGCTGAAAATTATTAGATCTAAAAAAATCATATTCTGTGTTCTATCGACTATGTTCCTCACAGCCTGTTCTCAAAATGCTGTAGATGATTATGCGGCAAAAGATGCTGGATTAAATAATATTTTGGTCAATCTTTCGGCTGAGGGTTATACCATTAAACCCGAATCTCAATCTACTAAACCACCTTGTTTTTGTTTCACAGACGGAGCATTGCGAAGGGTTTCGGATGGTGTTTCGGAAAAGGAATTTTCGGTAACGAAAGAGATCGCTTTTTTATCCTGGATAGTGACAAAAAGTGTAGAATCAGAGAGGCATCCGATTGAATATAGGTGTCATTATGGGTTGATTAATAAAGATGTGAAAAGCGTTCTCTTGCAATTAAAAAATGACCTGGAGTATAATTGTGCTCACCACAAACAACCGACCCGCATTACCTTTACCTCGAACGGTGTTTTTGTTTTTACTCAACTGATGCCATAACGGGGATCAACAACTCATAAGCCAATCGTACGGAACAATTCGGAAGCCGGTGTCAGATGAATTCGTCAATTAATTACTTTTTTGACGAATGAAATACGTCAAAGATCTGCCTCTATTGACGTACATAGTGCGGCGATAGGTTGGCTATTCAGCGAATAAGTTGTATATTCGTCGTATAAATTACGGCGTTTAAGAGAAGTGATTATGTATTTACATCAGAGCACAGATTGGCCAAACTTTAAATGGGATGATGAAATACTGCTCCCATATGTAAGCAAGGTACGTGATCTGCAAGGTAGATTAATAGGCAGAATGGAGGGGATGGGGTTCGAATTAAGAGAGGAAGCCGTACTCGAAACGTTAACAGAAGATATTGTTAAGTCAAGTAAAATAGAGGGAGATTTACTGAATCCCGAAGAAGTAAGGTCATCCGTGGCACAAAGGTTAGGGATGGACATTTCTGGATTGCCTACCACCAGCCGCTACGTTGATGGAGTGGTGGAAATGATGTTGGATGCAACTCAGAAATATAACGAGCCCTTAACTAAAGATCGATTGTGTGGATGGCAAGCTGCCTTATTTCCAACGGGAAGAAGCGGACTATATAAGATAACCGTAGGAGAGTGGCGGGGAGATGAAAACGGCCCTATGCAAGTTGTCTCAGGTGCAATGGGAAAAGAGAAGGTACATTATATGGCTCCAGAAGCTAATCGGTTAGAAATTGAAATGAATCGGTTTATAGAGTGGTTTAATACCAATGAAAGTGTTGAGCCTGTGGTTAAATCAGCTATAGCTCATTTATGGTTTGTAAGTATCCACCCGTTTGATGATGGGAACGGAAGGATTGCCAGAGCGATTGCAGATTCTCAATTAGCCAGAGCAGATCGAACCAGCCAACGATTCTATAGTATGTCGGCGCAAATCCTGAAATCGAAGAAGGGGTATTATACCATATTAGAGTCTACCCAAAAGGGGAATATGGACATAAGTCAATGGCTTGTTTGGTATTTCGAACGTCTCCTTGATGCATTAGAAATAACCAATGAAACACTATCAAGCATATTAGTAAAGGCTAGGTTCTGGGAGGTATTCAGAAACACTCAATTCAATGAAAGGCAAATGGAAATGATCAATAAACTCCTCGGTGATTTCGTTGGTAAATTACATTCATCCAAATGGGCGAAGATGACAAAAGTACACCGAGATACGGCTCGAAGAGATATACAGGATTTAGTTGAAAAGGGTGTTTTAGTAGATGCAGGCCAGGGTGGGCGAAGTACCAACTATTTGTTGAACTTGTCTACCCTGGACTCATGATGTATTCATTTGGTGAAATAATACTTGTACAGCAACGTTAAAAAAACCAATGAAATGAAGAACTACCGGGATTTCGATAACACGATTTTAAGGCATACTCATTCTAAGGATAAGACATTATGATTGAAGGACTTCTTATAGCGATACTGGTTCTGACTCTGGTTAACATCGGTATTCAATTTCGAAAAAAGGCAGGTGATAACCGGCTGGATACACTTAAAGACATTGAACATGCCATGGTCAAGTTTGACCTGGCTTTAGAAAAAAGTGCACGAGCCATTCAAGACGAGTTTCAACGCAACAGACAGGAAAGTGGTCACACTGCTAAAGAGAGCCGTGAGGAGTTGGCCAAAAACATGAAGGTGTTTTCGGAAACGAATACCACTCATAATAAGGATCTTAACGAGTTGATCAGACAGAAGTTTGGCGACTTCAACAAACAGCAAGCAGACCTCAACAAACAATCTGCCGATCGGATCAAGGAGGTCAAAGACACTATTGAGAAGCAACTCACTGCCATACGAGAAGACAATGCCCTACAGCTGACAGAGATGAGAAAAACCGTGGACGAAAAACTTCAATCCACCTTAGAGAAACGACTTGGAGAATCCTTTAAACTAGTGAGTGATCGATTGGAACAGGTCCACAAAGGTTTGGGCGAAATGCAAAGCATTGCCATTGGTGTAGGCGACCTCAAAAAGGTATTGTCAAATGTAAAAACCAGAGGGATACTCGGCGAATATCAATTGGAAAATATTCTGGAACAAGTGCTCACCCCAGACCAGTACTCAAAAAATGTGGCGACAAAGAAGGGGAGCCAGGCTCACGTGGAGTTTGCTATTAAATTACCGGGCAAAGACAGCGATGAAGAGGTTTGGATGCCTGTTGATTCGAAGTTTCCGATCGAAAGTTATGAGGTTTTGCTCAATGCCTACGATGAAGGTGAAAAATCCGTGATTGAAAAGGCACAGAAAGTCTTACTCAAAACGGTGGAGTCATTCGCAAAAGACATCAGTGAGAAGTACTTAGATCCTCCCTACACTACAGACTTCGGTATTATGTTCTTACCCGTGGAGAGTTTGTATGCGGAAATATTGAGACATCCTGGCCTGTTTGAAGTTCTCCAAAGAAAGTATCGAATTACAGTCACTGGGCCAACGACGCTTTCCGCCCTGTTGAATAGCTTGCAAATGGGGTTCAGAACCCTTGCGGTTCAAAAAAGAAGTAGTGAAGTATGGAAGATACTTGAAGCGGTAAAAACAGAATTTAAAAAATTCTCGGGCCAATTGGACAAGGTTGATAAACAGCTGCATACCGCATCACAGTCGCTAAACGACCTACGACTAACCAGAACAAGCGTGATGAGCAGGAAACTTAAAGATGTAGGCACACTGGATTCGATGGAATCAAAAGAATTGCTCGAATTGCCGAATTCGGAGTCAGAAGATGACAGTGACTCAGCGTAACGATGGTCGAGTTGTCTTTTGATTGAATTCCGTGCTAACCTTGGATTAAACCATATACCCGCATTAATTCAACGATTAGGTAACCAGGCTGTGAATAGGACTACCAATTAATCTTCTCCTCTTTTTTCTCTTCCTTTTTTTGGATGGGTTTGGTGGGTGTAACCGTTTTCTTTTTAGGGGTAGTAGGCGTCGTAGTTCGAGACGGTGTAGTCCTGTAGCTTGGGGTGTACGTATTGTTGGGTGTGCTGGAATTGGTCGATGTGCCTGGCTCGATTTTAAACAATTTCCAATTGGCCGATAAGCTGACCATAAACAGGTCGCTGTGCTTCCAGGTTTGACTCTCATATAAAAACGCGTCATCCGATTCGACAATGCTTTTTAGATCGAAGTACGTCACTTGTCCGCCACGGGTATAGTCCGCTCTAATTTCGAGGCCAAATGACTTCGTAAGTCCAATCCGGCTGCCCATTCCCACTCCGTAACGAAAGGTGCGGGCAACAAATATTTTTTCGACATCCGTTTTATACTCCTCCTTATATTCCTTAAGTCCGGTTAAGGTCTCGGAATGAAATTTTCGATGGCCGACAATACCATCCATAAAAACCGTGATTTTGGGTGTGACCTGGTAGCCTAATCGTGTAATGAGGTGATGCCCAATTTGACAGTTCGCAAATTCAATTTCCCCTTCGGCATCCGGTGGATCAGATAATTTAGTGTCAAAAGACTTTCTACCGGCATCAACGCCATCCATATACAACCCAAATCGCAATTCCCAAGGTTGGTTATCTGACAAAAACGACTTCGTGGTCAGGTTTATAAAAAGGCCGCCTCCGTTTTTATACAGGCTGCCTTGAAATCGATCGACTGGTCCTACACCAAGTCCACCAATACCGATCTCCCATTGGGCAAATATGGAAGTTGTTAAACCAAGGAAAACCAAAAGGAGTAAAGTTATGCGTTTCATAAACCGGGTATTAAACTTAATGCTGTTATTGCTAAACCATCCGTGTCAATTCGACTTGTAAAGACATCGTCGTCTTTAGTCATTTTGCCTGGAAAAATGGTATCGAGAATCAATGATTGGAGTCTAAGATTCCAACAATAACATGCACCGCAAGGTACAAAAAATCCTATGGTTAATAACGGTTGCCCATCTATTGGAGTTTAACCACCTTGTAAAGATTTAGGGGAGCAGCCTTTCGAGTGCCTTATTTTCTAATTAGCGTAATGGTGCCTTCTGCTTTTAGCGGCGCGTATGGGTCAATGAGGGTAGCGTACCTTAAAACGTAAAAGTAAGTTCCCGAAGGGCAGTTCGCACCTACATTGTGGACTTTACCGTTCCATACAATGTTTTCCTCCACTTCCGTTTTAGAGGAACTACTAAACACCAATTCGCCCCATCGATTAAAAATGGACATGTCGTGTGAGGCTTCTCCTTCAATTTCGATTTGAAACCAATCGTTCTTTCCATCGTTATTGCCCGGGGTAAATACGTTGTACGTTTCCAATTTTAATTGATATGCCACATCTACTGGTTTACATACCGAATCTCTACACCCATGAGGCGAGATGGCTGTCAAACAAACCTCAAAACGGCCTGACGCATTCATATATAGGTGACTTGGATTCATTTGAGACGAGTAATTACTACTACCCGATGCATCGTCGCCGAAATCCCATTCGTAACTTGAATTCGAGGGCGTGGTAAAGTTCTTAAAATCATATTGTGGTGCAACACTGTAAGGGCTAACTACAAATTCAGCTTCTATATCAACAACCTGCACTTGTTTCTGGATTTGCGAAATGCATCTGGGAGACACCAATTGACCTGCGAATACAGGTTCGATGTAGTAGGTATAATATCCGGTTTGTTTATAGGTCTTTCGAACAGTGTGTCCGGGCGGATACTGAACAATTCGGCCATCGTCCATGCGCCAGGTGTCGAAATCGTAGTCGTTGCTGCTCATGCTGGTAAAAACACCTATTTCACCCACACACAGTATGTCAGGCCCAGAAATTCCAGGATGTGAAGAGGGAATGACGGTAACGGTTATAGGTGGGTAATCCACACCGGGATAAATGGTATGACAGTAGTACGTCTGATTATTGGTCTTGCTGTAAAACGAATCAATGCCGATCAGGTTAAGTTGATATACACCGGGTGCGTTATAGGTGTATGCAAATGGCGTTAAGTCCGTTTTTTCGATGGTTACATTTCCGGTATCGCCCAACTCCCAGATAAAATGGGTGGACCCCAGGGAAAGGTTTTTGAGATTCACGGTTACAGGTGCACAACCGAAGGTGTCATCAATGGTAAACCAGGGTTTAGAGGTGAGAATGTTGAAGATGTATTCAATCGTATCTCTACATCCTCCAGATGATATGACAGCATGTTTAACATGAATTTCCTTCTTACTCCCATCAAACGATTTTATCGGATTTTTCTCCCAGGTGCCAAAATATCCGGTTCCAAAATCCCAGAGATAGTATCGCATAGAATCTCCTGCATTTTTGACCACCAATTGGGAAGAGTCTTGAAACTGCATCAACCCTTTGCAATAGTACAGCATGGATTGTGCGGTAACTCCAGCAACAACTTCCTGGACAACGAAGTTTTCGGATGTGGTGTAAAAACATCCCATATTGGTTTCTGTGGTGAGTTTTACGTTGTGCCAACCCACCGAAAGATTCTGACAATGATTGTATACGTCTGATTCCAGTGTGTCTCCATCCAGCACCCAATGAACAGTGCCTAAACCTGCATCAGGACCCCAGTAGGTGTTTCTTTTGACGTCTAAAACATCCGCTCGTATACAGATCATTTCACCTTTGCATTGACGGCCAGTGATAACAATTTTACTCTTGAATCCATAGCTAAACGAGCGAGTGTATTTATTTACGCATCCTCTGGAATTATAGAGGCGGACTTCAATGGTTCCTATATCGCCCGTGCTTGTATAGGTATGGCTGATGGATTTGAGCTTGGTGATTGTATAAAAGTACATAGTATCTACAGTCGAATCACCCCAATAAATGGCAATCGATTCTCCGCTTGTGAACTGTCCTTCACCAAACTTTACAATGGCTTCATAAGGGTCGCAGCCGTCTACAAACTCAAAGGAAACACTATCGCTATTAAGGGGGATAATATTGAGATAATTTGTTCGCTTAATGGTGTCGCGAAGGGTGTACGGTGAGTTGATGATACGAATGGAATCGTCTCCATAATCTTCGGCCCATATAGGACCAGAGTAACTAAAGGCTAAAAGCACATCGTACACACCCAGGTACTCGTTAGGTACACGAGAAGGGTATGGGTACCAGTTTTTACCGTTGTCAAGAGAATAGGATTTGGGATCTCCTGGAGTCGTACGGCCGGGCAGAAACGTATCGTTTTGGCAAATTATGAAAGGCGAAGATCGAGGGGTACATTGTCCACAGAGGTCAATATATACTCGGTCTGTAAGTACATCTGAGCATCCGCTAACGGTATCTGTAACTGTAAATAGAACGTTGTACGCACCCTGTTTGGTGTAATCATGTTTGGCGAACCAACCGACTGTCTCGTTACAATTCTTGCCTTTATTTATGTTTTTAGCACGGTTTATTATACAATCATCTCCATAAGCATCATATACAACCCAATTAAAAACAGTATTTGCCGTGTCAACACCTTTGGACTGGTCAATGAAAAAGACACGTCTTCTGGTCTCGCACTGATATTGATTTATGATGGTCACTTCAGCAATAGGACCTTTGACGTAAAAGTTTTCTGTCAGGGTTATGGAACAATTGTCGTTAGACACCTTGCATATTACTTCATGTGATCCAAGGCCTATGTCATGATTTTTGAAATTGAGTTGAAATGAAGACAATTTACTCATCGATCGTCCGTCGACATACCATCGGACTTCTTCATTTTTTAAAGAATTAACCGATAAACTGACTCGTCCTGTTCCATAACAAATGGGGTTTCCACCCAGTTGAATGGATCGAGACATTTGATTTATCTGAACGGGTACCTGAATAGACGTTTTACTTGAACATCCTCCTTCCACGCTGGCTTCCAGTTCCGCTTTAACGGTTCTTGTTGTCGTTACGGCAACGCAGTTAGGATCATTAGCAAAATGGGGTTTAGACGAGGCCACTTGGTCTACGTTCCAGGTGTAATTTATTTTATTCTTGGTGGTGTAGACTGAACCGTTGGTGAAACAGACACGAGCCTTAACGCAATCCGAAAACGTAGTAGAATCTTTGATTTTTGCTCTAATCCCAGGCAAAATTTTGACCTTTAGGGTGGTAGACGATTTACATCCCAAATTGTCGACCACTTCCATTTGGATCTCGTAGTTGTCGAAGCTCGGAAATTTGTGGCATTCTGTTTTGTTGGCACTTGAGTGTGAAAAGAAAGTTCCATCGCCCCAGGTCATATTTCGAGTCACTATGTTTTGTCCGGCAATCGCCTCGGTTGACTGATCCAGTATGCATACATTATTTGTGTATTGGCAGGTGTCGGAATTGGCATCAAGCTTCATCTTGCTTGTGGGTAAACTCACAACTTCAACGGAAAGTTTTTCCGTTTTAGGTGAGCCTGTCGAAAAAGTGGCCGTGACCTCAACCGTAAATGTTCCTGTTTTTTTAAAGAGATGACCTGGTCCAGCCATATTTGATGTAAAACCATCTCCAAAAGCCCAGATGTGGGATACGACGGTTTTTCCGGATGGTGGTGTATAGCTGAAAAAGGATAAATCCCCAATACATATTGAGCCGCCTCCATTCAATTTGACTTGTGAGGAAGCCTGGAATGCCAGCATCAAAAAGAGTGAAACAAAGAAGGTTTGTCTAGTTAGGGTCATAGGCAAGGTCTATATTAACTTCTACTATACAAAGTATACTTCAATAGACGCAGACTTGCGTAAATGGTTGCCTCCTTTTATCGTCAATAATGACCCAGTCCATCGATATTTGGTCAAAAGGTAGTTTGATTAAATATTATAATAGACTTGTAGTCAATGTATTGTGTTGGTGTTTTTGCATTCGGCAGAAACTGTGGTATAATGTACAGATATAAAAAAAGAGGGAATCACAGATTCCCTCTTTAACGATTTTGCAAGCTCGTGTAAATGGATAGAGCTTTTATTTAGTCAAGCCAATTTGAATACAGATCCAAACGGACTTCAAGTTCTTATTTGTCTAAAAAGAAGCTAAACGAGTCTCCTCGAAGACCAATACGAAGTGTCTCCAATGGAATGACTTCATTTGGTGCAATGTTTCCAAGACTTACGTTTGCTCCGTAAAGTTCAATAAACCAAAGTTGTTGTACTTTTTGAGGTGCTTCCCATAGAATTTTCTCCTGAGGGATTTGAGTTAAAATTTCTTCAATCAATCCGGATCGCACTTCTCCTGTACTTCTAAAAATACCTACCGTGCCACTCTCCCGAGCTTCGGCGATTACTTTCCATGCACCGGCCTCTAATTCTGCCTTCATCATAGCAATCCATTTATACGGAGGGATGATCTTTTCTGCATCCTTTGAACCTACTTCAGACAGTACGGTAAAGTCTTTAGCAAATGAGACAATGTGTCGGCATTTTTCTTCCTGGGTGATTTCGATACTACCATCACTGATTTCCATGTGGGTAATACCATACTTCTCTAACAGGCGTTTGTAGTCGTCTACTTTGCCTCGAACTAAAAAGGCCTCAAACAAGGTGCCACCAAGGTAAACCGGAATCTTGGCTTCTTTGTAAAGAGCAAGCTTCTCCTCAAGTTTTGGGGTCACAATAGATGTTCCAAATCCAAGTTTTACGATGTCTACATATTGTTCTGAAGATTCTAAGAAGTCTTCTACCTGACGTAGTCCTAGGCCTTTGTCCATGACCATGGTCAGACCACTATTTCTTGGTTTTACGGAACGTTCGGGTAATTGTGGTAATTGATAATTATACGTATCGTTCATTCTATTATTTTTCGTTTCTATATAAGTCAATAATGTCGTTTATCGCTTTGTTATCAGCCAACTTTGGCGCATCACTAAAAAGTAAATGGTGTTCTTCATAATCGAGTAGTAGGGCGTCAGTAAGTCGCTCAAAGCCTTCTGAACCTCGGTCGGAAAGGAAACAATAAGCAGCTAATTTGTATAAGAGCTTGGCGCTTTGGCTAATTGATTTTATCCCTTCCTGAAGTGTCTCTATGGCTGTAGAAGCTTCTCCGTATTGCTTTTGTAGGCTTGCTAATAGGAGCCAAACCGATTCTCTTAATGGAGAGGTGTTGGTCATTTCTTCTAAGGTCGTTTCAGCCTCTTGAATCAACCCAACGGTTATCTGCGTTTTTACCAACTCCAATAAAATATATTCGTCATCCGGAAGGATGATGTTGGCTTTTTTGAAGAATGTAAGTGCGTCAGCATGTTTGTCTTCCATCACGTAGGTTTGGCCTAAACCGTGCCATGCATGGCCAAATTTTGGGTCGGATTTCAAAGCGAGTTTGTAATACATCCTGCTTTTCGAAAGTCGGTTCATTGCTTTGTAACAGTCACCGAGGTTGACGTAGGCGAATTGGTCAGGACCTTCCAGCTTGATGTAGTCGTCAAATGATTTTGACGCATTCAAAAAATCTTTCTTTTCAACAAGGCATTGGCCGCGTTCAAAATGAGCTTCTGCATATTCTTCGTCGATTGCAATGGCAAAATCAAAGGCATCTAACGCTTCATCTTTTTGGTTTGTGGTCATGTAGATTTGCCCTAGAGTAAGCCAGACAACTTCGTGATATGGATCTTCATTTAGATAAGCCTTAAAGATACGAATACCATCATCGTAGGCATCCATTAGCTGAAGGCAGAAATGCGACTCCAAA
>CAYZWM010000002.1:0-47173 GCA_964482155.1 uncultured Chitinophagaceae bacterium | reverse complement strand
AACGTTAATCATATCCGCTTTACGGGGTTTTAATATTCAAGGTCTGGTGGATCAGATTTATGAGCTTTGTCCTGAACATCCAGCCTATTTCCCTGCAGACCAACTGACCGATCGAAACGAACGGTTTTTTGTTTCTGAAATTATCAGAGAAAAAATATTGACGCATTACCAGCAGGAAATCCCCTACAGCATTGAGGTGGTGGTTGATGAGTTCAAAGAAAAAAAGACGTTAACCAAGATTACGGCTATTATTTATTGCGAACGGGATTCTCAAAAAGTAATCATCATAGGAAAACGAGGGCTGGGGCTAAAACGAGTGGGTTCAGAAGCCAGAAGAGATATAGAAAAAATGCTTGACGATAAAGTCTTTTTAGAGTTGTTCGTTAAAGTCCGTGAGAAATGGAGAAACGACGACACTCAACTCAAGCGTTTCGGATACAAACAGAAATAACAAAATCGCATTCGGGATAGGTGATTCACTAAGAATCGCTGACCTTTGCACATTCAAATACACATATGTCGGGAATTGTTGCTATCGTCGGAAGACCTAACGTAGGAAAATCTACCATATTTAATCGTTTAGCAGGCGAACGTAAGGCCATTGTTGATGACTCTTCAGGAGTTACACGTGATAGACATTACGGAACATCGGAATGGAATAATCGGGAATTTACCATCATCGATACGGGTGGCTATGTCACCAACTCCAATGACGTTTTCGAAAAGTCGATTCGCGAGCAAGTTGAAATTGCCATTGGCGAAGCCGATGTGTTGATGTTTATGGTTGACGTACTGACGGATATTACGGATCAGGATGAGAGCTTCGCACGTTTTTTGCGAAAAACCAATAAGCCTATTCTTGTCGTCGTTAACAAAGTAGATAATAACGAACGATTGCTCATGTCGCATTCGTTTTATTCCCTAGGCTTTGAACACGTCATTCCAATTTCTTCCGTTTCCGGTAGTGGTACAGGAGAATTGATGGACGCCATCGTTCAATTCCTTCCAGACGAACATGTAGAACAGGAGGACGATTTGCCTCGTATATCCCTTATTGGAAGACCTAATGTTGGAAAAAGTTCGCTGTGTAATGTATTGCTCGGTGAAGAGCGAAACATTGTTACCGACATCGCAGGAACTACCCGAGACACGATCGATACACGATATTCAGCCTTTGGGATGGATTTTACCCTGGTAGACACCGCTGGAGTACGTAAGAAAGGAAAAACCATGAACAACATCGAATTCTATAGCGTTATGCGAAGCATAAAAGCCATAGAGAAAAGCGACGTGGTTCTATTGGTGCTTGATGCGACGGTTGGTTTAGAGGCTCAAGACATCAACTTATATAGCCTTGCGGCTAAAAATGGTAAAGGGTTGGTGGTATTGGTCAATAAATGGGATCTGGTTGAAAAAGATCATAAGTCAACCAAATTCTACGAAGAAGAAATTAAAGAACGGCTGGCTCCATTCAATGACGTGCCTATTCTCTTTATATCGGCCGTTACCAAGCAACGTGTGTTTAAAGCGGTTGAAACGGCGATTGAAGTGTACAACAACACGCAAAAGAGAATAACTACTTCCAAACTCAATGACGTGATGTTGGAAATCATTCAAGAAACACCACCTCCTGCTAAAAAAGGGAAGTACATTAAGATTAAATACGTGACTCAAATCAAAACTCGCAAAGTGAGTTTTGCGTTTTTCTGTAACCTCCCGCAGTATATTGGTGATGCCTATACTCGGTTTTTAGAGAACCAATTGCGTAAACACTTCGATTTTAAAGGAGTCCCCATCACTATATTTTTTAGAAAAAAATAGTCGGTTGTTCTGTGATATATGGGTCATTTTTTTATATTTGTCCACAATTTTAAAAGTACCTAAAAATTCGAAAAATGAAAAAAGTATTATCTTTATTGGCAATCCTTACCTTATTCACGTTTGTAGCATGTAACAACGCTGCTAATTCAGAAGATCCTGCTGCTGAACAAGAAATGGACAGCACTGATGCTGAAAAAATGGAAACTGAAAAATCTATGGAAGAGCCAACTCCTGAAGTTGAAGCTCCAGACTCGAGTGACAATGCAGCTCCTGAGGTTGAAGCTGAGCCAGAAGCAAAAGAAGAAACTGAAGGTTAATCCTTCTAAAAACTTTATAAAGGAAAGGTATACGACGTATACCTTTTTTTTATGCCCTATTTTTGACCATGCAAAAATATATATTCATGCTTTGCCTATTCTGCCTGGCGGTACTTTCCAGTTGTAAGTCAGGTTCTGACACCACAGACTCTAAACAAAACGACTCCGTATTATCCAAAGAGCAACAAAAAGTAGAAATGGAAAAAGCGGATTCCTTTGCTAAAAGTGATCAGCAAAAGTTCGATTCTATGAAAAAAGCGTTAGGGTTGGACCAATAAAACGGTTGGGTTTTTAAGTTCATCCAACGCCTTGTTGAGGACGTCATCTGAATCAAAACCATATTTCCGTTCTTCATCCATTCCAAAGAGTTGATAGATCAACCTCATTTTGAGCCTTTTTACTAAATGAGATGAATCAGCCAACTGGGTTACTATTTGCTGATCGATCTGATCAGACGACAACCATTCAGTTACATCCATGACCACCCACTCGGGTTGGTAAAGGTCAATCAATTCGGCTGCTGTTGTACCAACGTACACATATGAATTACTTCTTGGTAACTCCATGACAATATCTGGTGTTATTCCGCCTAAGCTGGTAACCAAGCGGCCCTGCTTTGTCCTAAAATCTTTACTGACCTTGGCCAAGTCAACGGAATCCAGTTTCTGGTACCCTTTTTCGTCGTAGGGTTTTTGAATTGATCGTCCAGATGGAATGTAGTAGCGAGATACGGTTAATCTTATCTGAGATCCATCGCGCAATTGAAACGTCTCCTGCACCAGGCCTTTGCCGTACGTTTGACTACCGATGACGGTCGCTCGGTCCAAATCCTGCAATGCACCTGAAACAATTTCACTTGCAGAGGCCGATCGCCCATTAACCAGGCAGACTACCTTAAGGTCTTCACACAGGCCTCCAGGTGTCGCATTATAACGTCGTTCTCTCTTCGCTTTAGACTTCGTATAGGCCAACAGGTCTCTACCGTCCACAAACTCGTCTAGAAGCTCTACAGCCGTCTGTAAATATCCTCCAGGATTGTTTCGCAAATCGAGCACCAGATTTTTGACCTGATCCGTTTTCAGGTTATTCACCTGTTCAACAAATTCTTTATGCGTTTTTTCGGCGAAATGAGCAATTTTTACATACAACGTTGACTCATTAAGCAAAGCAGAATAAACACTTGGTGTCTTTACCCGGGCCCGTTTAATCTCAATGTCCAAATATTGATTTTCCGCCTTCCGATAAATACGAGCAATAAAGGAACTGTTCTTCTTCCCTTTGATGGCCGCGATAATTTCACGGTTGTTGTGTCCGATAAGAGAAATTGTATCCACTTTAAGTATTCTATCCCCAGGGCGAATCTTTGCACGTTCGGCTGACCCTCCACTTAACACACGAACTACATAAGGCGTATCGTTGTAAACAAAAAACTCAATGCCTATTCCATCAAACCCGTCTTTGAGATCCTGATTGGCCATCTCCACATATTGAGATGGTATATATACGGAATGGGGGTCAAACGATGATAACATTTCCGTTATCGCTTTTTCCTCAACCTCATCGGTCGATATAGAATCGACATATTCGCTTTGCACCAGGCCCATGACCTGTTCTATCTTGGTATCGGCGTTCAACATTTCTTTATGAACAAACCGATTCCAAAACAATCCAGCCAGCAGCCCAAAACCAATTAATATGGCATAGAGCAGAGGTTCGTATGCACTGCGTTGTCTCAAGGTGTACTTATTATTATTCTGAGGCTACATAGCCTGTGTCTTGGCAAGAGACATTAAACTTAACTCAAGTGCTTTTTTGCTAATACCCGTTGGTTTATTGTTGAATTGGTGCACTTTAATCATTGCATTTTCGATAACCGTAGATGCATCCATCAAAATGTCTACATCATTAACCACACAATCTTTCAGCTGCAGATAGGCAAATACTCGAGCCATCCCACAATTCGCTATAAAATCAGGTATAACGGCAATGTTTTCATCGGCAAATTTAGAAATAGGTCCCATAAAGATTTCTTTATCGGCAAACGGTACGTTAGCACCGCAACTGATTACTTCCATTCCGCCATCCACCATGTCCTGAACGTTTTGTTGAGTGACCAATCGAGATCCAGCACCAGGAATAAATATTTCCGATTTTAGCTTCCAAATTCGCTCATTTACTTCGTTGAAACTGAGCATATTGTCAGCGGCTAGTTTGTTCCCATTCCTGTTGAGAAACAAGTCCGTTATTTCTTCAAGTGTAAATCCGTTTTCCTTTATCAGGCCACCGTTTTTATCAATTATTCCTACCACCAAAACTCCATTTTTGGCGAGATAGAAAGCCGCTGCTGCAGCAACGTTACCCCAGCCCTGGATGATCGCTCTTTTATGGGCCATCATACCGCCCCAAATGCCGTAATAGTGTCTTACAGCTTCTGCAACACCCCAACCTGTAGCCAAATCACCAATGGTGTATTTGCGCTCTAAAGAAGGCGTAAATCGTTCATCTTTCATTTCCAAAAGAATTCCTTCTCTCAACCGGTCCACAGCCTGAAGTTTCTCCTGGTTGGAATAGTCCGTAAAGTAACCATTTACGGTTCCTTGTTGTGGGTGTAATATTCCAAGATCAGCCAAAATTGGAATCACTTCGTTATTCTGATCCACATTCATATCTCCACCTGTACCGTAATATGTTCTAAGTAATGGGGCTACGGCTTTGTACCATCTCTCCAAAACACCTCTTTTTCTAGGGTCTGTAGGGTCAAAATTGATCCCTGATTTTGCGCCACCAATAGAAGGGCCACTCACGGAAAACTTAACTTCCATTGTTTTTGCCAATGATTCTACCTCTCTCACATCTAACCCTTTTCTCATACGGGTTCCTCCACCAGCTGATCCATTTTTCAATGAATTTATCACTAACCACCCGCGCGCATCTGTCTGATCATCATTCCATTCAAAAATGATCTCCGGTTTCTTATTTTCAAATTTTCTAAGTAAATCATCCATTACTGTAATTCTATTTTTTGATATAAATTTTCCTTATTCTTAACATTCAGTATATACATGCCTGGGGTATATGCCCCTAAGACAATCGTACTGTTGTTTACTTCTAGCATATCGACCATTTTAAAATCAAAGTCGTATACCATAACAGTTTCACCGTCGGGTAGTTTGGTCGTGGTTAATGTACGTGCCCGACTAAAATCCGGAAAGAACATTAACGTCTCCCTTAAATTATCCTTGCTAAACGGTCTAGCATATTTGACAAGTATATCGATCATTGCTAAGGACGACCCACCTTTTCTCTCTACGACTTCAATGCCCAGATGATAGATATTTTGCCCAGAAGACTTCAGTTGAGCATGATCCGAAACTTCAATTTCTCCCGAATACTCATTTACCCGAAACACATCGCCTTCGTTACCCGATACCATGTTGTATCGAAGTCTACCTTTGTTTACGCTTTTAGCTAAGACCTGACCAACATTTCTCCCATTTGGCCAGAAATCAAAAACGGAATACGATGAATTCGTAACCAGAGGAGGCATTAAAGGTATAGACGTATACAGATATTCCTTGTTCCTTTCCTTAGCAAGGTACACCAAAATATCTTTATGGCTCACCACGTAGTTCGGATTATCAATGTACCGTATTTTCTGCTCTAGAATGGAATTTCCATTAACCTGAAACAGGTTGGCTTTCCCACCATTTGAAAGTGAGAACACATGTTGTTTAAGCGAAACACCCGATCCCGTTATCTCCGTAGATGCCGGAAACGCTTTCAAAACGACGGGAGCTGTCTTTCCATCCCATCGCATAAAGTGCGACGAATCCTGATCGTGAACAATGAAATAAGCCTGATTGCCTGGCATATTATTGTCACGATGAACCGTTATAGTCATTCCTGAACGTTTACCTGGAAGTACATGAAGCCGATTCTCTCCTTGCGTATTTACATACCCCAAAACGGGTCCATACATTCGTTGAGCAAAGAAACACACATGGTCTTGAGTTACCGTTAAATCCGACACATAATCCAGGGTGCTTTCTCCATAAGGCACCGGCCTGAAGTCGACTCGTGTGGGATACATTTTTAATGTCCCTAATACGCCTTGAAACGTCCCATAGTACGTTCCGTTAAACCAAACCAACTCCGAGCAAATGCCTCTCTGTTTAAGTTTAACGCGGTTAATTTTAAGGTACGAATCAATTTTGAGATGAAAGTAACGTGTCGAGTCACCCTGTTTTACCCCAACATGGGTTGCAAGCGTTTTATTACCTTCTCGTGCAAAACCATTGCTCATGCGTTGGCACGCAAAGATCAGACGCACTTTATGACCGTCGTAGGAATAAATACCTGTTTCGACGCCTTTGCCCAATGCAAAAAAGTAAAGTCTATCATTAAACCACTCATAATTAGAGGTTTGTGCGCCCTGGAAAGCCTCAGGAATTTCTTTCTTTTTAAGTGCTTGTTTAAACGAAGTAACCTTTTTTAGATTTTCACCATCCAACCGATAAAGTTGAAATCCCGCATTGGAATGGTAGGCATTGAAAAAGATTCCTTCAGGTGTACTTATGGAATGAAAGCCATGAGGAAAACTTAAGCCAGTAGCTTGCCATACTCGTGTAGCTTTCTGGCCAAATGAAAATTGGCTCAGACAAAGTAGTAAAAAGAAACTTAGCGTTCTCATCTTAAAGTAGTCTGGAGAAATCTCCAGCCAGTTCGCCAGCAACGGAATCGTTTTCGGCTCCTGTATACGAACTTAATATATTTGTTTTGTTTTGAACCCGCAAAACTCCTAATAAGGCAAAAATGACGGCTTCTTTATACTCAATTACATCCGCTTCCGGAACGATTATCTCTGCGTCGGTATGCGTTCTTAAATGATCAATTAACACCTTATTGTGGGCTCCACCACCAGTTACGTAAACTCGGGCTGTACTGGAATCTTCAGTCAGATCTTCGATGTTCGATCCGATCTGTTGTGCCACATGGTCTACCAGGGTCTTCATTCGGTCTTCTTTACTGGCATCACTTTCTCTTACCCGAAACCAAAAGTTTTCGTTGATCCATTCTCGACCCAGCGATTTTGGATAGGGTAACTTGTAATAATCAATGCTGTTTAGATCAGAAAGCAGGTCATAATTTATCGAACCTTGCTCCGCTATTTGTCCGTCCTCATCAAATTCCTTTCCGAACTCCCGGGCTATTCTATTTAACAAAATATTACACGGGCAGATATCGTACGCAATGGGCTTACCGTCTACTGTACCGGAAATATTGGCAAATCCTCCAAGATTCAGACACATATCAAATTCCCCGAATAACGATCGGTCTCCAATACCCGAAATAGGGGCACCTTCTCCGAATTTAGAAACGTCCATCATTCTAAAGTTCGCGACTGTTGGGATATCCGTGACAGCCGATATGGCACTTGGAGATCCAATTTGGTAACTCACATTGTTTTCGGGTTGATGAAAAATGGTATGACCATGAGACCCAATTAAGTCAGCATCTAGATTATGTTCTGCTAAAAATTCATTGATCAGTTCACCAATATACTCGCCAAAATACCGGTCCGTTTTATACACGTTTAGTGCATTTTGATTACGCAGTTTAGACAATCTAAGCCTCCATAAATCATTATATGCCACCGTTTTAGCGACGTTTATTTTGTATGTCCAGTTCCCGTTTTCCTGTTCTGTCAAATCACAATGTGCAATGTCCAGACCATCCATGGATGTTCCTGACATAACGCCAACCACCTTATATGTTCTCATCTCGAAAAATTATTTGTATTCAAAAAAATCCAGTACCCCGCCACTTTAAAACCTCTCCAACAAACTGATGGGCAAATTTATTAAGTAATGTCATTTAATCCTCATCACTAGTCGGAAAATCTGTGGTTTCAATCTACGTTGATAAACGCTAAAATTATAGCAACTTTGCATTCAGAGAAATTCCCCCTATTGAACTCAACAATCCGTCTGTTACATATTAGTTCTCCCCTGTCGTGGCGGGGAGGTGAGCAGCAATTGTTCTACTTGTTTGAGGGCTTGAAAAAGAAAGGCATATCGTCAAAAATTTTCTGTCCGAAAAATAGTGCCCTTTCAAATAAACTTACCGACGGGGAAAAAATTCTCTATAAAAAACGTTCTGGGTTTGATCTCCTAGCCGCTGCCAGGTTAGCTCGAATTTGCAAAAAAGACAACATTAATGTAATCCATGCTCATGATGCACACGGGCATACAACCGCTGTATTGGCGGCATCCATTTTTGGCAATACCCCACAAATCGTTCTGAGTCGACGCGTTGATTTTCCCATTGGTAAATCGATGTTCTCACGGTTTAAATACAATCATTCTAAGATAACGGCCATTGTCTCCGTGTCCAACACCATACAAGGCGTTATTAAACCTCAAATTACAGCAGATCATGTTCATCTTGAAACTGTCCATTCGGGTGTCGATCTCAGCCGATTTCAACATGTTGAACCAATTGATCTGAGAAGCAGCTATAATCTGGGTGCAGAAATTCGAATCATAGCCAATGTGGCTGCTCTGGCTGAACAAAAAGATTACTTCACCTTCCTGGAAACCGCCAAACAGATACTATTGGTTGACAAGAACATTGTATTTATCATTTTTGGCAGTGGCCCAATGGAGAAAGAGATAAAAACCTATTGCACGTCACTTAAACTTGATGATCATGTCATTTTCGCAGGCTTTCGCAACGACTTACCGGCGGTATATCCAAACATAAACATCTTACTCTTTACATCTAAAACAGAAGGCCTGGGCACCACCGTATTAGATGCATTTGCAAACCATATCCCTGTGATTTCGACCAATGCTGGAGGAATTCCGGAAATGGTTATTCACGAAGAAACCGGGTTATTGGCCCCTGTTGGTGATTCTAAAGCCCTAACGCAACACATTATTCGGGTGTTGAACGACCAAAAGTTAGGTGCCACACTGGCAAATAACGCATACAAAAAATTGGATGAGTTTACCGTTGATCGTCTGGTTTCCAAAACATTAATCATTTATCAAAAAATAATAAATAAATCCTTTATTTTGAACCCGATTTAAGCATAAATAATGGCAGAAAAAATTCTCATACTCGGATCAGAAGGACAAGTTGGAACAGACCTTGCCGCTAAACTGCGATCCGTCTACGGAAAACTAAATGTAGTGTGTTCAGACATTAAACCGGCTGATGAATCGAAACTAGACCTTGGCCCTTATGAGAACCTAAATGTACTGGACAAAGAAGCCATTAAATCTGTTTTTTCCACCCATAAGCCGACTGTAGTTTATCACCTGGCTGCCATGCTTAGTGCTACCGCTGAGAAATTCCCCAGAAAGGGATGGGATTTAAATATGGAAGGCATGTTCTCCATATTTGATGCTTGTTTGGAGCACGGTGTTAAACGAATTTTTTGGCCAAGTTCGATCGCTGTTTTTGGTCCAACCACCCCCAGAATGAATACACCACAGCACTGTGTAATGGATCCCAACACCATATATGGGATTTCAAAACTGGCTGGAGAACGGTTCTGTGAATATTATTTCAATAAGTTCAATTTAGACGTTCGAAGCATTCGGTATCCCGGCTTGATCGGATGGAAGGCATTACCTGGAGGTGGTACCACCGATTACGCCGTCGACATCTTCCATCAGGCATTGATCAGAAATGAATATACGTGCTTTCTGAAGGAGGATACAGCCTTGCCCATGATGTTTATGGACGACGCTATAAAAGCAACGATTGACATTACTGAAGCATCGTCTGATTTGGTCAAAATTAGAAGTTCGTACAACCTGTCTGGTATGAGTTTTGACCCCAAAACGTTAGCCAACGAAATTGAGAGGCAACATCCTGGTTTTCGGATTGATTATGACATTGACGGACGTCAAAAAATAGCGGAAAGCTGGCCTCAAAGCATTGACGATTCTGCGGCTCGAACCGATTGGAATTGGCATAATGACTACGGTATAGAAGAAACGGTTAAGGAAATGCTCAAGCAGTTAAGCGGCATGGGTGTAGGTGCAGCCTAGCACCAACTTACATGTACAATATTATATTCCTTTACGATTTTATGGAGGCTACAGGTTGATCCGACAGTTCCCATTGAATGGGGAAAAATGATCTCTCGATTCGGTTACCCTCTTTTTAAATCAATATGAAATTACCCAGTTGTTGACCTTGGAGACGAAAGAAATAAGAACAGAAAGAAGTTAGTTCTTATTGGCCAACTGACCACATGCCGCATCGATGTCTTTGCCTCTACTTCGTCGTACATTGACAATAAGTCGTTTGCTCTCCAGATGTTTCGCAAATCGGTCAATATTATTCCCCGACGAACCCAGATATTCAGCGTTTTCGATCGGATTGTATTCAATTAGGTTAATCTTACAAACGATGTTTCGCGCAAAATCCGCCAATTCGTTTGCATCTTCGATTTGATCGTTCACATCACTGATCACACAATATTCCAGGGTTATTCGCGACCCGGTTTCCTTATAGAAGTAGTTCAACGCTTCGGTCAGGTCTTCAAGGCTATTCGAATCGTTAATAGGCATGATCTTAGACCGCTTTTCATTGGTGGCCGCATGAAGCGACAAGGCCAGGTTAAAGCGTACACCGTCGTCGGCCATTTTGCGAATCATTTTGGCAATGCCTGCCGTACTCAATGTAATCCGGCTAGGCGACATTCCCATGCCCTCTGGCGATGTTATGTTGCCAATACCTTTAAGAACCTCATTGTAATTCAACAACGGCTCTCCCATGCCCATAAATACAATATTTGACAAGGGGATATTGTAATTCTCGACCGCCATTTCATTAATAATGGCCACCTGGTCAAAAACCTCATAGTGTTTAAGGTTCCGAGTGCGTTTTAGGTATCCTGTTGCACAAAACGTACAACTCAAACTACAACCCACCTGACTCGATACACAGGCCGTCATTCGCTTAGCTGTGGGAATCAACACACCTTCTACCAAATTTCCATCGTGCGAAATCCAATTTTTATGGTTCCGTCGTTGCTCTTCTGGATCAGGTCTGCCTGAATCGTATGGAAACTAAACTGGTTGGTCAACTTCTCTCGAAGTGACGTTGATATATTGGTCATGGCCTCAAACGATCTGGCGTTCTTTTTCCAGAGCCATTCATTGACCTGCTTTGCCCGAAATGGTTTTTCACCCCATTCGACTAGTGTTTCGGTCAACTCCTCCAAAGAGATATCCCGAATGTCTTTCAATATGGTTTTTGCCGTTTCCACGTTATTCTGAAAAGTCCCAATTTACTGTCTCCCCACCATGTGTGATGTCAAGTTTTTGGCCCTCGGTAGGTTCACAACGACCAATAATTTGAGCGTCAATACCAAAGCCTTTAACCAAATCGATCACCTCGTGGGCCCTATTTTCATTCATATACAACTCCAATCGATGTCCCATGTTAAACACTTCCATCATTTCACGCATATCGCTTCCTGATTGTTGTTGGATATAGTTAAACAAAGGTGGTATCGGCATCAGGTTGTCTTTGATTACCCGGGTGTTCTTAATAAACCTCAATACCTTGGTTTGAGCACCACCTGAGCAGTGTACCACACCATTAATCTCACTTCTATATTCCGACAGTATTTTATGCATCACAGGCGCATATGTACGCGTCGGAGACAGGACAGCTTTTCCCATATCTACAGGCATATCTGTCACCGTATCGGTCAAACCGAACGACCCTGAATAAGTCAGGTCAACATCGATTTGCGGATCAAAACTCTCCGGATATTTACTTCTATAATCCGACTTAAAAATATCATGTCTTGCAGAGGTAAGTCCATTACTGCCCATACCGGCGTTATAAAACGTCTCGTAATTGGCCTGACCATGTGAAGCCAAACCAACAATTACGTCGTCCGACTTTATGTTGTTTTCGATAATGTCATTTCTCTTGGCTCTTGCTGTTACCGTACTGTCTACGATAATGGTTCTTACAAGATCTCCAACGTCAGCCGTTTCCCCACCAGTTTGAATAATGGATATGCCGTGTTCAGCCATTTCTTCAATAAAGGAATTGGTCCCATTAATGATGGCTGAAATCACCTCACCGGGAACCTTGTTTTTGTTTCGACCTATGGTAGAGCTCAATAGAAAATTGTCCGTTACCCCAACACACAAGAGATCATCAAGGTTCATTACAATGGCATCCTGGGCAATGCCCTTCCAAACGCTTAAATCCCCTGTTTCCTTCCAATATACATAAGCCAGGGATGACTTTGTTCCTGCACCATCCGCGTGCATAATGTTACAATAGGCATCATCGCCTCCCAAATAATCTGGAATTATTTTGCAAAATGCATTTGGATATAACCCTTTATCTAAATTAGATATGGCCTTATGCACATCTTCTTTCTTAGAACTTACACCGCGCTTTGAATACCGACTCATGAACTGAATTTATAGTGCAAAGATACGCTGGATTACGAAATTTCAACAGTGCCATTTTTGACTATTCTTACGCGTCAGACCATAAAAAAAGCCCATTCGTCTTTCAACGAATGGGCTTCTATAAATCGATTCTATTTTTTTAATCCTGTGGGTCTTTGGTCAGGTACAGTTTGCCATCTTTAATTTCTGCATTAATGTACTTTCTCAAAAATAGTCCCTCACCAATCTTGGTTGGCTTCCCAATATCCACCATTTTACAACGTACTCGTGTTAGAGTCACTCCATCCAATTTAAGTTCCTTAATTTTAAAGGACGTACTGGTCAACTTCGTACCGTCTTTTAATTTAATTTTCTTATTCCCATCAGAGAAGTCAGATACTGAAAGTGTTCCTGCTTTTAATAGAAGCTCGACCGTATTTTGTGGAATCTCCACACGTGAACCATCTGGGTCGTACAGCAATTTGAGCCGCTTACGCCCTACACTTCCTGTGAGGTAAAATTTATCTCTATTCTGAACTACTGGAATAACGTCGTACAACGCAGCCAATCTAAGTTTCTCTGCTTTGTCTTCAGCTTCTTTTCGATCTGATTCAATTTTTTTAGCAACTTTCTCGTACTCGCTTCCGTGGTTCTTAATGTAGTCTTTTCGTGCCTGAATGATTACCTTACTATAGATAACCGAATCACCCATCGCAATTCGATTCGTATCCTGTACTTCAGGATTACTCCATTTAAACACGTATTTACAGTTCACAACTTTTACTGTTGTACGTCTGTTTTCTTGATGTTCTTCTTCGGTACAAGGCACGACTTCAGTCCCTTCACACGCACAATGGTTGGTGAGCTGTGACTCTCCGTAACCCCTTGCTTCCAATCGGAACGGATTGATACCACTTTTAAGAATATAGGCAACCGCCGAATCTGCTCGTCGTTGAGAAAGTTCTCTGTTGTACTCGAAAGATGCCCTACAATCTGTATGCGATCCAAGTTCAACACTCATCTTAGGATATTGCTTCAACGTTGAGATCAGCCCGTCCAATACACGTCTACTCTCAGATCTAAGGAAGGCACTGTCTAAACCGTAGTAGATCGGTAAAACGAATACATCGTTACACTGATTTTTGAGACAGAAATCCTTTATATATGAGGCGCTCTGATCTAACCCTACTGTAGACACTGTTTTTGGCTTCGCATCGTAAAAGTAATCTTCTCTTTTCGACACTCTAATTTCGTAGTTAACACCTAGTTTCAAGGGTGTTTCGTAGAACCCTCTGGTGTCGGTATACAATTTTATTTTAGTTGAGTCCTGATCATTACTAATCTCTACCAATACCTTCTCCAATGGAAGTGTGTTATCACAATCGGTTACGGTACCAGAGAGTAAAAGAATAATAGGAGTCATTGTAAACTCATAAATATCATCATCTCCTCTGCTTCGATCGGATGAAAAGAATCCATGCTCTTTATCTTTATCGAGCATAATACCAAAATCGTCTCCTTTTGAATTGACCGGACAACCCATATTAATTGGGTCTTCCCAGTCTGTAGGGCTTTCGCTCAATTGCGTGGTATGCATTATATCCATACCCCCAAGAGTCACATGTCCATCGGAAGAGAAATAAAGGGTACCGTCTTCATGCACGTAGGGGAACTTTTCATCTCCAGTGGTATTGATCGTAGGTCCAAGGTTAATCGGCTCACCCCAGGTTTTACCTCTTCGAACATAATTCACTACATATAAATCACTGGTACGTTCTCTCGGTTCTTTTCCTTCATCCTGGTAACTACCTTCCATGTCGCTCACAAAATAGAGCTTCGTTCCATCTGGAGACAAGGCTGGATGACCGCAATCGTAGGTATCTCCGCAGAAAGGCAATGGCTCTGGATTTACTTCCCAGGCATTTCCTCTTTTCTTAGCCTGATAAATCTTACAGGTGGTATCCTTTCCTTCAAGTCCATTACATTGTGTAAAGTACATAGTTGAATATCGAGCATCAACCGCTGCTGCCCCATCAAAGAATTCCGTAAAACCTTCAACAAAAACAGGTGTGCTCCACTTTAGTTTCCCTCTCCGTCCTTTTAATTCGACTTGCCAGAAATCACCATATCTTCTTCCAGTCCATTTGAATTGTTTGTTGCTGGCACCATCTTCCCGGTCAGAAGTAAACATGATCGTTTTATGCTTTCGATCCGCATACCGTGGCACCATATCGTCCACTTTTGACTTATTAGCTATCTTGAAATTCTCAATGATGTATCTCGTTTTTTTGTCACCACATTTTAGGGCAAGTTCGCATCCAGCAATTCGCTTGTCGACTACTGGGTCTCCCGGATTTGCCTTTTTATAGGCCTTTAATTTGGTGAGGGCTTCAGTATAAATACCTTGCTCCATGTACATTTCAGCTTCTCGAATGACTGCCAATGCATCTTTGCGACCGTATTTAATCGCTTTGGCATACATTTTTAGTGCTCGCTTACTGTTGTGATTGTGTCGGTAGGCTTCACCAGCTTTAAAAGCAATATCCTGCTTTTGTTCCTTGGTTAACTCCGGATCCTTAATGACCTGTTCGTACATGTCTGCAGCCACAGCATATTGGTGCAAGTCATAGTTTTTGTTTGCTTCAGACAAGCTTGCTTTACAACCCGTAAGTATAAGCGAAATTGCAAACGCCCAAAGGGCTAAAATTCTGTTCCAACGATTCATTTTCAAACGTATTTATCGAATAGTACTAATTGCCAAAAATCAACATATTTCATCCCATTTCCAAATAAAGTTTCTTGAAATGAAAAAGCGAATTTGGTTATAACTAACTTTTATCAATTGCTTGACGCACAAGGGATACAAAGGGTTGGGTGAGTCAAAAAAAAGCCCCTCTGATTTTCTCAGAAAGGCTTGTATATAAATGATGTGATTTATCCTCTATTTGATGTGTAACAATTCTCTGTATTTTGGAATCGTCCAAAGGGAGTCATCTACCAATCGTTCTAGCTTGTCGGCATGGTACCTGATTGATTCAAACTCCGAATTCACTTTATTGCTGTAGGTCTTTGCTTGTTTCACTACATCTTTTATTTTGTTGGCCTTCCGTCTAGCTTCCACCATTTCGTCAACTTTCGATTTGAGCAAGTTAATATGACCAGAAATTTCCTCCAACACGTGCATTGGTCCCTCGATTTGAGATTTTGACATCCCAGCATTCTTCAAGGCAACTACGTTATCCGCCAAAATCTTTTGATACTTAATAGCTGCTGGCATGATAAACGTGTACGTCATATCAACAATGATACGGCCTTCAATTTGAACCTTCTTAACGTAATCTTCCAATTCAACATGGTATCGAGCCTTCAATTCTTCTTTGGTAAAAATTCCCAGGTCACCCATCATCTTAATGGTTTTATCACTCGCATATGCCGTTAATGCTGATGGCGTATCCCTAAGATTAGACAAACCTCTCTTTTCTGCTTCTTTTACCCATTCTTCGCCGTATCCATTCCCTTCAAATAAGACCCGCTTAGATGATTTTAGATAGCCTTTCAGCACAGACAAGATAGCGTCATTTTTCTTTACCTTTTTGTCTTTGATGAGCGCATCTACTTCCTGTTTGAACTCCATAAGTTGATTAGCCACAGCAGTATTCAGCACCATCATTGGCGAAGCGCAACTTTTGGACGAGCCAACGGCTCTCAATTCAAATTTATTTCCTGTAAACGCAAATGGAGACGTTCGGTTTCTATCTGTGTTGTCGACCAGTATTTCCGGGATCTGAGCAATTGATATCGTTTTATCTGCGGTTTTGCCCTTTTTGGCTTTCACATTATTTTCCAGGTCTTTTAAGACATTCGTTAACGTTGAACCAATAAAAATAGACATGATAGCTGGTGGTGCTTCATTTGCCCCCAATCGATGATCGTTTGACGCAGAAGCAATACTTGCTCTTAGTAAATCTGCGTGATCGTGAAACGCCTTTATTGTATTAACAAAAAACGTTAGGAAACTCAAACTCGACAATGGGTTGTTACCTGGCGACAACAGGTTAATACCTGTATCAGTCAACAACGACCAGTTGTTGTGTTTCCCACTTCCGTTCATACCACCAAATGGTTTTTCATGAAATAAAACCTTAAATCCATGTCGATTACCAACTTCGTCCATCAAGTCCATCAGCAATTGATTGTGATCTACAGCTAAGTTGATTTCTTCATACTGTGGGGCACATTCATATTGACCAGGAGCCACTTCATTGTGACGAGTTCGTACCGGAATTCCAAGTTTCAACGCTTCGGTCTCAAATTCAACCATGTAATTGAATACCCGATCCGGAATCGAACCAAAGTAATGATCATCCATTTGTTGATTCTTAGCGGCCGACAACCCAAATAAGGTTCTTCCACACATAACCAAATCTGGACGTTGATTAAACAACGCTTTGTCTACCAAAAAATATTCTTGTTCCACACCTAACGAAGCGGATACGCTCTTTACATCGGAATAAAAGTAGCTACATACGTCTTTGGCTGCTGTTCCCAATAAACTGATGGATTTAAGCAACGGTGCTTTATAATCAAGAGCTTCCCCTGTATACGAAACGAATACGGTGGGTATACACAAGGTTTTACCACTTGTGTTTTCATATATAAATGCCGGTGAAGACGGGTCCCATGCTGTATATCCTCTCGCTTCAAACGTATTTCTTAGTCCACCACTTGGCAAACTTGACGCGTCTGGTTCTTGTTGAACCAAGGCATTTCCGCTGAATTTAGAAACTGCTCTCTCTCCATCTGGTTCGAAAAAAGAATCGTGCTTTTCTGCCGTCGTTCCTGTTAACGGTTGAAACCAGTGGGTATAATGGGTTACCCCTCTGTCCATAGCCCACGCTTTCATACCAAGCGCAATCTGAGAAGCTGTTTCCCGACTGATTTTAGTACCATCCTTTATGGATGCTTTAAGTGATTTGTAGGTGTCTTTGTCAAGGTTGGCTTGCATCGACTCGTCATTAAAGACGTTGCAAGCGTACATTTCTTGAACGGAGGAGAAATCGTGCGTTACCTTGATTGGTTTACGGGATTGGGCAATTTCTAATGCTTTAAATCTCATTCTATTTCTGAATTTGAAGAAGTATTTATGCGGATTGGATAGGACAAATATACTTTGCTGATGAACGGTGTGTGAAGCAGATATTTCTTTAGTACAAACAAATTATAAACAGTTAGTCTTCTATACCACCTGCTTTTAGTTTTTCTGTGTTCTCGGCTATTTGAAGTTGGTCGATAATATCTTGAATCTCGCCTCCCAAGATTTCGGACAAATTATACGTGGTTAGTCCAATACGATGATCTGTCATTCGGCTTTGAGGAAAGTTATAGGTTCTTATTTTTGCTGAACGATCTCCGGTAGAGACCAGTGAACGTCTTTCTGCAGCTATTTTTTGATTGCGTGCTGCCAATTCGCGTTCGTAAATCCGTGTTCTTAAAACGGTCAACGCTTTATCATAATTTTGGTGCTGCGATCTTCCGTCCTGACATTCAACAACAATTCCTGTGGGAAGATGTGTAAGACGAATAGCAGATTCCGTTTTGTTTACGTGTTGTCCCCCTGCTCCAGACGCTCGAAAAGTATCTCTTCGTACATCGCCCATGTTCAAATCGACGTCTACCTCTTCGGCTTCTGGTAAAACGGCAACTGTTGCTGCACTGGTATGAACCCTACCCTGAGATTCAGTATTCGGTACGCGTTGAACACGGTGTACACCACTCTCAAATTTCAGAATGCCATATACATTTTCTCCCGTAACTTCAAAAACAATCTTATTAAAACCTCCTGCGCTACCCTCCATCAATTCAATCACTTCGGTTTTCCATTTTTTGTTCTGGCAAAACCGCTCATACATTCGGTATAGGTCTCCTGCAAATATGCTCGCTTCATCTCCACCGATACCGGAACGAATTTCAACAATCGCATTTTTGTTATCGTCTGGGTCTTTAGGAATAAGTAAGAACTTGATCTTTTCTTCCATCGGCTCTTTTAGCCCTGAAAGTTCGTCAAGCTCCATTTTGGCCATTTCCTTAAGCTCAGCATCCGATTCATTCTTTAGAATGCCTTTCGCCTCATCAAGGTTAATGACCAGCTTTTTATATTTATGATAAATGGCTACGATTTCTTTCAAATCGCCGTATTCTCGATTTAACGCATTGAATCTTTTGACGTCAGAAAATATATCTGGGTCACTCAATTGAGTTTCAACCTGTAAATATCGTTGATAAATGGATTCTAACTTCTCGAGCATAAGATGGCGGCAAAGGTAAACAAACCTCCAACGTTTTATTCACTCGAAATAGCTTCTTTTTAATGCCGCGAAATCCACGTTGTTTTAACACAAATAGATGGGGCAAGAACACATCAAAAAAACGGTCTATTTCTCAATTGATGACTCATCGTTTGTGCTTAATTGTAACAAAAAAGGGCTTCGATGAAGCCCTTATAGTCCATATTTACGAAGCACCTAAAGGGCTTCGATTCCATAGACTTTCAATGTTGTATAACGGACTGGATTACCTCCAAAACAACCTGGGGTAGTACAATTCAACTTTTCGTAGGTCAGACGAATTGGAGTTGTGTCAAACGTTTTTTTAAAGTTGGCATCAATACGCTCTTCATCGCTTGGTTTATAGGTTGAATCACTAACATGGATCATGTAGCCACAACCATCTAAATCTCTTGACCCGGTCCATTCGATTTCGGCATCCACAGTTTGGACAGTACTTGACGAATTCCCATCTGTGATTTTTACAGCACCGTCTTCTGTTTCAATAAACAGGTGCCCACGACCCGACAAATCTCCCAAATTGAAACATATTTCTCTGGTTACCAACATCTTACAGCTAGTTTCTTCATAATCCAGCTTACACACAAAGTTAGAAATAGGCCCCATAGTTGGCAATTCTGTTATGACCAGCTCCATATTTACAGTTGCATCACATCCACTATAAATCACGTTAAATTTGACGGCAGTCCCTTCCATTTTGAGGTTAGAAATACGGTACGAAGGCCTTGTTAAATCTTGATATTGTTTATACGGTAATGCCTCACTCTTCTCACATGGGTTCGTCCAAACCGTTGCACAGAGCAATCGAATACATGTAATTTGAATGGCACCTTTTCCGCTCACATCAAACTCGCAAGGTTCGGTCTTTTGAAACCCAAATTTCAATTCATCGTTTAATTCCAGGGTCTCAAACAAACCTGTATCATCATAAACTACGGCATACAAATTACCGTCCTTGTCAAGAATTCCCAGTTTCGCGCTGTCTTCATCAATAACACATCCTTCATCTCCCAGGTAAACAACAACACCGAGGTTATCGCACGATATTCCGCAGTTTAAATCCCCATCATCTTTACAACCCCCATATAGAACCAGTAGGCCTAATAATGCAACCCAGGATAGATACACCCTTTTCATATTTGAATTTACTTTTACTTTCATTGGATTTTTGTTTTCAATAAGAAGACAATACCTACAGTGCGTTCGTTACATTGGGTACGGAAATAATTCTGTGTTCCGTTTTTGAAACGTTGCCTTAATTGGCTTTAAACGTGTAGGACACTCCCAGGTTAGCTCCTGTGTAATAGGCCTTGGGATTATTCGGAATAGCCACTTCTGATTCGTGTAGAAAGGATCGGATTTGCCACTTAAAGATAGGTTCAATTAATAAACCAAATTGCTTATTTATGGCATACTCAATCGCCACACTTCCATTAAACTCAAATCCTCCTTTACGCAAGGTATTTGCTCGTTGATGCGTTAGAATATAGCTTTTTATATAGGTGTTGTAGGTCAACACGTTCGCCCTGGTCAAGAGACTTGGAGAAACCCCAGCAGTGGCAGAAAATGAGTAGCGTTTGCTTTTTTTGATATTCCATTTAGCATATACTGGAAGTGATAAATAGTTCAGTTTACTTGTAATTTTATTGCTATTACCATAAACATACCCATTTTCATCCTTTTCTAATTCCCATTGAAGGATTTGCGCTATTCCTGAACCATCTTGAACCGTGTCAACCAAATACACAGCATCCGGATATATATATCTGGTTTTCTCCAACCCTACGGTAGAACTCCATTGATAAGATCCGTAATTAAATCCAAATCCGACAGACAGCCTTTTAGACAGCCTTCGTTCTATACGCAAGCCAGCATTGATTCCCAAACCAGGAACGTCGGTATTTTCCCTGTACTCAAATGTCTGGACTTTCTTTGGAAACGACGAAACGGGAGTTGATGAAACAAGAATCTCCGTGCGTTCTGAACTGTGATAAAATGTTCTTCCCATACCTCCAAATGCATACATCTTCCACTTGGGTTCAACAGGCATAATTGGAACTATGATTTCTATGTGTCTGATTGTATCAAGGCTGTTCTCATCAAGCAACTCGTTCAAAGACCCTTCCTGTCTTGCATCGGTTAAATCTAGCAAAACGGACTCTGAAGGCGTCTGGTTTATTTGCCTTTTGGTTTCTTGATCTGGTTCCCCTGATGTGGCACTAGAGATGGGATTCATCTCATTTGGCTGGTTTTGGGCGGTAACCGGTTTTACAGCGTGTTCTCCATTCCTTTTATGATTAGCCAAATTTAGATTTTGATTTAATGCAAGAGAATAATCTAACGTTGATTCAACAGTACCTATGGGTTCATCCGTTAAGTCAATCGGTTCAATTTCTATTCTTTTTGTACTCAGTTCTTTCGATTCCATCTGAACTTCTTGTGTGCTTGCGTCCTCCTTAATTGAATTGTTCTGGTAATAAAACAAAACCGACCCTCCAGCGAGTGCAAAAAATGCAATCAAAAGAAACCACAGACCTCTGCGTTTACTTTTTGACAACGCACGATCAATATTCTCCCAAGTTTCTTTTTTGGGATTCTTCCGAATTTCTTCTGCGGTATTTTTTACGTAATCTTCCATTTTTTAATTCAAAAAATGCTGTTGTAACTGTCTGTGAAGTTTTTTTCTTGCCCGATGGTAACGAACTCGAACATTGACTTCACTCATCGATAGGATTTTTCCAATTTCCTTGAATTTGTACCCTTCAATGGCGTGTAAATTGAATATTTCCCTGTATCCGTCTGGCAACTCACTAATAATCCTCAACAAATCTGCGGCATCGTCTTGTAGGACACCGGCAACGTCTATAGATTCATCTAGAGAAACCTCATCAAACCGCCTCTTTTGTTTCCTTATCTCATTAATTGCCAAATTGACGGTTATCCGTTTCACCCAACCTTCAAGGCTACCTTCTTCCCGAAATGATGCAATCTTTTCGAATATTCGGATAAATACTTCCTGCAATAAATCATTGGCCCTAACCTCATCCGGGAAATAACGAAAACAAATTCCAAGTAATTTGGGTGCATACCTATCGTACAGCGCTTTTTGATAAATTCGCTTTCCTCGGCGGCACCCTCGTACTATTTCCTTCTCCGTCAAATTTGGATTCTAGTCTTAAGACAATATTAAAAGGCGTTTCGTTACATCCGACTTAATTTTTGTTACTATGGCGTCTTTCGATATTTTTGGCCACCATATTTTATGTTCAACGTATTCCATAAACCGAGAAAAACGATCATCTCCTTAGGGATTAGTTCCCTTATTGTCATTCTTTTTTTCGAACTCATCCCAATTTCCTTTTTGAGCAATTGGAAGTTTCTATTGGCTACAGTAGGGGGTCTCGCCTTTTCCTTATCCATCGGGTCGTTTTTATTTTCCATGAAAACTCGGGGTAGTTCAAAAAAATCAAGAGATGCGCTCAATTCATTTAAAGGGTTTCTTGCCATTCTGAGCCTATTCGCTTTTGGGTTTACCCTGATTTACAAGGTAAGTCATTTTGAAGGCAACGAATTGTCGAATAACGGATTACCAACTAGTGGCATGGTCACCAGCAAGTTCTTTTTACCCGGAAAAACCAGCACGTCTTATGAGGCAACCATTAGTTACAAAG
Source organism: uncultured Chitinophagaceae bacterium (assembly GCA_964482155.1). Taxonomy (GTDB): domain Bacteria; phylum Bacteroidota; class Bacteroidia; order NS11-12g; family UBA9320; genus UBA987. Next base: position 24,584 of record CAYZWM010000002.1, on the reverse strand, counting down.
ATGAAAATGGTGTTGTTCATAAGGCCGATGCTCTAATTTCGAAAGATGAATATGGTCGTATTCAAGACCGTCAAACAGTCCCCATCGTATACTCACCAAACTATCCAAACATCATTCGAATCGATTTTCGACGGCTAAAAATCCTCAACTAAATCAGTGTTACTTAGTCAGATATAGACTGGCAATGGATTGACCGATAGACAAACTAGAAGTAGCCGCTGGACTTGGGGCATTCAAAACGTGAATTGCGTCTGAACGTTCAATAATCTTAAAATCATCGAGAAGGCCACCTGTTCGGTCACAAGCCTGTGCACGAACACCCGCCTCTGCAGTCACCAAGTCATCTTGCGTTATTTCAGGAATAAGTTTTTGGAGGGCTTTGGTAAATGCCTTTTTAGAAAACGAACGATACATTTCTCCAATACCTGTTCGCCAATATTTCTTCGCAACTTTTTGGAAACCTGGCCACATTAAACTTTCAAACAATTCCCCTAAATGGATGTCGCTCTTGGTATAACCCTCTCTTCTAAAAGCTAAAACTGCGTTCGGACCGGCTTCAATATGGCCGCTCATCATTCGCGTAAAATGAACACCTAAAAAAGGAAAATTCGGATCTGGAACCGGATAAATTAAATTCTTAACCAGGTGTTGAGACGAATCTTTTAGCATAAAGTACTCCCCTCTAAAAGGGATGATCTTTGTATCAATTTTCTCACTTAAACCTGCTACCTTATCTGAATAAAGTCCAGCACAATTGATGATGCACTTTGCTTCTACCTGTTCATTGTGGCTGCGAACCACCCAGACATTCTGATTTTTAGCTAAACCTTCTACCCGATAATTGAACTTAATCTCTCCTCCAACCGAAATAATATTCTCCAGATACTTTTTAGCGACTTGTTTGTAATCAATAATTCCGGTTTGTGGCACAACCAGGGCTTTGATTCCTACCACGTGAGGTTCATATTCCTTAAGCTCATCAGAATCGATCATTTTTAACCCCGTCAATCCATTTTCGCCTCCGCGTTTATACAACTTATCCAGTTCCTGCAATTCACTTTCATTGGTGGCAACTACCACCTTACCACATAGGTCGTAATCTATGTCATTCTTTTGAGCAAAATCGAGTAAGAGCTTATATCCATTGATGCAATTACTGGCCTTTAATGATCCGGGTTTATAGTAAAGCCCTGAGTGAATTACACCGCTATTATGGCCTGTTTGATGTTGGGCTTCCCCGTCTTCCTTCTCCAGAATAACCAGTTTAGTGTCGGGTTGCCCATTTAAAATTTGAAGCGCTGTTGCTAACCCAACAATTCCTCCACCCACTATAGCCACATCATATTGCATAATAGAAAATTTCTGAGGAATTAGAAATTCGTGGTTAACGTAAATCGGACACCACTAAACGCCGGTTCAATACGACAGATACCACCTGTACAGTTTACACCCGCAACCTGTCTAACATAAGCCATAGTAAACGATGTGGTATGAATGTTATATTTGGCAAACACAGACCAATAATGAACTACTTTATCGCTGATCTTCGTATCTCCATGTCGAACCGGGCTCACATTGACCATATCAGATATTGCGAACGAATAATGGGGAGACATGTTCAATTCTATAATGGCATTTAAGAAACTTCCCAGGTCTTCTTCAGTCATAAGATATTGCGTTTCCATGCGTAGAGAATTACGTCGACTGAGTTTATAGGTCATCTCCATAAATGGTGTGATCGTATTTACATCGTGGTAGGATGTATCCTTGCTTTCATAGACCTGTTGATTGTAAAAAATAGACTGTATACCTATTTTACCTTTAAATATTTTACTGAACTTGTGCTCATAGTTCGTGAAGTATTCTCTATACAGGTGGTCGCCATCTAACGTTGTTACATTGGAGTAATTTAGGTACAAGGTTCTCCCTTTTTTAATGGTCCATACTAAACTCGCTTGAACCCCTTCTTCGCCATAATCTTGAGCTGGCGCATTGTATCTGGCTAAAAGCCGGTACGATGCCTGACGAGTTAATGACGGCTGGTAGGTTAACAAACCATCCAGTAATAAGTCGTTAGGGCTTGCCCTCAATTGAAAGTTTTCAATTCTTCTGTATTGGGCGTTAAATCCAAAACCCGATTTCTTATTCTTCCCTAATTTTTTCTTCGAATAACTTATTGTTCCGAGGTTGATCGTTCCAGGCAATAGCCTTAATTGACCATCTGTGCCACGAGCCGCTTCCTCTGTCTTTCTATTGTGTTCGAAAGAAACTGCCAAGTCCTTGAAGTTGGCGGTCATATATCCATTGTAGGTATAAACATTATACCTGGGAGCGAACCTATCGGGCAGGTCATATCCATTTATCTCTGTTCTCAACTCGTTCATGGTATTTTGAGTGAGAGTCCGGTTAAAAACACTGGCACCCAGGGTTAAGAGCATCTTTTTCTTCTTTTCAAATCGAAATATTCGCTCCGTGTTTAACCCTTTTACAATTTCGCTGGTTGTACCAAATCGGTTGCCTTGCGCACCCGACCCTTTTTGGTTCCCAGTAAATGCTTTCATAAAAAAGTCATCCGAAAATTCATATTTCGCATGTACCCCTTCAACCGCATAATCGATTCCAATTAATCTGTTTTCATACGCTCTAAACACCATACCTGAACCAAACTGATCGTAAAACGAGCCCACCATCAACGTCAATTTATCGATCGACTTTTTAATTTGCCAAAAACCTAACCCATGTCCAGAAAAGGAACCTGTTGGGTTTAATAAGTTACTGTTATTAAATAAGTCATACCGAGCGGATACGTTGAACCCTTTGAGTTGGTAATTGGTAAACATCCATGCTTCTGCCGAACTAATTTGACTGGTATATTGTGGAGATTCGAAGGCCCCAATACTACTGTCTAGCACAAAGACCGAAAAATTACTCTGAAAGTTTCCAGAAAAAACCCCTTTGTCCTGTCCGAAGGATTGAAAACCGATAAATAAGATTGCTAAAACACCTAAAACTTGTTTCATCTATGTATTCTTTTTTCACTATAACTGGTCGATTGAAATAGATATAACCGACAGTCTTGTACTAAATTGACGGAATATTCCCACACGTCATTTCACACACCCAAATTCCTTCTGCAAATAAAAGCCAAAAACACAGGGTTTTGCAAAATACTGAAGTTGGATTTACGTTTTAATTACATGAGAATTCTGTTTACCACACTAACATTCCTCATCTCCCTTACTTTTCACGGCTGCTCGCAGTCCGTTAAAGAGAGTCAACCGACTGAAATTGAGTGGGATACCGTTATACAGTATACGCCATCAGTGCATTCTTTGGTTAGTGAATTTAGCCGAGATTCAATCGCTCAAAAACTTCAAGACAAGATTGCCAACAATCACACCAGAATCATACACATTTTTGTGCCCTTATGTGACAACGATCACCAGGGTATCGTTCCCGTAAACAAACCCCTTGGAGATGGTCTAAATCTTCGAACGAACCTGTACTGGGGTGCTGGTTATGGAATAAAAACCCACTTTAATCGCAGTTCAACCTGGGATCTGGTGTCATCTATACTCAACCCAAATGCCGATATATTGGAACGTGTTATTTTCAAACACGTAACCGAGAATGTACTACTCATAGCTGATGGGTACCGGGGTGATCGTATGATTTCTTGTTTAACGGATTATTTCGACGCACTGGCTGGAAGGTCGACAGATTCTATTTCCTTCATGGATTCCATTATTTATTTAAAAAGCTCCATTGATTTAGTGGTTTTTAATGGCCATAATGGGTTAATGGATGAACGGGTTGAGGCACCAAAAAATGAAGATGGTATTGGCAAAGATGCTATTGCAATCGCCTGTGTCTCCCACTCCTATTTCAAGGATAAAATAAATACTTCTGGTGGATACCCCTTGGTGTTTACCACCAATTTCCTGGCTCCTGAAGCCTATGTATTACATCACATATTTGACGCATGGGTGGCCGGAAAACGACCTGAAGATATCCGATATGCAGCCGCCCAGGGCTACCATAGTATTCAAAAATGTGGTATACGCGGCGCATCAAATTTGTTCGTTACCGGATGGTAAACCGGAGCCAGATTGAATTTATTTAGGCACGTTAACCTTATACACTTTGCCAGGCTTAACCGTTAAGTGATCGTCTCGTAGCCATGGGTTTAACAGTTTTAAGGTTTTGTAATCGGTCTTGTGAAGTATGGCAAAATTAGGTAGGTTCCATATCGTCGAATCAATTGACAACATTTCCACCGGCACTGGTCGATAATAGTCTTCTTCTTCCAACTGAAATCCGTATTTCTGAGGATTACTCATGATGAGTTTAAAGGCCAAAATTCGAAACACATATCGGCTTGTTTCCGTATTTAGATACAGGCTATAGTACTGGTTAACCTTTTGTTTGTGCAGGTCTCTTTTTATTCCTGGCAGCCCTCTATTGTATGCTGCAGCAGCCAATGCCCACGATCCCAGCTGGCCTTTTGCTTTTTTCAAATAAGTACACGCGGCACGTGTCGATTTTTCCAGATGATATCGCTCATCAATTTCACTCGAAATGGTCAAACCATACGCAATGCCTGTCGATTTCATAAACTGCCACATTCCCCTGGCTCCTGCTGAAGAAATCGGTTGAGTTAATCCACTTTCCGCTACAGCCAAATACTTAAAGTCTGAAGGCACGCCCTCTTCTTCAAGAATTTTTTCAATCATAGGGAAATACCTTCCGCTTCGCTTAAGCAACAACATCATATTCGATTGCCAGTATGTATTGCTCAACACCTCTCGTTCTAATCGCTGTTTTACATCCCAATTGTCAAGAGGAACCGACTCACCACAAAAAGTCATCGTTTTAGGAATAGGTGGCATGGCTATCCGATAGGCATCGCTAAACGCCATAATAGACTCGTCTTTATTTTCCTTTACAGCCGATTTCGAATCCGTAGAGGAAAACAACACGGCCGCACCAACAATCATAAACAAGGCTATAACAAGCTTAATTGAGTTCTTCATATCAGAAATAAAGTTTCAAGTCGATGGTTACATTTTTGATGGTCCCGTTCTTACCGGTTTCCGGAAAAACATCTTTCATAACCAGGTTGTTGTTAATATTAAGCAAGCCAACGCGTATGCTCGGCCGAAATCCGAAGTAGTAGAAATCGAAATGATAACCTACTACGGCACCTATGTCAAAATTAGTAAAACCAAAATCGCGATATCGCGCCTTTACATCGTCCGGTTTTACGTATATCTCAGACTTTAATAAATAAGAAGGTTCTAACCCTAGAGTTAGGTATTGGTTTTCTTCTTTCCCGCTCATATTAATCATCCCGTTAATTGGCATATCGAGGTAGATAAACTTGATGGCGTGATACGTATCTGTCAAACCGTTATCAAAATTCGATCCTCTAAACGACGTATTCAGTTCTGCGCTGAAATGAAAATTGGTACTTTGTTTGTACCGATACGCTGCGCCTAAAACAATGGACGTCCGTGGCCTTGGGTTTTCCAACTCGGAACCTGTAATCCAACTGTAGTTTAATCCAGCTGTCATGCCAACTCTGTGTTTACTTGATTTCGGAAACGGTTGGGCGTTTGATATTAACGATACCATTAAGCACCCGATTAAAATTACAATTCGCATATAACTTCTTAACGATTTAAAAATCAGTTTCGTTTTCATTCAATGGATTTTCCTTTGAGGGCCTGTGCAATAGACTTATCCATCATCTCTTCTGCATATGGTTTGGTATATGCATTCAAATCATCTTGTTTCTGTTGAATATCATTCTTGTCTTTCGATGAAATAGATGTCTTTAACTTAGCGACAAGCTCTTCAATTTCATGAATTTGGGATTCCAATAAATCCTGTCGGTTTGTAGAGATAAATTTCTCTGTAGTCGTAATCAAATACTCAGACTCATTAATGGCTTCTTGTAAGGATCGATAGTCCATATCGGTTTGCGCATTTTGAATGGAGTCCAAAAGCATCGTTTCCACTTCTTGATCGGTCAGACCATACTGAGGTTTAACATCAATGGTTTGCTCTACTCCAGAGCGCAATTCCTTGGCACGTACTTTTAATATTCCATCGGCATCCAGGATAAATGCGATTTCAATTTTGGGTAGGCCAGCTGGCATAGCTGGAATTCCATTAAGGATAAATTCCGCCAGTTTCCGGTTTTCACTCACCTTATCGCGCTCACCCTGATAAACGGATATCTTTAAATTTACCTGTCCATCTATTGAGGTTGTATAGTTCCTTCCAGCTTTAAAAGGTACTCTAGAATTACGCGGTATGATAATATCCATCAAACCACCCAACGTTTCAATACCTAAAGAAAGTGGTGTAACATCTAATAACAAGAGGTCTCTGCGATTACCGGCCAGAATATCAGCTTCAATGGCTGCACCCAGTGCAACAATCGCATCCGGATCTAAACTATTCTCCATCTTACTTTCATGGAAGAACTCGGATATCTGTTGTAACACGAGAGGAACTCGAGTCGACCCACCAACCATAACAACTTCGTCGATATCCCGTTTTTTTAAGCCCGAATCAGACAAGGCTTGTCGACTACATGTAATCGTTTCACTTACCAGTTGTTCAATTAAACGCTCAAATTCTATACGACTAATATTCAACGATTTACCGTCAAAACTTGATGTAAATGTTTCTTCTTTCGATAGGCGTATTTTAGCTTCCTCTGCAAGAAGCCGAAGTTTTTGCAGGTCGATTGCGGAAAGGTCTTTTGATTTCAAGGCATGCTGTTCAATCCAATGGTCAACGATTGCCTTATCAAAATCGTCCCCACCCAGAAATGTATTTCCACTGGTAGCCAACACCTCGAATACGCCATCTTCAATCCGTAAGATCGAGATATCGAAGGTTCCACCTCCCAAATCATAAACAGCAACCGTTTTGGGCTTGGATTTATCCAGGCCAATTCCATATGCCAGGCTTGCTGCTGTAGGTTCATTTACAATTCGAAGCACTTCCAGCCCAGCAAGTTTACCCGCATCTCGGGTAGCCTGTCTTTGGGAATCATTAAAGTATGCAGGGACTGTAATTACCGCTTTGCTTATATCCCGGTTTAGAAACGCCTCTGCCTTTTTCTTTAATTCCTTTAGAATCTCAGCAGAAAGTTCGATGGGAGAAAAGAACCGCTTACCAAGTTTTATCTTGACCAAACTGTCTGCGTCTTCATCTATTATTTTGTACCCATAATAGGATTCAAATTCAGAAACATCTTTGTATGATTTCCCCAATAAACGCTTAACCGAGTACACCGTTTTTTCGGGATTCAAGGTCAGTTTTTCGCGAGCTTCAACGCCAACATCAAAGTTTCCGTCTTCCCTAAAATAAACAATGGACGGCGTAATTACGTCCGACTTTTCGCCTCCAGATATGGCCACAGGGTTACCCGAATTTTGGTCAATAATAGCCACTAAGCTATTGGTTGTTCCCAAGTCAATACCAACCACAAAGTCGGTGTTTTTTTCGGTCTTCTCCCCGTTTAAATTGATTGAAATCTTTGCCATTGGCACAAAGGTACTATATGCTTTTGGTTTTAACTTTTAGCAATTCGGTTAGCAGGAAAAAAATCAGGCTTTTTAACGGGTTTTAGGACCATTTCAAACGATTTTCATGAAGATGTATAACTTCGTCTTAATAATCATGCAAAAATTCACAGCTATTATCATTGATGACATTGAAGATGCCCGTAAGATTCTACGCGCCGACCTGAATTCAGTTTCTCCTGAAATCGAAATCATCGGGGAAGCGGATGGTGTAATGAAAGGGGTAAAGCTTCTAGCTAAAAATACGCCGGACATTTTGTTTTTAGACATCGAAATGCCCGATGGAGATGGCTTTGATCTGTTGGAAATGCTGCCTCAAAAACCATTTAAGACCATTTTTACAACGGCAAGTGATGAGCATGCGCTTCGAGCCTTCAAGTTTTCAGCAGTAGATTATCTACTCAAACCCATCAATCAAGATGAGTTGAAGATAGCCGTAGAAAAAGCAAAGGGTACGAAGGACAGTCCACAGAGTTTGGCCTTACTCCAGGAGAATATTGGCAAACACATTGGTAAAATGGAACGGATCATTCTCAACACGCAGGAGAAGATTCACGTCGTAAGACTCAGCGATATTATTCGTCTGGAATCCGATATAAACTATACCCGATTTCACCTGACGTCCGGGAATAAAGTACTTGTTACCCGTACCTTAAAAGAATTTGACGGGATGTTGTCCGACAACGGATTCATTCGGGTACATCAATCGCATTTGGTCAATATCGAACACATCGTTGAATTCGTAAAAGCAGATGGCGGCCATTTAAACCTCGATGATGGGAATTATGTCCCGGTTTCTTCGAGACGTAAATCTTTAGTACTACAAGCGCTTGAAGATTTGTAAGTTTGAATGCGAAATAAAGGAATATTAATATGCAAAAATTAAGATTATTGGTCGGGTTATTCGGGTTGGTCATTTTAACTCAATCGTGTAGCGACGACACGGTTTCATCAGACAATGTGGTTGACAAAACGTTGTCCAGTAGTATCAATTTTAAGGACATCCCCGCCGGTACAATTACGATGGGTGGAACAACTAATCAAAATGACGCTCCAGAAGTGAACGTGACTTTATCGGCCTTTAAAATGTCCGAAAAGGAAATAACGAATCAACAGTATATTGACTTTCTAAACGCAGCACATGCAGACGGTTGGGTTACTGTTTCGGAACAACAAACCAGCGACCCGTGCGGCATTTATACGGAAAACATGATTCTTGGAGCAGGAGATGCCCCAAACGCAGGTCAGATTTTTTTACAACTAGGAGAAACTGGCGGATGCACCAGTGATGGACACGCAGAACACATTGACAATAAAAGCTGGATTACCTTTAATGTATCGAATAGTCAATTTGAATTACTCGACAATTCGAAAGCCAGCTGGCCCGTAAATTGGGTTCGTTGGTATGGTGCCTATGCCTTTGCCAACTATTACGGAGTTAGTCTGCCTACAGAAGCACAGTGGGAATGCGCTGCCAGAGGTGGGCAACAGCTAAAATATCCTACAAACGACGGTAGCCTAAGCGACCAAAAAGCCAATTACAATGGAGACACACCAGGCGTGCTCGATGCCACTGGGCATAGCGTAGCGGTGGGTTCATATCCTGCAAACCCATACGGTTTATACGACATGGGGGGTAATGTTTGGGAATGGTGTCAGGACTATTACAGTGCGTCATTTTACTCAGATGGAGCAAATAACCCGTTGAACACCACAGCCGGATCAGATGCAAAACGTGTTCGAAGGGGTGGCTCATGGAATTACCACTCGGCAACCTTACTTACGTATGCGCGCGCAGCTGATTTTGAAAACCGGGGAAATAATCACTTCGGATTTCGAATCGTACAGAATTAGGATGGCCTGATTTCTGAATTCTAAAACTTCACTTTCGCAATGTGTTTATGTAGGTCGCTCACCTGCATTAATGCAGCACTTCCATACCAGGGAACTAAATCCATGACCAGACTCCCTGCCTGAACGGCGGGATCCGAATTGGTTAATGCCTCTGCTTCTTCGACCGTTTTGACATTAAAGATGTAAATCCCTCGTAGTTCTCCATCATTCATAAATGGTCCGGCAAGAACAAGTTTACCTGCTTCAGCCATTTTTTTAATATTGGCAAGATGAGCAGCCTGAAGACTGTCGGCTTGTTCCTTGCTTCTATCTCGATTAGGTCCTTTTTTCAAAAAAGCCATGACGTATTGTTTCATGCCATATTGATCTGCCCCAAGTTGCAGAGCGAGTGCAGAGTCAAATTCCATAACTGTATCTGCTTGAGTCGAAATATTTTCTGTTGCTTCAGGAGTTTTTGTTGAGCATCCAAAGGCCGCCGCAACCAATATTACTGTTATAATCAGGTTTCTCATAGTTTACGAAGTTAACGATGTTCTTATTTGGATAACACGCGTTCTTCGGGGTGGTCGAACGATATAATCTATCGGAACCCAACAATCCGTCCAAAAAAAACCTCCTTTTGATGCAACCTTACACTTCTAAATCAGACTAATTACTGAATTACGATGTAAGTTTGATCAAATCTTTCGTTATGCACTCTACAAATACAAAGCGTTTAGGCGTACTGATTCTCTTTTTCTTTATTTCATTTACAGCTACGTTAGCTCAAGGATTTAGCATATCTCCAGCCGGCAAAATAACCCTTTGTCATGGCGATTCTATTAAACTTGAAGCGAGTTCTGGGTTCACGGCCTACCAATGGAATACGAAATCCACTTCCCGCATAATTACCGTTAAATCGGCGGGTAAATATATCTGTACCGCGAAAGACAAGGCTGGGAAAGTGCATTCCGACTCGGTAAAAGTAACCGTCGTTTATGCGATTCAACCTAAACTTCATTTCAACCCGTCAAATAAACAGATATGTAGAGGAGATTCATTCGTTATTGAGATTGCCAATAAATTCAAGTCGATTCGCTGGAGTAATAAAAGCACCGGCAACCGAATCGTTTTACGACCGACCACATCTGGAAAGATTACCGTGATAACGGTCGATTCCAATGGCTGTACCAAAGAGACCAAAATTCAGTACACTGTTAAACCCTGCGGCTCGTCTTCAGGCTGCACAAACCTTATTGGTGCATGGCCAGACAGCTTGTTGTGTGGTACCGGCGACTCCGTAGTACTTGAAGCAAAAAGTGGATATACGAGTTACCTATGGAAAGATGGTCCTACCACCCGAATACGAACCATTAAGTCTCCAGGCACATATATCCTGAAGGTAAAAGACAGCAATGGAAACTATTGTTACGATACCATTGTCATACACGGAAGCAAATCAAGACTCTATATTACCACGAAGCCAAATACCAAAGAAATTTGCAAAGGCGACTCCATTGTTCTTAAGGCATCAGAAGGTTTCAAATCTTATGCATGGACATCGGGGGCAAAAACAAGAGAAATAACGGTTAAACCAACTCAAACCACGGGTTATTTGGTTGAAGCGGTAGATTCTCAGGGCTGCGTATATAAAGAGGACATTAAGATCACGGTAAAAAATTGCGACGACTGTGACGGTTTGCTTGAATTAGGCAAGAAAAAAGTGCTTTGTGGAGACCACGATTCCATATTGCTCGAAGCCAAAAGTGGGTTTAAAACCTATGTCTGGAATACGGGATCGAAAGACCGCATTATTAAGGTGAAGAAAAAAGGCTGGTATGTGGTTACCGCGACCACTCAACATGGAAAAGTTTGTAAAGACAGCGTGTACATTGGAAAAGGAGGGAAAGCTTTAAAAATATACAGCAATCCAAATCCTGCCGTAGTTTGTCCTGGAGACAAAGTGATTTTGGAAGCAACGGGAGGGTTTAAAAGTTACTGGTGGAATACCGGACATCGATACGATCGAGTGATTCTTTACCCGACGCAAACCAAACATGTGGTTCTAGAGGCTGTGGATAGCGCAGGTTGTGAATCTCGGGTGGAATTTAAGATCATCGTAAAAGACACGTGCAAGAAGTGTCCTCACATTATTGAATACGGGCGCAAAAATGTGCTTTGTGGCAAAGGGGATTCGATCATTCTAGAAGCAAAAAACGGGTACAAAGACTACAAATGGAACACGGGAAATACGGGCCGATTACTGACGGTAAAATACAGCGGTTGGTATTGGTTGGACTTCAAAGACGCCAACGGTAACAAGTGTCGTGACAGTATTTACATTGGTAAGGGTTCGGCTAAATCGTTAAGTATTGATCTATATCCTAAAGGCCCGTATTGCAAAGGAGATAGTGTGGTGGCTATTGCCACGACCGGATTTAAATCGTACTGGTGGTCTAAAGGCATACAGGGTTATCCGGCAACGGCTTTTGTTGTCACCAAAGCGGAAAAACTAGTCGTAGAAGCAATTGATTCACATGGTTGCTCTGCACGTGCCGAAATTAAGATTGTGTTAGACACCTGTACATCGTCGATTTCCGAACTGTTAAAACGATCTACCCGATTGGTTCCAAACCCGGCGGAAAGTTATGTAACTGTCGTATCGGGTTATACGTTTGATCGTGTTACACTGGTGGGAATAGATGGAAAAGTCCTTCAGGAATTCAACATTAAAAATTCAACATTCAACCTTGACTTAACCGAGTTAATTCCCGGCTTGTACTTTGTTCAACTACAGAAAGGATCCACACAGGTTGTGTTGAAATTGGTGAAGCAGTAGCTATTAAGAGATAGATGTTTAGACTCTTAAACCTGAGCAAATCGTATTTTACAGTGTAAAATATGCGTTGAAACGGTGACTTTACTATTGCAACGTGTGACCGAAGTCAATGTTAATGAAGAGAGCAGATTGGTTCGTAATTAACCAAACATCTTCATTAGTCCATTGATTGTTGTGAAACTACATTTGAGTTGATATAATGGACAAACAAGGTCCATTCATCCTCTCCTTTGCGAACACCTAAACCTGAACCCAATTGGACGAGAAAAGACACCCCTGTTACACGCCTTAGATCACGAGCCATTTCTTCCGCTATCTTTTTTGTTGCGGAAGAATAATATAAAATGGTTGATGAACGAGCCATCCAGGGTTGTCGTATTTTACGATTTACACCTTCAATCACGCCAAATCCTTTCTTTTTCAACGTATTTAAAATCGCATGGCTCACTTTGTCGTCAGCCAACACAGAGTGAAGAGTGACCATGTATTTTGAGTGCTGTGCCCTTCCAACAACTAAGACCGATTTCTGACTTATTTTCTGAACATCTGGAGCCGTGTTTGAAATACGACTATATGCGAAAGCAAGACGTCGGTTTTCTGCTGATAATTTATCAATCAAATCGATCAGTGTATCGTTATACAAAGCAACATGCTTTTTATTCTGATCCAATTCCAGATTAAGTTTGACCAAACTGTCATCCTGCTGCTTTAATAAAACGGTTTTTGCTATAAGGTGTGCACGTTGTTGTTCATTCTTATTAGACAAATACAAAGCGCCAGCTACAGACACTGCAAAAAGAACGATCAAAATTTGTGTAATGGTCTTATTCATCATCTTTTGGCGATTTTATAGGTTTTAAGAAATTACCGACTTCCTCAATACCTGCTGGTTTAACATCTGTTCTTCGAACCACATTCCATTTCATATACAAAATGGCAGATCCAGTAGTTCCAGATGCGGAAACAAGTGAGCTTACTTCACGATCAGTTGAGAAAATAAATACAAAAAAGGCCACAATGCTTCCAATCATTAAAATGATTAAAAGGAAACCAAATATTCCATCCGACACCTGATTAAATTTAGATGTTACTTTTTCGCCACCCATACACTAATGTTTGCGGTCCACAACCCTATAAAATTACCAATAATAAAAACCAAAGCCGCCAAAGTTGGCCTAAACTTGAGACTAATCGTTTAAAATAGTTAACTCTAACTAGTTGACTTTGGATATTTCCCTGAAATTATTAACGCTAATCTGTGTTCAGCCAAAGACGAATTACTGCCGCCAAATAATTTGTTAGCGTCTTCTTGCCTCGATTGTAGGTCATCCTAGCGGCCTTTAATTTGTCCTGGGCGCATAACGTTATGTTGACAATTGACACAGTAGGGAGGTTTAACCTAAATATCCACCTAATAAGTCGGTAAAAGACGTTTTGTTTTCATAGAACTTTCTGCTCAGTTTGGAGTGTTCAGCAAGTCCGAACAAAACAAATTCCATCCAGGTGTATTTATCCATATTGCCCGAATCAGGCTCAAAGGTATCCACCAATTCAGCCAGTCCATATATCGTGTTTAGTTCACGCGCATACTGGGCATCCGAATCGTCAAAATTTAGATTAATCTTGTTATTCGACTCGAACCAGTCCACCACCTTTGAAAAAGGATCTTTTTGTCCTTCTTTTCGTTTTTTGGAAATGGGAAAGTGTTGTCCAAATATCGTTCGAATGGCCTTGCCAATTAGGATATTGGCTACGTTAAACGAACCTTCTTGCTCACCTTCATAGACCATTTCAATTTTTCCGGTAATGCTTGGAATAATTCCTTGAAGATCGGCTATTCGCAGCGTTGTCTTTTGGTCTTTATTAATAATAGCCCTCCGTTCTGCAGCACTGACCAAATTCTCTAAAGCGGTGATGCTCAACCGCGCCGAAACACCACTTTTGTGATCGACATACTCGTTCTCACGTGCTTCCATAACCACCTGTTCTACCAGATTTCTCAGCAGCTCTGGAATGTCTACCATACGTTGCTGTTGGTCGGTGAGCTTAGCTTCCTGACGAGTGATTTGTTTCGCCAGGTCAATCGTCTTGGGATAATGTGTTAAAATTTGACTACCAATCCGATCCTTTAATGGGGTAACAATGCTTCCTCGGTTGGTATAATCTTCTGGATTTGCAGTAAATACAAATTGCACATCCAACCGCAACCTAAACTTAAACCCGCGTATTTGTACGTCGCCTTCCTGAAGAATATTAAACAGAGCAACCTGAATTCTGGCCTGTAAATCAGGCATTTCATTAATCACAAAAATGCACCGATTGGCTCGAGGTATAATGCCAAAATGAATGACACGCTCATCGTTATAATTTAGTTTCTCATTTACGGCCTTGATTGGATCCACGTCTCCGATCAAATCAGCTACCGATACATCAGGCGTGGCTAATTTTTCGACATAGCGTTCTGATCGATGGAGCCAGGCAATCGGAGTATCATCTCCCATTACCTGTATCCGTGTTAGGGCATAATTACTCACTGGGTTCAACGGGTCGTCGTTGAGTTCAGAACCCTCTATGATTGGAATGTACTCATCGAGTAAATTCACCATCAAACGTGCAAGTTTGGTTTTAGCCTGACCTCGTAATCCCAATAGATTGATGTTGTGCTTGCTTAAAATCGCACGCTCAAGATCAGGAATAACCGTGTTGTCAAACCCCCAAATTCCGTCGAATGCTTTTTCCTTTCTGGCCAATTTGTCTACCAGGTTATCTCGAAGTTCATCTTTAATTTTCTTCGACTGGTATCCACTTTTTATCAGCTCCCCAAGTGTATTAATGGTATTGTATGTACTCAAAATCTTATCTCGTTTTTCGTTTGTTATTGGCGTAATCGTGAATGACAAATTGCCCTAAATTATCTAAACCGCTGTAAAAGGCTTTCCCTTTCGCGGCCTCCGTAAATTCGGCTATAAATTGTTGTAAATAAGGGTCTTGTGCAATCATAAACGTCGTGATATTTATTTTTGATCTTCGACACGCTACTGCTTCATTTAATGTTTTGTTCACAATTTTTCGATCAAGCCCAAAGCTGTTTTTGTAGTACCCTGTAGGTTCTTTTAAACAACTTGGTTTACCATCAGTGATCATCAAAATTTGTTTATTGGGATTGCGTTTGCGTCTCAATAAATCCTGGGCCAACCTTAAACCAGCTACCGTATTTGTATGATAAGGCCCGACCTGCAAGTAAGGCAAATCCTTTAGTTTTATTTCCCAGGCATCGTTACCAAACACAATTATATCAAGGGTATCTCTTGGATGCTTTGTTCGGATATATTCAGCCAGTGCCATGGCTACCTTTTTGGCTGGAGTAATTCGATCTTCACCGTACAAAATCATACTGTGACTGATGTCTATCATTAACACCGAGCTCGTCTGGGTTTTGAGTTCAGTTTCTCTAACCAGTAAATCGCTGGAAGACAACGTCCAATCTCCAATTCCATTTTTGATCTGTGCGTTAAACAGACTTTCAGTAAGCGCAATTTTATCCAAACCATCACCAAAGGAATATTCTCGGAGTTCAGGTAAAACTTCATCCCCTTTTCCAGTTGATTTACTGTTGTGATTTCCAACGGATGATTTCCGAATTTTACCGAATATTTCATCCAACGCAGCCTTCCGAATAGACTGTTCCATTTTTGATGTTAGGCGGGTTGACTGGTTGTCGTTTTCCCTCAAGAACCCTTTATTTTTAAGGTCTTCCAGAAAATCACCAACTCCGTATTTGTCGTTGGTAATCGTGTGTTCTTTGTCTATTTGAGTTAGCCATTCGAGCGCTTCAGAAACGTCGCCACTTGTATAGACCAGTAACTCCCTAAAAAGGTTGAATAATCGATCAAAAGGAGGATCTCCTTTTAGCTGTTTCACATACTTCCCAAACCATACACCGTCCATCCTTTTTCTAAGCAGGGTAAATTTACAACTTAATAGAACGTGTCAGGTGATTTTTTGTTTGAAGCCTAAATCGTTGGGAATCAATTGTAAACATAGTGTCAAATGGCCGAAATCATAAACAGAATGTGCTTCGAATTTGTTATATTGTACGATAACAGATAAAAATACTACGATGACACACTTAGCATGCCCCAATTGCCACCATCACAAATTCGAAATCAAAGCGGTTTCAGGCAACAAAATTCTAGACAAAATTGAGAAAACTCTTGTGAACCTTGGTACGCCAACCAAGTGGTTTAAAAATATCTTAATGCGTTGTAAAACGTGTAAGTATTACTGGCGCGCCTAACCAATAGGTTTTACCAGTCGTCTTCGATTTTAGCCTCACCAACCTTCATAAAGCTTTCAAGGTTCTCTAACATGTCGTCAAAGTATTTTACCGTTTGAGCTTGATATGATTCATATACTACCTTATCATAATTTGTTTGTGTCGTATCACTCCACTTACTCACATCATAATAAGACATCGTTTCCCATCGTATTCCATCAATGATATATCGGTACTTTCCATCCTTAAACTGAAACGTAATTTGATAGGATACAAATCCTGAGTTTGGGTTAACATTTCCTTTTTTGTCCGTTCGCGACAACTTAAATCGTGCTCTACCAACAATCTTTGCGCCTGCCTTATCCCGTGTCTTTAATACTCCATTCGGATTAACATAAAACTTGTTCACCCAGGTCATCGCTCGATCGTATAACTGGTCTGGAGTTAAACCGGGAACCTCTTCTGCATATTTATATTCGGCTTTGCCAGTATGTTCGTTGGTTGGGATGTCATCCTGTGCCGTGCTGATTAAAGCCAAAAGACAAATGGCTATTGTACTTTGTATTCTCATTTGTGATCTGTTGTATTATAAAAACGCAATTTATCTGTTTTGATTACTTAATCCATAAACCATGCCAATACTGAATGTTTAATTCTCAACGAATAACTGTTGATTAGTTCACCTTCCGCAGGTTAAACTTCTTTGGGTACGTCTAACGTTTTACCTGTTTTACTTTGCTAAACAAGGATTTGGATCGCTCGTTCGTTCGACACCACATCACAGTCCACTCCTTCAGTTCTTTTAACCATTGTGTATTAAAAATTAACCATTTAATGCCACTACCTTTGTTCTGTGAATTTTCTATCGCACTATTACTTCGACAAAAAACAGGATGAAGCGTATTTTAACCTTGGGTTAATCCTACCCGACATTGTGCGCAATTTTGTTCGTGGCACCAAACTAAACTACAATTTAAGTATTCCTGAGTCTGAAGAAGAACAACAGCTTTTGAAAGGCTGTATACAACATGTCCAAAGCGATAAAATATATCATTCATGGAAGGGGTTTCACGACGGTATGGATTTTATTACCCAACGCATTAGAAACAGTGAAACTGATATTAATAAAGATTGGTTCATAGCACACATCCTAACGGAGTTGACTATGGATCACTATCTGGTCAATAAGCATCCTAATTTGGCCAGTAACCTATACACCGATTTTGAAAAGGTCGAAACCCAAATACTACTTTCTTTTTTAGGCAAACATGATTTCCATAAATTTGATCAGTTTAGTCTCGGCTTTGACCGTTTTATGAAGTTCCGATACCTTGAATCTTATACGGAAAGCCATAATATTGTGTTTGCCCTTGGTAAAATATGTAATAAAATGGGGTTATCCCCGTTTTCGGAGGGACAAAAAGCTCTACTTAAACAAATTGTCACTGAGTTGGCTGCAAAAATGCCACAAAGTGTTGTTGAACTTGACGCTGAATTGAAATGATAATGAACAAGATTTTTACATCTGTGGTACTGATAAGCCTGGCATTAAGTGGCTTTTCACAAAGCACACCAAAATACTCGAACGATTTCCTATTTGTTGGAGTTGGAGGTAAGGCTTTTGGCATGTCCCAATCGGTAATCGCATCGGTTGATGACGTAACAGCAGGATATTGGAATCCGGCTGGGTTAATTCATCTCGACAATAAGATTGAAGTGAGCTACATGCACTCAAACTATTTTGCCGGCATTGCTAATTACGATTATGGAGGGCTGGCTTTTAGCGCAGGAGATAACAGCGTTATGGGAATATCTTTTGTTCGAATGGGTATAGATGGAATACCAAATACATTAGACATTCTAAAAAATGGGCAGTTCGATTACGACCTAATTACCGAGTTCTCGGCAGTCGATTATTCGTTCATTTTTAGTTATGCTCAAAAAATGCTTCGCGAAGGATTAAGTTTTGGTGGTAACGCGAAAATCATCAGACGAAAAGCAGGGCAGTTTGCCTCTGCCTGGGGTTTTGGGATTGACGCTGCAATGCAATATAAAGGAGATAACGGTTGGAGTTTTGCTCTAGTGGCGCGAGACGTAACCAGCACATTTAACACCTGGAACTTTACGTTCACCGACGCTCAAAAGGATGTATTGACTCAGCAAAATCAAGAAATCCCCAAAAACTCGTTAGAGATCACGCTGCCTCGATTTATTCTAGGTGCAGCCAAACATATTGACATAGGTGAAAATTACTCCTTTGATTCAGAAATTAATGTCGACATGACTACGGATGGGAAACGAAACACGTTATTAAAAACGGATGTAGTCAGTTTTGACCCTCATTTGGGTATACAATTTGGTTATTCAGATGCCGTTTTTCTTCGCGGTGGTATTGGAAACATCCAAAAAATTACAGACATAGACAACCAGGAGCTTTGGTCTCTACAACCTAATATTGGGGTTGGTATTGAATTGGATAAATTTGCCCTGGACTATGCAATGGCCAATGTAGCCAGTGCAGCTGCGACAAATTACTCACACGTTTTTTCGATTAAGTTTAAAATCAATTCAAGCGGAGAAACCTCCACTAATTAAGATATACATGAAAATAGGCATCGTAGGAGCAGGAACAATGGGAGCAGGCATCGCTCAAGTATGTGCCATGGCTGGACATCCTGTTTTATTGTTTGATTTAAATCCAGAAGCCCTTGAAAAGGCAATGGCGTCTATACATAAAAACCTTGATAAAGGAATTTCGATTGGTAAGTTGGATGAGGCAAAAAAACAGGAAACCCTTAATAACCTAAAGACCACAGACCATCTTGAAAATTTGGTAGTTGATTTAGCTCTTGAAGCCATCGTAGAACGACTGGATGTAAAAATCAAACTGTTTCAGACGTTGGCATCAATCAATAACGACCAATGCATTTTGGCAACCAATACGTCTTCCATACCCATAACTCAAATTTCGACTGCTATTCCTCATCCCGAGCGTGTGGTAGGTATCCACTTTTTCAATCCAGCACACATTATGAAGTTGGTAGAGATCGTAAGTGGTGCTCACACTTCTGAGACGGTGGCACAAACCGCTTTTGACTTTGTCAAAGGGTTGAAAAAGACACCCATTATGGCCAAAGACTCTCCTGGTTTTATTGTTAACCGGGTAGCAAGACATTACTATGTAGAAGGTTTAAAAACCCTGGAAGAAAATGTGGCTTCACACGAAGACATTGACGCGTTGTTGGAAGCCAGTGGATTTAAAATGGGTCCGTTCAGATTGATGGACCTCATTGGAGTAGAAACAAATTTTTCGGTCACTGAATCCATGTTTAACCTTTTCTACCAGGATGGTAAATTCCGTCCGAGCAAGATTCAAAAACAAAAAGTCGATGCGGGACATTACGGTCGAAAAACAGGTAAAGGATTCTACAATTATGCGTAAACTAGCCTTCATATTTATTGCTGCCTTTTTTGTATCGTCCTGCAATGACAACACCGGACAAAATGGGCTTGTTTTTATTCCAGATGTTCCTGTTAGCATTACCGTTAATATGGATTTACCACTTCATTTTCACTTACAAAATTTAGGTGGTTTTACCTTACTCGAAGGCGGTCATCGAGGCATATTTCTTGTGCACAATTTTGATGATGAATTTTATGCCATCGAACGAACATGTACGTTTAATTCCGACTTGCAGTGCGCCCATATTCAGGTGGATTCATCCAATATACAGTTGAGATGTGGGGTATATCAAGCGGATACGTTTGCTCAATGTTGTCAAAGCCTCTATAGCTTTGATGGTTTTGTATTACAAGGTCCGAGTCAGTTTGGGCTCAAACGATATCAGGTTTTCCGGAACGGAAGCTTATTGACTGTCAGAAACTGATTTTCCTTGTGGTAATGTAACTTTGCCTTGAACGGTTCGTTAAGACCATAATAGAAACTAACATGAAACCGATAAACAAGCTCACTATTACTCTTTTAACCCTATTTGCCATTTCTGGGTGCAAAGACAAAACCGTCAATATTACCAAAGCAGAGTTGCCCGATTTCAGTGATAATTACAAGTATTTTCCAGAAACCGATGGTCATGAATGGTCGTATGAAACGATCTTGATTGATAGTGTTTCCGGTATTACCACGAAACTTAATGAAGTTGCTAAATACAATCCCGACAGTTCTCGTATAGACTATTACCGAAATGACCAACTTTGGAGTTATGCCTATTGGACCAACGCGAATAACCAACTTCGGTGTTGTGGTGATAGGGTCTTAATTGATTATGGCAAATTGGCCTGTCAGGGGGATTCTCTCTTGATCTATGAGGCCGATACAAAGGATCTTATTCAAATACAGATTTATCAGTTTTGCGGTGATCAATTTGCTTCTGCGGTTGATGGGTATACCGATGTGAAATGTATAAAAACCTATCAAATTAATCATTTTGAATCAGGCAACACCCTAACCATTGTCCAATACTTTGGTTATGAAGTTGGTCTCCTCTATCGAAAACAGACCTCATCAAAAGGGAACGGAAAAGTTCTAAGTATAGAAATTCAAAAATTGACGTCACACAACTTCTAATGGATTGGTAAATCTAAAATGTGAATACTCTATACGACCATATCTACGTTATAGTTGACCAATGAGAATCTTCCTTACCTTAACCATTCTTACGCTTATAACTTCCGTCTCATGGGGACAAATAACTAAACAAATTCCTGTCACATCTTCTATACCCATAACCATTAAGTGGGTCGATCATATTGAAGGTGACTTCTCCTTCACAAATAAATGGAGCTACCCACTTGGAGTGGCTAGGAAAAATGACGGGAAAGCCGGTTGTGCAGATGGCGGGTTTTGCCCTGATCGGTGTTATTCTATGCTCGATAGTAATGGAATAGTTCGAGACGATTCCAGTGCCGTTTTTTATCAGTTGTTAGACACGACTCACCAGTTTCATACCATTGCGTGTGAGGCATGGTGTTATGAATGGGCAGGTACGGATTTTATAAACGTATTTCAAAATAACATGGACACCGTAACTTGTTTTACGATGGCTGGAATCGCGACGCATTGCAGCTTAGAACTCACCTTGATTCGAGATTCCTGTTATGCCACTATTAATTTAAACAGTGTTGTACACAACGGAGATGCCACATTTTATTCCATCAGTGGTTTTTTTATCCTGGATCAAACCCTTTGGAAAAAAGGAATAATGAAAGCAGAGTTCAGTTTTGTTTTTGAGCACCTTGCAAATCCAAATGAACCTATGTATTGGAAAGGTCTGATCTATTCACCATTAAATCAAACGGATGACTTAAGGAAAATGTCGAGATTCCGATAAAAAATATTCATATGTACTTGTTGTGATTTCAAACCAATGATAAACCAACTCGTGTAATCGTTAAACAATTGGTTTAAATGTCTCCTATATGACCTGGAGGTGATTGCATCGCTGACAAACCTCCTAACTTGCACTCAATTATGAAAAAATTTCTAACGACAGTTTTGCTTCTGTCTTCCCTGGGCGTTATGGCCCAAAATCAGTATATCGTTTATTTCGATCATAAGAACCTGGATGATTTAGAATACTATGAGAACCATCCTGAGTTGTTGTTTAGCACCGAAGCAATTTCCAAAAAAAGGGATAAAGGCATTGCGATTGATTTTCATGACCTACCCATTTCTCAGAAAAATTTAGATGTATTGTCGAATAATCATTGTCGCATAATTCATACCTCTAAATGGCTCAATGCGGTTCTTATAGAAAGTTCTAATACTGCTTCTGATATTCGTGATCTGTCTGACCGAATTCAATACGTTCAAACGGTAACTCGAGGTGGTACAAGTTCCCTGACCCATGATAAACTATATGGTTCGAATGCAGACGTCAGAAAGTCCCATTCCAAAGCAAATTCTATTGATTATGGTTTGGCACTGTTTCAAAATGAGTTAATCGGAGTAAACCATTTACACAATGCTGGATATTTGGGAAAGAATGTAACCATCGCCATACTTGATGTAGGTTTCCTTAGTGCCGATACGAGTTCATATTTTGATTCAGTACGTTATCATAAACAGATATTAAATACCTACGACTTCTGGTCCAAAAGTGCTGAAGTTTACCATACCAATTCACACGGCACGTACGTTTTATCCCTAATTGGGGGCAATACACCAACTAAACTTGTTGGTACGGCACCTGCCGCTAATTTTTTGTTGGCAATTACAGACGATTTTCATTCTGAAACGCATCAAGATGAATTCAATTGGATAAAAGCTGTTGAATGGGCAGACAGCATTGGCGTAGATATAATCTCTTCTTCCGTAAGTTACTACGTGTTTGATCCAGGGCAGGGTGATTATGGTTATGAAGACATGGATGGCAATACCAGCATCATTGCAAGAGGTGCTGACATCGCTGCGTCTAAAGGACTCATTGTGGTTAACAGTGGAGGCAACGGCGGAAAAATTACTACTCCTTGTGATGCGGATAGCATCTTATGTGTAGGCGGCGTAAATTCTCTACTGAATTATGACGAGATTTCCTCTACCGGGCCATCTTATGACGGTAGGGTCAAACCAGACGTTTCGGGACTAACACGTAATGTTTGGGGTGTATTTGTAACTGGGTTACAGCTTCAGTTTTATGGAGGAACCTCAGGTTCTACACCAATGATTAGCGGTATGGCAGCATGCCTTAAAGAAGCACATCCTCAACGTTCTAATATGACCGTTATTGAATCTATTAAACGAAGCGCCCATCAATACCAAAATCCAGATTCTTTGATAGGCTATGGTGTGCCCAATGGACGAATAGCCGACTCCCTTCTGACTCTTCTTGATAATTCAAGTGCCGTATACGACCTTCTAGCAAGTAAAAACTATCTGGTTTACCCAAATCCGACTAAAAATAAATTTACTGTAAAGTCAGTTCGAGGTAATCAAATAAGTACCATCGAAGTCTTCACGTCTCTTGGACAACTTGTGGACGTATATAGCTCTGTTGGGACCCAACTAACTATAAATACCAGTCAACTTAAAAAACAAACGTACCTGGTCAAAATCACCAATACGGTGGGTGAAATTACGGTAACGAGACTTGTAAAAATGTAAGTTTAGAAGCGATTTCGAAATTTTTATATAACGATGCAACCCTGTTCATTTTCAGCAGACTAATTACTAAACAGTTGGTTTATGAAAAGTAGCATTTTATCACAATTAGAGAAATTATCGAAGCACAGTATCGTTATGGCTGTTATTGTCGTCATTGTGTTTGTGGTAGCCTGTAAAAAGGACGAGGTAGATCCCGTTCCAAACATAGACGATTTTGCTGACCTAAACCTTCCTGCCTCCTATTACAATTATGAGAATATTGAACTCCCTAACCACTTTCTGACTAACGATTTCCCAAGTGGTTTCGCATTTCAGTTTGCTGCTATAGAAAGTGACAATACACCAATTACCAACCCAACCTCCAATGCGGGTGCAACTCTGGGTCGTGTTCTATTTTATGAAAAGAAACTCAGTGCAAACGGCACGATAGCTTGCGCTTCCTGTCATAAACAATCTATGGGGTTTGGAGACGATGAAATATTAAGCCTGGGTTTTGAAGGAGGGACAACCAGACGTCATTCTATGGGGTTAGCCAACGCTCGATTCTATGACACAGGGAAGTTCTTCTGGGATGAACGGGCAGAAACCTTAGAGGATCAGGTTCTAATGCCGTTTCAAGACGCTGTAGAAATGGGATTGACATTAGATGAAGTTGTTCAAATTGTAAGCGATCAATCGTATGCAAAACCTTTGTTTAAAGATGCTTTCGGTGATGATCTTATCTCGGCGGACCGTATTTCAAAGGCATTGGCTCAGTTTGTTCGAAGCATGGTGAGTGTCAATTCGAAATACGATGAAGGCCGGAGTTTAGTCTCAAGTCCGTTGGACGATTTCCCAAACTTTACGGCGGAAGAAAATCTGGGTAAAGAGTTGTTTAACTCTCGTAACCTGGCAGCGCCATCGTGCAACAGTTGC
>CAYZWM010000001.1:42438-61046 GCA_964482155.1 uncultured Chitinophagaceae bacterium | reverse complement strand
ACGCGCATTGATTTTAGATGCATCTGGTACAGCATCTGGAAAATTTAGGGTTGGCACAATCTCCGATACGAATTTGATACTGCTTGATGTACTTACATCTAAAATCAATAATCCGTGTGAAAAAGCGGTTAAGTAGGCATAATCGCCTTCTACTTTTACTAAGGATGATCCCTCAGTTGCCTTATTGTATTTCCAAAACCCCATTTTTTGGGGGTTCTCCGGATCTTGAATGTCGATTATGGCTAAGCCGGGGCTCTGGTCAGTTGAAAAGAAATTACCAAGTGCCAGGTACAGTTTTTGTCCATATTGGCTTACACCCATTACCTCAAGTCCACCTAAGTTGTTTATTGGAATTTGGCCAACCTTGAGTGGGTCTTTGGTCATACCAAATTTATAAATGGTTAGACCAGCTTCCTTGTTGGCCAAATAAATGTATGGCCTACCCGTTAAATCGTAGGTCATGGTAATTACCTGTTCTCCGCACTTCGAGCGGATTTCATTGTTTTGTTGAAGGTTCAACTGGTCGCAGGGTTGCGCGCTGGAGTTAAGAGTGGTTAGAAAAAAGGCGAATGCAATTGCTATGTGTTTCATGTCTCCTCAAATATAGGGTTCAAGATAATCACCTTTTGTCGTATTCTTGCAATCATACTTCGTCGTGATTCAATACATAGAGCATAAAAACATAGACTTAGATAGATGGGACAGCACCATTGAAGCTGCTTCCAATGGTTTGCCTTATGCGTACAGTTGGTATTTAAATGTTACAACATCCAACAAGTGGGATGCGCTTGTATTAAATGACTATGAGGCGATTATGCCTTTACCGTTCAATCAAAAACTATTCGGTATTCGGCAAGTATTTCAACCTATAGTCTCCCAACAGCTTGGTGTATTTGGGTCAACCATAGATTCCAAAACGGTTGCCCACTTTATGAAGGCTGTTCCTGCCAGGTTTAAGTTGATCAATCAATCTATAAATCATTTCAACCCTGTTGCAGAAACCACGACCATGCGCACCAACCTGGTTTTGTCGTTAAACCATAGCTTCGAAAACATATCTAAAGCATTCTCATCTTCGTTAAGGAAGAATTTAAGGAAGGTTTCGAATTACCACCTGGCCGAATCCACTGACATTGAAAGTCTCCTGGAGTTGTATCGTTTGGAATTGGAGGATAAGGTTCACTTTGGCCAGGACAACTACCAATTAGCACACAGACTTTTCGAAAAGGTGTTGTCCCACCAAAAGGGAAAAATTTATTCCGTTTTCAATGGGACTGATCTTGTTGCTACGGGTATGTTTCTCCTATCAAACGGCCGGGTTATCAATATGTTTGGGGCGAGTTCTTCAGATCCCAAAACGCCTTATGGAATGGCTTACCTACTCGCCGAGGTGATCAGAAAATACAGCGAAACAGATGTGGTTTTCGATTTTGAAGGATCTGAAATTCCAGGAGTTAAGCGCTTTTTTGAGAGTTTTGGAAGTAAGAATCAGCCGTACTCTACCTACCAACTGAACAATCTACCCTTTTGGTTGGCCTGGTTCCGTCGCTAACTATTCGGTACCTATATTTTTCAGAATCATTTGCCAACCCAGATCCAGTCTTAAAATCAATGGTGTTGATGGGTTATCCCAAATCCAAAATTTGAACCCTTTGCCGTGCATGTCTTCGAGATAAAGCACATGAAATGACTTGGGTTTTTGATTAAAGTTGAATTTAATATCCTGACGGTCAACGACTTTGTACGTCATTTCGTTTTTTAAAAACCCTTGTCGAAATGCGATTACTGTACGGCCACTATCCTTCAATTCACCGAAGGATTTCGCACTGATATAGAGCGATGTACTCTTCGTGAGCAATTTGTCTTCACCATTAAAGATGTGATTGACTTCATTACTGGTTTCGAGGGCTTGTTGTGTGATCTTAACATTGCCGTCGATATCTTCATTTTCCACCACATAATCAAATTCGACAAGAGAGTTTGATTCCAGTAAGGTTGCATTCAAACGCACCGACTTTTGGCTGGTAACAATATCGTAGCTCAGGATTGTGCCACTGCTCAAAGGAAGATTTTTTACACTTCCACAGGAGAAAAGTAAAACAAATAATAGGCATGAACTCATCAATCCAGATTGCTTCATGAAACAAATATCAACATTGGCGCACAAAAAAGCCCTCTTTCTCACGAAAGAGGGCCGCAAAAACTAATAAAGAATTAATTGCTATTGGCATTTACCTGACCAATATGCTTACCTAAAAATTCCTCCATGGCTTCGTAGAATTCAAAACGGTTCTCTTCATTTCTGAAGCCGTGTCCTTCGTTCTCTTTTAATAAGTATTGAACGTCAATTCCATTCTCTTGTAACGCCTTAACCATTTGGTCGCTTTCGGCTTGCTTGACTCTTGGGTCTTTTGCTCCTTGAGCTATAAGCAACGGCGTTTTTATTTGATCTGCGTGTAACGAAGGAGAATACTTCGCCAACATGTCTTTGTCTTTTTCGGGGTCTCCCACCATTTCATACAACATCTCTCTGTATTGTACCCAGTAAGGAGGAATCGTTTCCATAAACGTGAAAAGATTACTTACTCCAACGTAATCAATCGCACATGCATATAAGTCTGGCGTATAGGTAACCCCAGCAAGTGTGGCATAACCGCCATAACTTCCACCGTATATCGCAATTCTATTTTGATCGGCTATACCTTCTTTTACCAAATAGCGTACACCATCGCTTATGTCATTCTGCATGGCCTGTCCCCATTGTTTAAAAGAGGCTTCCCAAAACTCACGGCCATACGAAGTGCTTCCTCTAAAGTTCATTTGCAATACGGCATAACCACGGTTTGCGAGGAATTGTATCTCTGGGTTAAAACCCCATACATCTCTAGCCCAGGGTCCTCCATGTGGATTCACAACAACGGGTAAGTTTTTTGCTTCTACACCAACCGGTAGGGTTAGGTATCCATGGATTAATAAACCGTCTCTACTTTTATACGTAATGGGTTTCATGCTTGCCATGTTCTCTTCTTTGAGCCATGGGCTTATCTCAGTTATTAACGTAAGCTCATTTGATGCAACTTCATATAAATAGTAGCTGCCACGTGTCTTATCGTTTGTCGTTCTCACTACATATTTTTGTTCGTCATCGTCTTTTGAGGTTAAATACACCTCAACACCTGGTAGTTGTTTTTCTACATTAGCGTAAATCTCATTTACTATTGGGTCGAAACCACTTCGTTCTACTTTTTCGCCTGTCCAATATACCGATGTCATTACTTTTCGTTTCCTAGAATAAGAGGCTCCAGAAATATCATTGTATTCATTGGTAAACAACTCTTCAATCTCTTTTCCTTCTTCCAGGTTGAACCTGACCAGTGCCGATTTATCTCGGCCAATATTGGAGGTTCCATAAACGACTGAAGAATCGTTAAAGTCGAAGAACTGAGGGCTAAACGACTCCTTAAAGTTGGTGGTTATTACATTTTTCCACTCCATCTCTTCATTGGCTCTGTATAACAGGCTGGTATTCACTCCATCGGTTGCCATTGCAATTCTCAATTTCCCATCGTGGTCGGTCATCCAACCCGATATATTTCCTGGGTTTTCTGCAATCATTACAAGATCTCCAGTCACTAAATTCAGTCGATATGCATCAAAAATTTGAGGATTGATTTTGTTCAAACCAACAATCATATGATCCTTATCGTCCCGAAGTTGATCAATCACTTGTGTTTTAACTTTATCGAACCGGGTATAGGCGGTCACAGCGCCGCTGTCTATGTTGGTTCCAAATAGGGCAAAGTTTTCGTCTCCGCCTTCATCTTTCATGTATAAGATTCGGTCGCTTCCTTTCCAAAAGAAACCAGCAATATCTCGATCTGTTTCTGAGGTAAGTTGCTTGGCTTCTTTACTCCCAATTTCTTGAACGAAAACATTCATCCGTTGGTTTACAGGCGCCATATACGCATAATGTGTACCATCAGGGGATATCGAATATCCGCTCTTCTCTGGGTTCTTAAAGAAGTCTTTTAATGGGATTGTGGGTACTTCAATTTGTTCTTTATTTTCCATCTTGCACGATTCAATTGAGAATAGAACAGCAAGAATAATCATAAGGTTTTTCATCTGAACAAGTTTATATTAACACGTTGTTGGTGGGTAAATTCAATACAAGTATATCCTGAAATAGTATTGTAACCGTATGGTAATGTTGGTTTATCGACAGTTGTGCGTTCTGGTGGGATGAATTGGTTTATTATTTGGACGAAACGCTAAATATTGGGTTTTTGCTGCTGTTCATCTTACATTTTTCGCCATAATCCCTTGTTTTGTCGCCTATAATTGCTAATTTTTGTGTAAATAATGATATTATGAAATTAAAAATTACTGTAGTGCTTTTGGCAGCTGTTGCCTTCTTTACATCCTGTGACGATTTAAGTTTAATCAACTATGATTTAGACTTTGCCACCGCTGAGCTTACAATCGGTGCAACGATGGTAGCGGACACTACCTATACGCTTCAATCCGATGTATTGGATCCAGCAAAAGAATTATCTGACAACGGCATTAATCCCGATAATATTAAAAAAGCAACGATAAAGTCGGTGCAATTAGACCTGTCAGTACCAGAAACGGGTAATTTCGATTGGGCTAAAGATGCCAAAGTATTTATAACGGCAGACGGCCAAAGTGAAATGGAGATTGCAAGTATTGCAGGAATTCCAGATGGTGTATCGTCATTTGCTATTCAAGCATTGAATGTGGATTTACTTCCATTTATCCAGGGTGGCCCATTTTCTATGCGATTAGAAGCAAGTACTGATCAGGCTATTCCAGTTGAGCACAAAGTGATCATCAACATGGTCTTTAATGTAGAAATCTAAACAAGGACTTCATATATTTATATGTTAAAAAGGGTTGAACAATGTTCAACCCTTTTTTTTATTCCGATTCGACCAAAATGGGGATGATCGTTTCCCCTTCTTCAGCCTCTATACGTAAAAACAACAGACGATCACCTGTTGGAAGTTCCACCGTTAGTCTGTCAACCTTTTTGTAAACACGTATTTCTTTTACCTCCTGACCCAGTGCATTAAACACCCGAACTCGTTTTATATGATAGGAAGGATTCGTAACGATTTCTACCACTCCAGTCGTTGGGTTGGGGAATACGTTTACCGTTGTTCTTATTATCCTTTCTATATCCAATAACACCACAGTAATAATACCGAAGCCTGTTCCACATTCGTTGGTCACGTACACCCAATAAACACCGCGCTCCTTTACCTTAAGTTTCTGGGTCGTATCGCCTGTGTTCCATAGGTATTTTGATCCAGGATTGCCCGCATCAAGTGTTCGAAAACCATTTACAATTTCCATGGTATCTGATCTACCCAAATTCACCACTGGCTGGTCCAAATGAGCCACATTGGTAGAAAATGTGCCGTATCCGCATTCATTCTGAATAAAAACCTGATAAAAACCTGGTCCCCCTCTCACAATTTGTTTGGTTGAATGATGATACGCCCAATAATACGTCGAACCTTCGTTTCCCGCATTTAAATATAGGCTTCGTCCCTGACAGGTATAAGTATCTGTGGGCATTTCCTGCTTTGGAGGATATCGACGAATGAGGTTTATGGTGTCACTTCCAACTCCGCATTTATTGGTAATGTCGACCCATACTTTAGCCGGAGCTGAGACTCGAATGTTATCAATAATATTCCCATCTGACCAACGGATATCTCCATCGGGAACCACAATTGATACCCTAATCAGACTATCGTTACAGACCACTGTGTCGTTTCCAAGATTGGCCTTTGGTGTGTTAAGCAATTCCGTAAACTTGATCGAATCCGTTGTAGACCCACAAACGTTTGTGACCTGTAGTTCGTGCTGTTCATAGCCACCTATTTTATACATCGAATCGCTCGAAGTTTGATCCCATAAATAAGACGGTTTGGGTGATGGGTTTTTAAGTCCAGAGTGAAGAACCATAGAATCAATATTGCAAAAAACATTGCCGTTTACGGCTAGATCAAATTCGGGTTTGGTCCACTCATTTATGATAATCGAGTCTCGCACTGACCCACATAAATTATGGACTTCGACATGGTATGTACCTCCTGATTTAACCATAAGGGTATCCGAATAAACAGTGTCATTCCAAATGGTCGATTGGCGATCAAAACCAGGATAAACCTGAATGGAAAGAATGTATTTGATTGGTGAACACAATCCATTCGGTACATAATAACTCAAGGTTGGTTCAGTAGACCGCACGACATCCAGTCGGTCAAAATGGAAACACCCTGAATTGGGTTCGGCTCTTAACGCAAAAGCAGACGAACCCCACTTGAAAAGAGCAAATCGATAAACGGAATCGGTTGTATGGCTACTCCAGGCAAATGCCTTAAAATCCGAAATCGGATATAGATCGGGTTTAAGAGTAACCGAATTGGTGTTACAAAGAACAATAGTGTCTTTTGAGAACAACGGTCTAATTGCCCCCTTTATATGAATCGTATCATAAAACTCTTTACTGCAATACCCGTTGCCAAAAACGGTCAATTTCATATAATATGTACCGCCTTTTATGGCATAAAATGTGTCTGTTTCACGGCTTCCTTTATTCGATCTGGAAAATGGGAAATACACCAACCTTGAACTCATCAAACGACCAAGACTATCGTAAATCTGCCATTGGTAATACGTGGTAAAACGGGGAGAACTCACTGGTACATAACTGACCTCCACTTCATTACAACCCAAGTCTTTCGATTCGATTCTTCCGTCAATTTCCTTAAACAAATCGACAAAAACCTGTCTTGAGGTAATTGCGTTTCTTGGACACGCATTGTCTCGTACTTCAAAAGCAAATGAATAACGTTTGCCGAAATCCTTTTTCTTTGGTTTCCACTTAAAGTGCAATTTTATTTTATTGGGTACCGTATCTCTGATGATGGTATATGTGGCTCCTTCAATAGTATCCAGTAAACGAAGGCTTAAGGTATCAGGAGCTGGAAGAGGCAAAGGTGGTGGAGGTCTTACCACCCAATCACTCATACGGATTATTAACGATATTTCTCCCGTATCGCATGCCGTAGCATACGTCCTGTTTTCAATATAGGGTGGATAATTCCCTGGGGATGGAGTGGTCATAAATAACTGATCGCGACGCATTACGGACGATATTTGATACATACCCGCACTGTCTTTCCGCCAAGAGGTGAGTTCAACAACAACGTTGCCCAATTCTGAACAATGTACAGGTGTAAATACCAATTCTCCAGTTTCAGGATCAAACGATAACCCAATAGGTGGGTTCGCATTGGGGTTGGCATAGGGGTATTTGAGGGACCCTGGGTAATAGCAATTAACCTGAGGCCATTTCGTTGATATTATCGTTGAATAGTCCTCTCTTGGGTGAGCAAACTTGTAGGATATGGAGTCCCCATCGAGTTCTTTTATGGCTCGAAAATTATAATAAGCCGATTGATTGCAACCAAACGCATACCTCGCTGTATTCTCAATAAAAGGACTAGAATTTGGCCCATATTTTAAATCTAGCAAAGCAAAGTTGTACAAAAAAAAGTTCGCTGAACCATTGGTGATACTGGTATTTCGACAGCACTGGGTGGATTCAAATAAAATAGGCTCGCCAGAAAACATGATGGAGTCAAATGTGGATTCACTAAGGTCGATTTCAACTTCATATATATGTTTCTCAACCCCGTTTCCCGTAAACCCAGTATTTGTTGGGTAACAGGGGCTGGTTACTCGATTACAGGCATTTGAAATATCTGTAATGCTCTTACGCGAAGCGGTAAGGTTAACCTTGTGCGTTCTGCTTTGATTGGCAACGACTACATCAACCGTTGACCCAAAGGCCATTGCAGCGCAGTTACGATAGACAATTACCTGAACTGTATACTTGTCTTTGGCCGTGTTTCTAAAGGTAATTTCACTACCCCAGGGATGGTTTGGATAGGCCAAAGAAGATAAAAATAGCGCCAACAGAAAAGTGAGTAAAGGTCTAATGGTCATGACTGGTCATTTGTTATTGGACACGGTTTGTCACAAGGGTTCCATGAACACGTCACATTTCAACCAAGTATGACGTAACATTGATCTAATCTGGAATTACCATGACCGGAACAGAAATGACCTTGCCCTGTGCTGCGATTTGAACAAAAACCACCTGGTTTATTTTGGGAAGTTGTATTTCCAAAAGCCCATTTGATGTATTGTTTAGAGTCACTTTTAGCGTTCGCCCAAGGACGTCGTAAACCGTAACGTTATCCAGTACGTCTTGGTCTTTGCTCTGGAGGAAAATCGTTCCATTTGACGGATTTGGATAAAGCCGTATTCCCAAACGATCCAACTCTTCGATAGACGAAAATCCAATACGAACCACGTCTCGCGTCGTACCACATTCGTTGGTGACCTCTACCCAATATTTCCCCCAGGAATTAACCGTAATTCGTTGGGTCTTTTCACCTGTACTCCATAAGTAGGTACTCCCGCTGTTTCCAGCGTCAAGCTCTGCAGTCGTCGCTGTGGTTGACGAATAAATCGTATCCCTTCCCAGTTCGACAACAGGCAACTCCTTTTTGGCTACATAGGCCTGATACAATGCTGAACCACATGTATTCGTAACTCTCACTGTATATTTCCCTTCTTTAGTTATAGCCCTTTTCGGACCCGTCCATCCATTATCTTGCCATTCATACGCCGACCCTATGTTTCCCGCATGCAGAATAATACTGTTTGGTGCACAGAAGAACGTATCTCGCGTCATCTCTTGTCTGGGGGGATATTCTCTTATTAATAGGATCGTATCACTGGCTAATCCACATTTATTGGTCAGATCAACCCAAACCTTCGCTGGAGCTGAGACTCGAACATTATCGATCACATACCCATTCGACCAACGGATATCTCCATCGGGTAAGGTAACCGATAAGGTGATCAAATTATCGTGGCAAACCACTGTATCGTTGCCAAAATCAACGGTTGGCGTATTGTACATTTCCGTAAACTCTATCGAATCCGATGTAGACCCACAAACGTTGCTGACTCTAAGTTCGTGCTTTCCAAAGCCAACTATTTTATACGATGAATCCCTGGAAGTTTGATCCCATACATAATATGGTCGTGGAGTCCGATTTTTAAGTCCAGATTGAAGTACTTTAGACTTGAAATCGCAAAAAACGCTGCCGTTTACGGATAGGTCGAAATCGGGCTTGTACCACTCGTTTATGGTAATGGAGTCTCGTACCGACCCACAGAGATTATGGACTTCAACATCGTATGTTGCTCCTGATGTTACTAGAAGTGTATCTGAATAAATAGAGTCATTCCAAATCGTCGATTGACGATCAAAACCAGGAGAAACCTGAACGGTAAGATTGTAATTGATCGGCGAACACAATCCATTCGGCACATAATAACTCAACCTTGGCTCAGTTGACCGCACTACATCCAACCGGTCAAAATGAAAACAACCCGTTTTGGGTTCAGCCCTTAAAGCAAACGGAAACAAACCCCATTGGGAGTAAACAAATTCGTAAACAGAATCGGTTGTATGATTACCCCAGGCAAATCCCTTAAAATCCGAAATCGGATATAGATCCAGTTTTAGAGTAACTGAATTGGTGTTACAAAGAAGAATGGAGTCCTTGGAGAATAACGGTTTAATAGCCCCTTTGATATGAATAGTATCATAAAACTCTTTACTGCAATATCCGTTGCCAAAAACCGTCAATTTTGTAAAATATGTTCCGCCTTCAACAGCATAAAATGTATCTGTTTCACGATTTCCTGTATTCGAATTGGATGTTGGAAAATACGCCAACCTTGAACTCAACTCCCGGCCAAGACTATCGTATACCTGCCAGTGAAAATGCGTTCTAAATCCAGGGGAACTTATGGGTACGTAACTGACTTCCACTTCATTGCAGCCCAAGTCCTTTGATCTGATGCTTCCATCAATTTCTTTAAACAAATCGATAAAAATTTGTCTAGTTGTAACTGCATTTCTTGGACACGCATTGTCTTGCACTTCAAAGGAGACCGAGTAGCGCTTACCCAGGTCTTTTTTTCTTGGTTGCCACTTAACGTGAAGTTTTAACTTATTAGGAACGGTATCCTTAATGACGGTATATATAGCTCCTTCGATCGTATCAAGCACCCGAAGGCTTAAGGTATCGGGAGCGGGAGGAGACAACGGCGGTGGAGGTTTTTTTACCTTATCACTAATGTTGATAGTGAACGATATTTCTCCCGTATCGCATGCCGCAAAATACGGATTGTTTTCAATAACGGGTGGGTTATTCCCTGGTGAATGTCCAGTCATAAACAACTGGTCACGACGCATGATAGAGGATATTTGGTAGTTTCCATTTTTGTCTTTTCGCCATGCGGTGAGTTCGACAACCACGTTCCCCAATTCTGCACAATGTACAGGTGTAAATACCAATTCGCCTGTTTCTGAGTCAAACGACAACCCAATGGGTGGATTCGCGTTGGGGTTGGTATAGGGATATTTGAGTGACCCGGGATAATAAACTCGCACCTGAGGCCACCTGGTGTTTATGATGGTTGAATAATCCTCTCTTGGATGTGCAAACGTGTAGGATATGGAATCGCCATCGAGTTCCTTAACGGCCTGAAAATTATAATACACGGGCTGATTACAACCAAAAAAGTTTTGTGGTTTGTTCTCGATAAAAGGACTCGAATTTGCTCCATATTGTAAGTCCAATAAGGCAAAATTGTACATCGGCAAGTTAGCTGACCCATTGGTAATTGCCGTATTCCTACAGCAATTCGTAGCTTCAAACAATATAGGCTCGCCGGAAGCCATGATGGAGTCAAATGCGGATTCACTAAGATCGATTTCCACTTCATAGATATGTTGCTCAACCCCATTTCCCGTATACCCAGTGTTGGTCGGGTAACAGGGGCTCACTTGTCCCTTGCAGGTCCTTGAAAGGTCTGAAATGCTTTTTCGCGACGCTTTAAGTTTAACCTGGTGCGTTCCGCTTTGGTTAGCGACGACCAGGTCAACCGTAGATCCAAAGGCCTGTGCCGCGCAATTGCGATAGGAAATCACCTGAACTGTATACTTGTCTTTGGCCGTGTTTCTAAAGGTGATTTCGCTACCCCAGGGATGGTTTGCATAGGTTAAAGATGATAAAGAAGATAAAAAAAGCGCCAACAGAAAAGAGAGTAAGGGTCTAATGGTCATAGAAGGTCTTTAAGTAAGGACACAACAATATAACCAAGGTTGCACAAAAATCCACCGCAGGAAATGATCTATGACGTAAACCTGATTTAGTCAGGAATAACCAAAACAGGCACCGAAAGACTGTGGTCGATCAGTTTTATTTCCAGAAAAAGGAGCTGTTCGACCTCGGGTAAGTCTATGCTTAAAACGCGTCCATTCCACCGCGGTTGCTCGTCGAGTAACTGCTCTCCGATGGCATTATATACCTGAATAGATTCGAAGGTTGAGGGTTGTTCAAATTCCAACAATACGATTCCCGTAGTTGGGTTGGGATACATTTTGATACCGGCCAATTTCAAGGCTTCGATTCCTGTAAATCCAACATAAATAGAATCTCGAGCCGTACCACACACATTAGTTACGTCT
The DNA here is from genome assembly GCA_964482155.1 of uncultured Chitinophagaceae bacterium. GTDB lineage: Bacteria > Bacteroidota > Bacteroidia > NS11-12g > UBA9320 > UBA987. The sequence goes on along the minus strand of CAYZWM010000001.1, from coordinate 49,390 downwards.
ACCCAATACCAACCGGAACGGTTTACACTTATCCGTTGAGAAGAATGACCTGAACTCCAAGAAAAATCGCTGCCTGGGTTCCCTGCATCCAAATCTTCTGTACCTGTACCCTGTATTGAGTCATTACCAAGATCCACAACAGGTATGTATTTCTTAACGACGGTGGAGTTTACATTAATTGACCCACACGCATTGGTTAGATGAACACTATAGGTATTCGTAGAATCAATTTTGAGCCGCCTTGATCGTTCCCCATTGCCATCCCAGATATACGTTGAACCGACGTTGCCCGCATTCAAATAAAAGTTGTCTCCATCGCAAAAGAAAGTATCTCGAGGCATCTCTCGCTTTGGTATAAATTTATGCTGTACGGTTACGGTATCTCTGGTAACTCCGCACGATGTGGTCACTTCAACCCATACTGTTTTTGGACCATCTACCAGCACTGAGACCGAGGTGTCGCCCGTAGACCATAGATAACTGGCATGGTCAAAAAGAGCCTGAATCTTGATATTCTTCTGATCACAAATAAATGTATCGGGTCCCAAATCAATGACCGGTGTTTTATAAAACTGTTTTATCTCGATAGAATCTGTGGTGCTTCCACAGAGATTCTCAACCCGCAGCACATAAGTGCCTAACTGCCCCACAGATAGGGTCTCTTTTGGGGGGAAGTTCTCCCACCAAAACGTAGGACTGGGTGTTCGGGTTTTTATACCCGATTGCAGGGTTAGTTGCCGAACATCGCAAAAGAAATCGAGGTTTATGGACAAATCAAAGTCGGGTTTGTCCCAGGTCTCTATGGTCACCGAATCGGTTACACTTCCGCAGAAGTTGGCCACGTTCACCACATATTTTCCGCCACGGGTAATCCGCAACGTATCGTCTTTGACGCTTCCATTCCATCGCACGGTGTCCGTATCAAACGGATAGCGATTGAGTAATGAAATTGATATGGAGTCGTCGATAGGTAAGCACAGGCCTTTCTCTGCTTGAAGGGTGATTTTAGGAATTTCTGCCTTATGAGCCACGATATCATCAAAATAGAAACATCCTGCCTTAAGATCTGCTCTCAAATAAATGACAAATGAGTCGGTGTATTTTATATACGTCTCTTTCGAGGTATCTCCTGTACTCCATTGGTAGCCAGAGAAAATTGTGTCGTTGTATACGTCCTGGCTGAGTAGGCTCGGGTCATTTTTACATGTGATCAATTCATCCTTCGTATAAAGCCCAGGTATGTCCTTAGAAACGGTGACCGTATCAAAATAAACGGCCTCACATCCGTACGTATTTTGAAGCGTATGTTTAATCACATAGGTACCCGATTTTCTAATGTACATCGTGTCCTTTTGCAACGTACTTGCATGGGACCGGCTTTTTGGAAAATAAACAACATCGGTCTCCATTATCGTACCAAACGTATCCATAACTTGCCACGAATACGTCGCCGGAAAGGCAAAACCCCTATCTGGAATACTGGTTACTTCAAAGGTGTTGCACGCTAAATCCTTCGTGCTCATATTTCCTTTGAGCTTTGGACGAACAAAAACCCGAATTGTCTTAAAGGTTAATCTGTTTAATGGGCAGGCATTGTCTCGTGCAACTACGGTAAACGAATAGGGCTGGCTTCGTGATTTTCCTTCTTTAGGGGTCCAACTGAAGTTCATACGTTGATTAATAATCGAATCTGCAGAAAATGTATATGTCGCACCATCTATCGCATTGAGAATAGTAATCGTGGTTGTATCTGGATCAGGAGTTGGTAAAGGCGGTGGTGGTACTTTTGCTTTATCGGAGGTGGTTACTCCGAAGGCCAGATTTTCATCTTCGCATACCTCATAATCTCCAACTGCCTTAATTACCGGTGGATTATTCCCCCGGCAAGTTGTCATTATGACCATTTCATCTCGTCGTACAATGGTTGATTTTTTATAGTTACCAGAGGTATCTTTTCGCCATGTGGTCATTTCAAATACCAGGGTCGTGATCTGTGAACATCGCGTTGGCACCACGATAATTCCTCCATGTATGGAGTCAAATGTCAAACCAATGGGTGGGTCTGCACTGGCGTTGGTGTAGGGATATTTTAAACTTGAAGGATAATACGGTTCAATTATGGGGACAGACGTATTAATTATTTTGTTGTAGGCGCTTAGTGGTTTAACCATGGCATACGAAATTGAATCACCATTGCTTACCACAGTACCCAAATTATATCGATAAGGTTGGTTGCAACACATCGTCTCTAAAACATCGCTCATCGGCTCCGCACTGGAATTATCAGCATAGGTCAGATCTAACATGGCATAGTTAAATAAGTTTTTATTACCTGCACCTGTTGTAATTGAGGAATTGCGGCAACATAATCCATGTTCAAAATAGACCTGTTCTCCTAGTTTCACAAAACTATCGAATGGACTGGTCGTAAAATCAACTCGTACGGTAAAGTCATGCCGTTCCAATCCATCTCCTGCTCTTGTGTTACTGGGATTGCACGGATCTGTGGCTGTCCTGCAAACTGGGGTAGAAGTACGTATGCTCTTAATTTTTGCCCAGACCTTTAAGTGAAGTTTTCGACTTTGGTGGGTAACGTTTATTTGGAAAGAGTCCAGGAATGGTGTACCACCACAATATCTATACATGGTTAGGGTAACATCATAAACGAGGGAGTCTACATTTTTAATGGTAATCTGATGCCCGTCTGTACCGTGTGCAGCATACGACTCAGATAAAAAAGTAAAACTTAATAGAAGGGAAAAAAAGGCCTGAGTTAGTTTCATGTGGTAAATAGTGGCGCTAATAGTGGTTCTAAAAAAGAAGCTTGAGCCCTGGTAAGATTGTCGTATAATCCTGACTGCATCCCTGCACTTAGGTGTTTCTGTAGTGTGTAATTAAGTATAAAAGAATATTGCTAACCAAGGCTCTTGCTTCATTAAATTCGTCTTCGATTTCAATTTTTTATGTCGCATCGAAAAACAAAAGAAAATCACTCATAACTGACTTATGACTTAACAATCTGCAACTTCTATACGCATTAGACCACTTACCTGACACAAACGTTGCACGAAAAATTAATTTTTTTTAAAATGGTATATTTGGTAGTCGTTTTTTCTAAAATAAAGTGTCTTATGAAGCGTATCATCTCGCCGTTTGCCGTTCTATTATCCTTTTTTCTAGCGGTTAATTTATTCTCCTGTAAGGAAGATGAATCTCCAAAAAAAGAGGACACAACTCCAACCAATACATCGACTACCTACGCGATTCAGCAAAACGATTCTGCCTTTGTAGACCTTGAGGCTATTGACTTCGCTGATGATCTATTTGGTGTGGCGGTAGGTCGAAAATCATGGGTGGACGCAGACGGATTTTCCCGGTCAGAAGGGCGGTATTATCTTACTGAAGATGGAGGAAACACCTGGACAATGTCCAGTTCGGCGATAGACTTTATTAACGCTGGAAACTCCGTAGTTGTCATTGATAAAAATAATATGTGGGCTTGTGGAACCTACGGCAAAATTACATATTCAACTAATGGAGTAGACTGGATCAAACAAATAGAAGGAGGAACTGGACCAACCATTCGGGCAATAAATGATTTGTATTTTTTCGACGCAAATAATGGGTGGGCTGCAGCGGGTAGTCAAAACAGTGGTTCTCCCGTAACCTATACGGCTCAAATGTTGAACACTACAGACGGCGGTAAGACCTGGACCCTTAAACACAACGACCCAGATTATATTCCTTTTTCTGGGCTGGCCTTTTTGGATCAAACCAATGGTATGGCCATTGCATCGGGTTATAAAGACAATCGTATTGTGACGACTACCGACCAGGGTCAAACCTGGAACGAGGTGTTTCAATCGTCTAAAACAGACCTACGACTCACCGACGCCATAGCCGTAAATGGTGCTTTTATTGTCTGCGGAAATGATAACAATGCCGGCATCATTTTGACTTCGTTAGATACAGGTAAAACCTGGACTCAGACGGAAAACATCTCCAATTTTTATCCTCGCAACATTGATTTTTATGACAACATGAATGGCTTTATGGTTGGGAGAATTGATGGCCCAACCGTGGTTAGAACAACCGATGGTGGAGCTACCTGGGTGGTAGATGAAGAGTTGGATCGCTACTATGACGAAGTGAACGACGATTACTTCAATTCCTTTTGGGGTGTTTGTGCCCAATCGCCTTCAGCCATTTACGTTTGTGGTGAACGGGGAAGCATTGCCAAAAGAAAATAGTCCTGAATGTCATTATGTCTATTGAAATCCTTGAAATACGCCCCCGATTTAAAAAGCTCACTCCAGAGCCGATTGAAGCAGTTTTGGCTAAACTTCAGGGCCTCGTAAACGAGGATAATGACCAAATCACCGGGGAGATCCTATACCACCAGGCTGTCCTCAAAATACCCCAAAATCAGCAACGTTTCTGGTCACCTCAATTGTCATTAAAATTTGAAGAAAAGGAGAAAGGAACCTTGATTAGTGGACTTTACGGGCCACGACCTACCATCTGGTCACTGTTTATGTTCTTATATTTCTTTCTTGGTTTAGTTGCACTGGCCTTACTAATTATTGGATTATCTCGTTACAATCTGGGGCTGTCGTCATACATTCTGTGGTTTGTACCCTTTGTATTGAGTGGCATTTTTGTCCTTTGGTTTAGTGGAAAAGCGGGTAAACGGATTAGTCACAAACAAATCTATCAAATTCACGACTTGATTAAGCCGTTAATACTGGCGAAGGCAACCGATGTTTACGATTGGTAAGCAATCTGTAATTAGCGAATTAAATACACTGCACCACTAATTTCCTTCTCGTCATCTATGGCTTCCTGAAACTGAATCCGGAAAAAATACCATCCATTGGCACAGTTTATTCCCTTGTACTTCCCTTCCCAGGCAATCTGTTCTCCCGTTTGATCAAAAATCAACTCACCATAAGTCGAATAAACACTCATTTGGTAGTTTCCAATGGCGTGATGCGTCGGCCGAAAAACATCATTAATTCCATCATTATTCGGCGAAAATGCATTGGGTACATGGATATAAGAAAAGCACTGATCCACAACAAAAATGCTCTTTTCAAACGTATCCGAACCAATCGTATTCGAAACGATTTGTCGAATTCGATGCGTTCCGGATTGATCAAAACAAATGGTTGGAGGTGTTTTGCCATTAAACACGTTCAGGTTACCATTTTCAAAAGACCAATTCCATTCGCTACCCATTAGGCTCTGATCTTCCAATTCGACACAGGTGTTTATACAAATGGTATCGTCTGTAACAATAAAACCAGCCGTGGGTACGGTCTGTACACAGGTCGTCCTATTGGATACAACTAGTTCTGAAAATACGGTATTCGCAAATCCATTCTCCACGCGTAAAATCAGACTTTCAGGCACATAGGTAACGATTGCAGCCTGGTAATGATCAACCGTACGTTCTATAGTTGTAGGATCACAAGCCCCATATCCATTCGAATTACAACGCATAGCTGCGAATCCATAATAGTGCCCGAGTTGTTCATTGCCTGCAATCAACAATTCGTTTTTGAGCACATAAATTTCGTTAAAATACTTTGTCCAATTCGTCTGGTTATAGGTATACGTCCATTGGTGGTTTCCAGTAACGTCCCATTTGGATAAAAGGGGTTTAAACACAAAGGAGGATGGTATATTCTTAATTCCACCAGTCACCCAAATTCCGCCCTGATTATCTGTCGCAATGTGTTGGTATTGAGACCCTTTATCCAATGGGATAACGTCAAAATCAATGGTCTGAATAATCGGCCTATCGATATGAAAGACAAAACATTTTCCGTTGTCAAAATAGCCACATGCCGCCATACCTGAAGCTGTAGCCACCAGGTCAGTTAATACCCCGGTGTCTGAGGTCTCGATGTGGTAAAAGTATCGGATGTTGCCTCCGGGATCTATCGCAATCATTACGGGTTGTTCTTTGTCGTTAAATTGCCCTGATCCACCGAGCATCGTCCAATCATCTATAAAACCAATGGTGGTTATTTCCTCTTCATTGTCCCTTTTTCGGGCATCAAAGGTGAGCAGATTTCCAGATGTATCGGTCTGCGTATAAAATATTTGTGAGAAGTTGTTGTCTGTGACACAGGTTCCGGTAATATGGATTTTGTTGTTGTGATATCGAATAGCAGTTGGAAAATAATCCATATAAGCATTTAAAGTTTTGGACCAAATGACCTGTCCATCGGTGCTTATTTTAATCAAATTTATCCAATGCCGAATCGCTCCTGTAGGTGCTTCTATCATACCGCATAATATGAAACTGGAGTCCGGCAACCCAACTCCTCCAATGAAGGGTTTACCTGGTGGGTTACGAACAGATTTACTCCATAGTACGGCACCGGTTTTATCGACTTTTACCAAAATGGTTTCTGATGCGCCCGACTGGCTTATGCTTAACAGGGAAGAATCGGATCCAACACAATGGCTAGAAAACTGCTGGCTGGCTTCCATTCCACCATCGTATATCTGTGTATAATAGGTTTGTGCTGAGGCATTTGTATACCCAAAACAGACCACTAGACTTAGACTTCTTAAGAGATTAATATACGACACATTCCGAAGGTAGGGGTAAACCAAATGTTAATTACACCCTTACCTGTCTTATGACTTTGGTGTTACCCCAAGGTGAGATAATTCAGAATGTTTATTCAGTTTAACCGAAACCTAGTTAATGGCGATCATCCAATTTCAGGTAGTTCCTATAAAACGGTTTGCGACATACTACGTCCTGAGTTGGTTAAAAAAAGGAGAGACTTTTATCGTTAAAGGTCAAAACAACAACAGGGAGTGCTTTATTCTCTCCGGGTTTGCAAAGGCTATTTGCACCGTTTGGATGGGATAGAGGTGACCCTGGCTTATTCGATCAGACTCCCCAGATATTTAGCAATTTCAAGCATACCGT
>CAYZWM010000001.1:0-42396 GCA_964482155.1 uncultured Chitinophagaceae bacterium | reverse complement strand
TTGTGTTGACGTCATACACAAACCTTTCGCCAGCAGCGTTTTGAACAAATTCTATGGCAGCAATGCCAATGTCGTTGTCTTTCAGGAAGGCCGTAAATTTCTTTAATTCTGCGTCATCGTTTAGATCATCGTCCATAATTTCAAACTTAGGTGATGACTCACCTACGGGGCAAAAATCGTCTCCTACCGTACATGAATCTGCAGGACACAATTGAAAACCACCCGACGTATCAATGCGTACAGAATACATAAACCGGCCTCCTACGAATTCAGCTCGGGTAATCTTGCCATCGTGGGGTTTAATGTAATCCTGCACCAGGAATATGCCATCAAGCGATTCCATTTGTTCGTCACTGGCCAATGATTGTTCTAAACTTTCTTTGCTTCGAAACATCGTAACCCCAGCCCCTTTTCCACCCCTGTTTGGCTTGATAATAAACGGGTAACAGTTTAATTCTTCTACGGCTTTTAATAGCAAATCGCGATGGTTAACGATAATGGTTTTAGGAAACTGGATGCCTTGTTTTTTTAGAGCGAGATACTGTTCGGATTTCCGTAGTTCCAGTTGAATTGCCCGTCTGCCATTCACCACTTTACGGTCGTTTAACTCGAGCCAGGAGAGTATATTCTCAGTCATTTCCGGAGCGTACCTATGATCTCGGAGGTGAGACGAGGCGCTCATGCGGTTATAGAATACCCCTTCGGGCGGAAAGCCATTTAAATCGAGGGATAGATTCCCAATAAACCACTCTTCATATTCCAATTCGAGTTTGGTCAAAGCGGCTCGTAGGTTGACCATCCAATCGTTGTTTTCGTGTATGATGTATATTTTCTTCATTATCTGTTTTTTCAAATTTTTGATAAAAAAAAAGGCCTTCTCGTTTGAGAAGGCCTTTACATAATTTCTTATTGATGTTCTAAAAATCCGATAGTCTTCTCCTGTCCGTTTTATGTATAAAACAACAACAAAAGATTGTATGGGTGCTTTTTCGCATCATTCTTATCCAAAGGTAACAAGACTTTTCGAATATCGTTTTACCCTTTGTAGGATGTGTCTAAAAGCTGACAAATATGAAGAGGAGTTATATATGTATACTAAGCGTTATGGCCTGAGGAACGTAATTTACGTCACCTCTTTGAAGATGAGAATTTCACTTGTTGTTGCCGGTTTAATCGTAATCGGGCAACAACAATCAACAGGCTAATTAAAATAAATGTTAGGCTAATTAGTCCAATAAACCTGGGGCCATTGGTCCGTGAAAGCCCTTCTCCGCCTGACCCATATAAATTGATCCCACCCCAGTAATACGGATGTTTTAATCGTTCAGAATAGGTGTCATTTTGCAAATAGTTGAGTTTCGTTTGATTGAGAGCGGAAGTAAAAGTAGTGCTGTGATGTATTTGCTCAAAATAGTCTTCTGTCAACCGAAACGAACTTAAATCGTTTAGCTTCCACATAGACTGAATAACATTTTGACTACCTGCTGCTGTAAACGCCCAAGAAATTCCGGTTAGCCCTTCGCCATCATAGAATCGTCCAAGACCAACCTCGCAAGCCGTTAATACACAAATTTTGTTGTCTAACGTTAACGACATAATCTCATCCACATACATGCGTTTATCGCTAAAATGTATATACGAGCTGCGGTAGCTACTGTCTTCAGCGACAGAATGCGTGTACAGATGAAGAATTTCGGCACTGCCGGAGGTGTTTTGAAAATTCAATATTGTTGCGTTTTCTTTGATGACGCTAATGCTTTGCCCGTATGTCTTACCTAGACCCTCTACCATACTTACGCTGTTTTTCAAATACGACTTGTCCTTTGATGTTTCAAATTCAGGGGCGAATCCGGCATAAGTGTAGTCATAATCCAAGTGGTTTCTTGTTGCTAGATGTAACCATGATTTCATAGAAAAACCATAAGAAATGGTATATCTGTGTAACATATAAGGTAAAGACGACCATTTATTTTCATTGGTTTTCATTGTTTGCAGCAGATCAAAAATCACATAATTCAACTCCTGATCTGGAATAATAATGAGGTTGTTTATTGCTGAATTTACCACACACTGTGGAGGAATCAATTTTTGGTAAAGGTCAAATCCAAGGTTAGTAAAATCATCAATGCTCGACTCAGGGTCTTTACCCAATTGGTAAAACGCGAAACAATCTTCAGCAGCAAAATGGAGTTGCTGACTAACCGTTATTTGTTCTTGGGTAATTTGGAATACATATAGAGATGTGTCGACGGAAAAATACGTTAGAATACACTGGTTTTTGTCTAATTGATTCTGCACCTTACCAATGGAAAATGTACGGACTGGTTTCTCCATAACGCTGTAGTCTATGGCCAGGGAATGGTCAAGAGAATCAATTTTGTTCCTCAATTCCATAGTTTCTAGACCGACTCCCTTCTTCTCCAGGTTTATCAGTTTTGACGTCCAGAGGTAACGTAGCTTTACCAGCGAGTCAGGAACATTGGTTTTTATTCTATTTGTTGTTTCTAATCGCTCTTCCAACACAGTCGATTTTGCCTGGTCAGCGTAAAGAATGGCCATTTTCGCATATTTTTTTTCGCCAGACACTTTAAACAATCTGTAGGCTGTGGTCACACCCAATTCAAGGGTTTTTCGGTTGATGTCTCCCAACGAAAATTTTGACTGCACAAATCGGTATTGATAATAGTAGTAATCGGCAATATCGAGTGATTTTTCGACCCAGATTAAAGCCTTTTTTAGTTGGTTTTGATGCAGGTAGTATTGAGCCGAAAGTTGGTAAATTTCAATCAGGTATGGGTCTATGGAATAGGTCAAAACGCTTGAGTCCGAATAAAAGTGACGTGCACGTCTCAGTTGTGATCCAGACGCTTCCCACCTTCCCTGATTCATATATAATTTAGTCAGGTAAATCCGGGCATGGGTCACCTTCCTTGACTTGACATCCGTCGCCTGTTTTATACACCTGTTGAAATAGCGCTCACATTTTTCCCATTGACCAAGTTTCCGGGCATACAGCGCTTTATTGAAAGCCAAATAGACACCTTGTTCTTGTGCAGCATCACCCGTGAATCCATTTAGAAGATTTTCGGCCTTTTTAAGGTAGTTTTCTGTTTCATTCAATCGTCCAAGGTGAATGGTGGTTAAACTCAAACCGTCCAAAAGATCGATGTCGTCTTCAATATTGTAGTTGACTTGCAACAGGTCATAAGCTTCTCGCAAAACGTCATATCCTTGTTGATAAAGGCCAAGGTTGGAATAATAGACCGCCATGTCGTTAAGGCATCCAATTTGTCGTCCATAATCACTGGCTTTTCTAAAATATTTTAAGGCCGCTCGTTTCATTTCGATGGCCCGGTGAAAGTCTCCTATTTTGCTGTATTTGTTAGCGAGACTTGACCAAATAAAACGGCTTATATATTCTTCACTTAGGCCAAATATATTTGCCTTTACCAGTGCTTTGTTTGACAATTCAATGGATAGAATCAGGTCTGTTTTCTTAACCTGATGAGCCTGCAGGACCAATTGGTTGACTGCAATTGAATCCTCATCTACACGCCCTGATAAGGAAGTGAATACCAGAAAAACCCCGACCAAAAGAAATAAACGCATACAGAGAGTTCGAATATTCGAACTCTCTGTAAAGATGATAAATTTAGTTGAAAGACTTACTTTATCTTAAGCCAAATGAGAATTAAAAGAATGATAACGATAAGACCAATCGCACACCAACCACCAATTACCCAGTAAAAGGCACGTTTACAATTGCCAATAGAAATTGATTGCGAACACGGAGAGTAACAACAGCAACAACAAGTAGGCGCCGGATTCCTGACACATGAGGTAATGGCAAGATTGGTCATAATTGGATCCTCGGTATCAAAATATATATCAGCAGTAGAAACCAACTCCTCGCCGGGTTCAAGAACAACACCGGGTTTAACTCTTACCTTGAAATCAACATAGCCTATTGAGTTTGCGTAATTGTTCTTTTGAGGAATAAGTACCATTCCCCAACATGTAAATCCCTTAAGATTATCACCCTCTAGATTACTTCGAACTTCTGGAGGCCTGACGTCCATTCCACTGTAGCTTCTACCCCTATTACTCGGTTGGCTGCTTAAAGGTGTATCATATACCCAATTTGTACTTTGATAATTCTGAACCCTTATAATCTCAAATGTATTTTTGTCCAATTTCTCATCGAGCTGAACCAGAACTTTTACGCTATCGGAACGTCCATTACCTTCATTCTGAAATTGAAGATGATAGGTAATCCACTGGCCTCCAATGGCACAATTGGTAAGGTCTTTACCCAAATCGGGTGTTAAACAATTCGGATCGTACGGCCCCGGAATTATGGGTATGGAGAGCGTATTTTCCGGTGGACATTTTTTGACAGTAAAAGTGAATGCAGCAGGCAAAGCAGTTGTATCAAAATCAGTAACACTAAAAGACAAAAGGTAGTAGCCGTATTGCCCACCATCCTGATTAAATTCGATTTTGTTTCCTGAAGTCAATATAGTGCTGTTTCCAGGTATACTGGTCACTGAATTAAACGTGTAATAGGAGTCATCAAAAACCAATTTATAACTTGAAGATAAAATACAAGTCGCATTGAGTATCAGGAAAAAATCCTGGTCAGGTTTAGGTTCTCGAATCATATCCATCCCAAATTCTGGGTGTTCATGGCTCACTGAACAAAGTGGGTCAAATCCGGATAGTTCTAAGGCTGCACTCGTGGTAATAATCCCTGGCAGTTCATCTTCCTTTTTACGGGGGGTGATGTGTACGATAATGTCGAAATTCGTACCCATAGCTCCGTCAAAACAGTGCGTGTCTTTGGCCGAAACCGCATGGTCATACGTACCGTCTCCCCAATCCCAGAAATACCCATACCCATTTGGATCATTTGGATCGCTTGGGTAAAAGTCGTCGAAAGGGTCGTTCACGCTAAACGAATAACAATTACAACCGGCTACACTCACGATGTCGATTGTCGCATTTCCATAATCCTGTGCGCTGGAATACGAATTCAAACACACGGTCAGCATGAATACCAGAGCACCTATTCGGTTGCTTCTATTCATTTTACTGGTGACATTTCTTTTTAGTTTCATATTAATACTATTAGTTGTTTTACAAAAATTTGGGCCATTGGCCGAGAATAAATTAAGGACAATTACTTCATTACGGGCCTGATTACGATCTTTATACGGCCGATCAATTCCCGATCAAACGATTTATCCATTTTGCTATTTTGGTTGGCAACCTGTATGGTAATTACATCGCCTTTAACCTTCTTCGACTTTCTTTTCTTGTCGAGTTTCTTCGACTTTATTTTTTGAGGTTGTATGTTCTTTTCCGATAGAGTTGTGTCTTTACAAAGAACCATTGGTTTAATCGCAGGGTTAAACGGAAAATCCAGTTTCATTTCACGAATATTCTTATCTGAGTGCAAAATCCGGGTTAACCGCTCCGTATTTAAGTTTTTCTTTTCGCAATTAAACATCAGAGGTATTTCAATTTCTGCGGTATCCATAGCCAACTGAACGGGGGAATTGGTGTCCCCCCATTCGTTGTTCATTTGCACGGCATAGTCGAAACTTTTTAAAACTTCAAATTGAAGCAGGGATAAAAAATGACTGAGTTCCATCTTATTCTAAATTCGTAGGTGGAAACGTCTCTGTTCGAAATTTGATGGTCACACTGCCAATAATATCTGCATTTACATTCACTGCGGCGTTCGACTTCTCGTTGACCACTTTCACCCGTACTTTGCTTGAATTAGCATATCCGCTTACACTTGCACTTCCCCAGCCCCAATTGGCTGATACGGAGCCACTCACACCCCATGAACTTGCTTTTCTAGCTACTTCCGTAGAGGTTTTAGACTCTGATTCTGTAGAGTCGACATGAAACACGAGTTTGGTGTGTATTGTACCATCTGTTACCACCACCTTTTGCATGCCCAGTTTAATAATGGTAGTCAACACGCTGAAGTTTTGACTGGATGATTTGGCAATTTTGTGATACACAAAAGTTCGCAAATCATCTTTTTCAATTTCATCATTAATCACAAAACTTCCAATCGCCTTCAAAATTGTCTCATCTAAAATGGTAATACCTACAAAATGAGATTCTAACATTTCCAGATTTTCTACCGAAACATTGTGTTTAGGCGGAGTGCCCTGCCAAGTCGTAAACCCTAAAACATCCTCAATATAGCTGTCTAAAGCTGTTTTGTTATCGTCACTGAGTATCGCAGCATCGTTAAACGTAATGCCTGTAACGTCTTTCTGGTACTCTGCCAGCGATTTGGAAACCGTTGTAACCAGATCTCCATACGATTGGAGTTGTTCCATTGCAGAATCCGTAATGACCTTGTATACATTTCGTACCAGGTCGGATGTAAACTCTACAAAACCTAAGTTCTGTACCTGCCCTAGTACTTCCAGGGCTTCTTCACTTTTTTTTGTCATTATCCATTTTTTAAAATGTACCTACTCTATTCTGGCTTTTCGGTTTCCGCCCTTGTTTTGGAGTTTGTACGTTGTAAAACCAAAACCTAACATTTGGATAAGAAACCGCATGGTGCACCTGAATGAAAATAGGGGTTGTCACGAATTGAACCGCTTGTAGGCCAATGAAAAAGGGTTGTCACGTTATGTGACAACCCTTGATGTTAGACGCTATAGTTAGATATTAACTGTTAATTAACCGGATGCTGAATTCGTCTTTGCCGTGTTTTTTGCCGAGTAATGCGACCTCGTCCATACAATATTCAAAGTGAACTTTGTACTGGCCTGGTACAGCACTTCTTGTCAATAGGGCAAATTCTCTTGTGCTGCAACTACATGGCAATACGTTATCGTAGCATATAATTTCTGATGGAATAATGCGTATTGATGGATCATGATTCGGTAATATATGTACCGGGGAAATCGTAATACTCGTAATTTTCAATCCCTTAAAAGCTACGTTGTTGTACGGGTTGCAAACTCGAATATACACGACTTCGGTATCACGAGTTTCGATTTGGTCTTCCTTGGAATCGCCCCAATACAATTCGAAACATGGTTTAATGTTCGGTATTTTTACGGGATAACATTTTTGGGGTACCACATTCGTGCATCCCTTTGATCCTGAAGACGGAACAACATTAAATTTTGAAAGTCGTTTGTATTCCAACACCCTTTTCCCCAAAATGGTTTGAATACCACAAGCCGAACTACCGCAGCTGCAAAGAAGTTCTTCCAGGTGTTCGAGGCTAATCCTCCCGGCACCAAGGGTTACGTCATTGGGAAAAGGAATGGAGTACGTTTGAACGACATTTTTAACCGTTTCAAAATCCAGGTTTGGATGTTTTGACAAAATCAGTGCAATCATGCCCGAAACATGAGGAGCCGCCATAGAGGTCCCCGAGTCGTACCCAAAATTGGAACCTGGCAGTGTAGAATAAATTTTTACTCCTGGTGCACTCACGTCTACCTCATCTCCGAAATTCGAAGATGCGGCTTTCTTATCTAAACCATCGGTAGACGCCACGGTGATCGTTCGTTTATCATTTTGAGGGTAATAGTGCACGGTATTGTCGTTTGCATTGCCTGCTCCAAAAACGACAATACTTCCCTGGTTAAACGCAAATGTGACGGCTACCGACAATGTGTAGTTTGATGGAACTCGGTCTACGAACCCCCAACTGTTGTTAATCACATCGGCACCCAACAGGGCTGCCGAAACCAAAGCATTGGCCAAATCCGAGACGTGACCATATTTTGAATTATATAGTGCCTTTAGGGCCATAATTTTGGCTTGAGGGGCAACCCCAATCACACCATACTGGTTGTTTCCCTCAGCGGCGATTGTTCCTGAAACATGAGTTCCATGCCCGTGGCCGTCCATCGGATCAAAAGGGTTGCCTCCATTGTCATTTGTAAAGTTGAGTCCCATTTTTCCTGGCGTAGGTTCCCACATGTTGTGGTTGAGGTCGGGATGTTTATAGTCTACGCCAGTGTCAATTACCGCCACTACAACGCCGCATCCCTTCGAACAATCCCATACATCCCTGGCTTTGATTTTTTCCATGCCCCACAACAACTTATATTTATCGTCATTGGGCACCGGAACAGGAGTTCCGTACGCCTCTGCGATCTCGTCATTTTCAACGTTCACCACGTCCTTGTGTTCTGAAAACATCTTAGCAAACTTCTCTTTTGTTGTTGAGTCACTAAAGCTGAACCTAAAAACACGGAGTAAATCTTGTTCATCCTTGGGTTTTGAAGCGTATGACTTGCTCAAGACCTTGTCAACATCAAATTGACTGATGTCCTCGCCTTTTAACAGCCCTTCAATTTTTTCTCTTGGATCAAAGACCCGAGTAATTTTAATGATCTCCTTTTGCTTAAAGTCTGATTGGACCACCTTGAGCAAATACGTCTTTTCAAAGGTTACTAAAAGTGCCTGATCCTTTTCTAAGGCTTTCCTTCCTTTGTTTGTTGATGATTTTTTAGCCATCTTTTTTATTCTTAATTCTTATTCCTACTCTATTCTGGCTTTTCGGTTTCCGCCCTTATTCCATTCTTGGTACATCCAGAAGCAGCAGACCTAACATCTCTTTCCAAAAAAAAATATGTGTGCTTAACTCATTGACTATTACATGAGTGATAAATAAATTAGGAAGGTGTATTTCGAATTATCTAACTTGGGCGTTAGACTTTTACTCCTTAAGTGTACAAATGTTAAAAAAGAGAAAAACGGATGATCAGACGTTGGTTCATTGGATTCAAAATGGGCAGAATCAGGTCAATGACGCGATGGAATATATACTCGAAACTTATGGTGAACGAATTAAAGCATTTATTATGAAGCTCAGTGGTAGTCGCGAGGAAGCTGAGGATGTGCTCTATGAAGGTTTGGCGGCATTCATATTAAATGTACGAAAAGGACGGTACAGAGGTGAGAGTACTATTCAAACGTATATTACTTCTATTTGTAAAGGCATTTGGTTTAAAAAATTCAAGCGAATGCAAGTGCATGACAAATGGATGGAAAATGAAATGAAGGAGAACAAGACCGAAACTGTAAACCACGTACTGACTCGTGAATTGCAGTCTGGTTTAGACATGCTAATGAAGAAGCTAAAAGATAAGTGCAAAGAAGTGCTGAACCTATGGGCATGGAGCTATAACATGCAAGAAATTGCGGAACAACTGAATTATTCGAACGCACAGGTGGTGATGAATAAGAAAAATTTATGCTTAAAAGAACTTCGGAAACTACTTCATGATGATCCTGGACTTGTTGACCTAATAAAATAATGGATACGGAATATACACGGCTTATTGAACGATTTTTTGACCAGACCCTTTCTACAAAGGAAGTCGATCGAGTACATCAACTATTGAAGACGAATGATGACTTCAAACAAGAATTTGAACGATTTGAACAGTCACATAAAATAGTAGACCTATTTGCACAAAGTGAATTGAAGCGAACCATTGCCAAAATGGACAAAAAAACCACCCATAATTCTTCGCTAAAATGGTTAAAAGTCGCGGCTGGTATGGTCATTGTGGCTACTACCTCTTTGGTCCTTTATGCTCAATTGTATTTATCTGAAACTAAGATCGTGGCCAGACATTTTCAAATTGCAGAAGATTATGTAACCAATTTAGATTCTGAGTTAACGCCATTGGAAAGTGCCATGCAATTCTATAACACGGGACAATATGAAAAGGCTTTCGAGGCTTTAAGTAGCATTGATCAGGAACAGGCCTACTTTTACAAAGGCCAATGTTTATTGCAATTGAATAATCCAGACGGTGCGATTATAGAGTTTGATATGGTCAACGGACTCTTAAAGCCGGAGGCCATGTGGTATACGTCTTTAGCCTTTTTGAAACTAGGAAAGGAAATAGAATGCCGGACAGTCCTATCTTTAATCATTAAGGAAAACAATGATGCATTGTTTGTAAACAACGCCCTGCAGCTTATGGAAGAATTGCAAAACCCCCTCAGAGTGCTCGTATTTTGACGTAGAAAACCCTCCCACTTTTAGGTAAGAGGATATTCAATCAATCTTTAGGTTCGTGATAAGAAATGTTGAGTTATACCACTTGCCTTTCTTACAATCGCATATACGTTTGACGATTGTAGTACGCCCTTCCTTTGATGGATACGTTTGAGCGGATACGCAACGTTTCATCATCTAAGCCTTCGATGGTAAAGAACTTTCCTTCTGGACCATCCTTAAAAACAATACCGGTTTTTTCAGAATTGTACCGCCAGGTTCCGATTTCCGCTTCTGGACCACAGTTCGCTTCGACCTGTTCAATTTCATACCGGCCACCAGCCTCGATATGTAAAATTTCATTTTTCTGGCATTCGTCGTAGTTGGCGTACAAGTCAATCTGTTCACTCAATTCGTCAACCAAAGTTTCAACCGGTTCAATTGTGTGGTTCGTAATTTGCCAATCTGCCGTGATGAAATTTTCACTTGATAATGCTGGGCTCGAACCTGAATCTGACTTCGTAATTTCCTCGCTTGTGTTACATGCGGTTACGATCAGAAACAAAACAGCCATTGGGGGGATAAGAATTCGTCTCATAACATTTATTTTTAAATCTTAGTCAAAAGTATGAATCCGATGGACTATCATTGTAGTCCAGTTATGACATATTGAATAGTCCAGTTATGTTACCTTGGAAGACCATCATAAAACTTGATAAGCAAGCCGACAAGCCTGTTTATCTTCAAGTATCGAATGCGATTATTCGTGAGATCAATCGCGGAGTACTCAAGCCGAACACCAAAATGCCAGGCACGAGATCACTTTCCGTACAGCTTAACTTAAACAGACAAACGGTTGTAAAAGCGTACGACGAATTGTATGCTCAGGAGTGGTTGGTTTCCATTCAAACAAAAGGAACCTTTGTTAACCAGCATCTACCTGTCATACACCCGCGACAACTCGAATCAAACCCCGATAAAAATATACAGGCCGAAGAGACCGGGTATACTTTTACCCTGAACACCGACATACACCAACCGGCTTCACCCAATAGGCAGATTGTCGGTTTTCACGATGGGCCGGATGTCAGATTAATACCGGTGGAGCAAATTGCCCGAGGTTATAAACGAATTCTTCAAAGGAAGTCCAACCTTACGTTGTTATCGTATGTAGAAGTCGAAGGCCGTCAGTCCGTTCGCGAGGCGTTTTCCGACTACCTGAATACCTCCAGAGGTTTACAAACGACCTACCAAAACATCATGATCACAAGAGGAAGCCAAATGGCCCTTTTTCTTCTGGCACAGGTGCTTATATCAAAAGGCGATCAAATTATTACCGCCTCCATCGGATATCGATATGCGGACCTGACGTTTATGCATGCCAAGGCAAAACTTATTCGGGTTGCCTTAGACGAAAATGGCATTGATGTTGACCACATTGAACGTATATGCCAACAAACCAGGATCCGGGCAGTCTACGTAACCTCGCACCATCATTACCCGACCACCGTAACGTTAAGTGCCGCTCGAAGAATGAAGTTATTAGCTCTTGCTGAGCAACACAACTTTATTATTATCGAAGACGATTATGACTACGAGTTCCACTATGAAAGCAGTCCAATTTTGCCGTTGGCAAGTGCCGATGCCAAGGGAATGGTGGTATACATCGGGTCATTTAGCAAAACACTTTCTCCAGCCATTCGGGTTGGATACATTTCTGCTCCTTTAAACTTGATTCAGGAAGTGGCCAGGATTCGACAAATAATTGATGCGCAAGGCGATCCCATACTTGAACAAGTGGTTGCCGAAATGCTTCGCGAAGGCGAGGTGGGTCGACATATGAAAAAAGCGTTAAAAGAGTACAGAATTCGACGAGATTTTATGTGTGAGCTGTTAAAGCAAAAGCTTGGCGACGCCATCAAATTTAAAATTCCGGAAGGCGGGTTGGCGCTTTGGGCAAGCTTTGATAAACGTATAAAAGTACCGCTGCTTGCCAAAGCACTCAAGCAAAAAGGCGTCATTATATCGAACGGCCTCATTCACGATGCGTCAAGTGGAAGAACCTTAAACTCTACCCGTATGGGTTTTGGTTGGATGAATATGCAGGAAGCGGAGCATTCGATTGAAACGTTACGTGAGGTGGTTGGGTAATGGTTTTTTGGAACATCGTCATTTTCGTTTAATGCAGATGTCATAGTGGTCGTATCGGATAGGAGTATATGCCTCTTGTGGGTTAGTGTCAAGTCGTAATTCGATGTTCAAGTCGGCAAATGAATGGATACCAGACATTTCTATGCTAATAAAGGCTTGAAAGTGGCAAACCGTATTAACTTTGAATCTCGGATTTGATTCTTCCCTGTGACGTTGATGATCTCGATTACAGATAGCGCGTGTCTCCCAATAACGAAGAGAAACAGGAGGCAAATGTTAAGTTTAACATAAACTTGGTTAATAGAAATACAATTTAATTCATAAAATGCATAGAACCTTTGTTCGTATTCTGAACCGTCTTGGTTTAGTTAAGAAATTTAACTTAACCAGTACCGTACGACTTAATAACAAATCGCTCGCAATTCCTCTTTTGAAAGGTACTGGTCTACCAAACTTTTATATTTCGGAACCCTGGATGATTGATTTATTGAAAATAGTAATACCGATAGACAATAAGCGGTTCATTGACGTTGGTGTCAACGTAGGGCAAACTTTACTTAAATTAAGAAGTGTTTCCTGGGACATAGACTATGTCGGGTTTGAGCCGAATTCAAACTGTGTACAATACGTTACAACCCTTGTGAAGTTAAACAAATTTGAAAATTTCAGGCTCATCCCCGTTGGAATTGCAGACGAAACCTCGCTTGGTGAACTCAAATTCTTTACGGATCGAGAAACAGACGACGCAGCCTCCATTCTTGAAGAATTTAGGCCAGAACAACCGGTCATCAGTCGAGCTTACATCCCAATTTTTACCAGCAAAGACATCCAAGAGACCATAAATCTTGACGAAATATCAATATTAAAAATTGATGTGGAAGGTGCTGAATTAGAGGTGGTAAAAAGTTTTTATGAAGACATAAAAACCAAAAACCCAATTATTTTCATAGAAATTTTACCCGCCTATTCAGAGGATAACACATATAGATTGGATAGACAGAATGAAATCGTGAAGTTGTTGAAAGATGCCAACTACTGCATCTTTCATGTTCAGAAACCAACGGATGAACTGATCGGTTTTAATGAACTAACGGATATTGGCGTGCATTCCGATATTACGGCTTGTGATTATGTTATGGTACCTCAATCTAAAAGAGAAGCGTTTCTAGAAAACGTTGCGAAATTCTTAAATAAGTAAAAGGATCTTACCACAACGACTATCAGGTCAGAGGCCGAATTATTTACCTGGCCTAAAGGATTTATTTATGAATCTCGCCCATAATTCAAAAATGGGGCACCAGCGCAGTGAGATACGAAAATGGCTACGCAGCCTTTTAAATGAAAACCACGTCGTCTTCTACCGAATCGTAAAAACTCAAATACGTATCGTTCTGATTCTTCATGGAAACCGTGATTTTCCAAAGCAATTTTGAGTGAGTTGCTTTGGGGAATAGAATCATCAACTATAAGCCATCCATTCCAGTCCGATGGTTGTTACCTTATGAAATAAGTTTTCCATTTATCGCTTTTTCAACCAACCTGAAACCCTTAAAAACAAAAAGCCCCTTACATCCGTAAGAGGCTCTTGTCTTTACTTTCAATTTTTGAACTCAAGGAGTTCGAAAAGTTAACCGGTGCAATACGCATGCAAATTCTATTGTCTCGAATACGTTAGGCGATCATAATAATTACGGCCATCCATTTGTTTTGTGGATCGAATGCGTAACGTACGTTCATTTAATTCTTCAATAACGAGAAGTTGTCCCTCGTCACCTTCATTCAAAATGATGCTCGTTTTTTCAGAATTGTAACGCCAAACTCCGTTCTCAGACTCTGTTCTGTCTGGGCCACAAAAGGCCTCATTCGCTTCAATGATGTAGGTGCCGCCTACGTTGAACGTCAAAATACTGTTCCTGGCACACTCGTCATACGTAGCATACACGTCTTTGACCTCGTTCCATTCACCTTGTAGCGATGTAACGGGTTCCAGCGTATGGCTTGTAATTTTCCAATTTGCAGTAATAACGTGTTCCGTAGTCGTTGTGGAATCTGTCTGTGGTTTTGGCAAATCTTCCACGTCATTACACGCAGTTGTTTGAATCAGGAGTGCCACAATTCCTAGTGTTAAAAATCGTCTCATAACAATTTATGTTTTTAAATTTACTTATATAGCCGTTGGTTCTTCCGTCAGTTATACGGCAGACCCTCGTAAAGGTTACTGCTCCGCTAAGAAGTTTTTACAGATAGGCTGTTTGGATTTGTTCAGCTCTTCAAAACCAGGTGTTTAACGAACAAAAAATATGCTAAAAATTATATACCTGATCGTAACCAATGGGAAATAATTAGACGCTAACTTGGATAAAGCTCTTAAATGTTGAATTTTCAGGCAATCTGGATGGAATCCATCACATCCGATGTCAGGATCAAAATGAAGGGATTTGAAAAACCAATTTCTTTGAACTTTTTCGCGTTTTGTTTTATCCCATTTCATGCATGCCCAAAATGCACTAAAACAAAAAAGCCTAACTCGTTAAGAGCTAGGCTTTTGCGGTCTGGACGAGACTCGAACTCGCGACCCTCTGCGTGACAGGCAGATATTCTAACCAACTGAACTACCAAACCGTTTCAAATTGGAGTGCAAATATAGAATTTTAGATAAAAACACATCTCTTTTTTTTCATTTTTATATGAAAAATCGTCGGTCTCTAAATATTTCTAACTTTGCGCCTCATTTCACGGTAAAAACATATGATGTTACTTGATTTTGAAAAGCCCATTGAGGAGCTGATTGAGCAGTTGGAAAAAGCCCAGGCAACCCACGATAAAGGAAAGGTCGATATGACCGATACCATCGAGCAGTTGGAAGGCAAAATTGAACAAACTCGAAAAAGCATATATAAGAACCTAACCGGTTGGCAAAAGGTACAGGTGTCTCGACACCCAGACCGGCCTTATACCCTGGACTATATAAACGCGATGACCAAAAACTTTATTGAACTACACGGCGATCGAAACGTGGGTGACGATAAAGCTCTTGTGGGCGGCTTTGCCCAAATCGACAATATGTCCGTTATGATTATGGGTCATCAAAAAGGGAGAAATACCAAAGAACGTCAGTATCGAAACTTTGGAATGCCAAATCCCGAAGGCTATCGAAAAGCACTTCGTTTGATGAAACTGGCCGAAAAATTCAACCGACCTGTAATTACCCTGATTGACACCCCAGGCGCATCTCCCGGACTTGAAGCGGAGGAACGCGGACAAGGTGAGGCTATTGCCAAAAACTTAATGGAAATGGCGGTACTTAAAGTACCCATCATTTGTGTGGTAATTGGTGAAGGTGCATCAGGTGGAGCATTGGGAATTGGTGTTGGAGATCGGATTGTCATGTTGGAAAATTCATGGTACTCCGTCATTTCTCCAGAAAACTGTTCAACGATTTTATGGAGAAGCTGGGAGCACAAAGAAAAAGCGGCAGAAGCCCTCAAGTTAACCGCCGATGACATGCTCAATAATGGTCTTATCGACAAAATTATTAAGGAGCCCGTTGGAGGTGCGCATACCAACCGGGAAGCCATTTTCAAAACGGTTAAGGGTGAACTTAAACGCATGGTTAAAGAATTGAAGGAGTTGTCTCCTGAAGATTTAGTGGATCAACGTATTGCCAAATTCGGCTCTATGGGGATTTACGAAGAAGCCTAAATCATTGATTGCAAGGCCTCGGGGCCGCAATTGAACAATACATCCAGTACACTCAAATCCGGAATAAATCCGTTTTTTTCGTCAAATACCTGATAATAGGTGTGTGCCTCAACCTTGATATCGTTTTGACGGTAATCGTGCAATGGGTTATCTAGATAAGATTGACTCAAGCTGTAATTTTGGTCCAATCCCAACGCAGAATAGCACCACTCTAAGGCTTTTAAATTTAAATCGAACAAATACCTTGGCTTCGACTCAAAAAGAGCGTCTATCGCATGTCCATAGTGCTCAAAATAGGGTGACCGGTTGTAGGCGGTTTGGATACTCCTCTTCTGCAGCACCATCCAATTATCTACATAGCTGATTTCAACATCTTTTAACGTTTTGCGTGATTTTTTGACCGTTGGAACCGAAAGCGACTGCAACCCATTGGGGCCTGCGATTTGAAATCGACTTCTAGCGGTTTGCTTTACCCAGTTTTCGTTCACCTCAATACAAAAATGCTCGCTTTTGATCACTTTTTGCCACCACGCCACCGATGGGAAAAGAAACAACGGCATGGCCAGGTTATCCTTCATTTTCTTCTTTGGCTTTAAGGTGATCTCGCAATTCCAATATCGACTTTTCCAATACAGGGTGTTCAAACTCGGGTACAATTTGAGTTAGTGGATCCAACACAAACAACCGGTCTTGCATATAGGGATGCGGAATTTCCAACACATCCGATTTATAGACCAGGTTTCCATAAAAAATGACGTCAATGTCAATGACTCTTGGTCCCCATTTAATTTCACGTTTTCGCCCGATTTCTTGCTCTATACGTAAGACAGTTTCCAAAAGAACCATAGGTTCTTGACTGGTATCATAAACTACCGCCTGATTAATAAACGCATTCTGATCGGTATATCCCCAGGGTTCTGTTTCGTATAAATCGGAAATTGCTTGTGGTTCACCGAAAGCTAATGTCAATGCTTTAACCGCATTTTCAAGATATTCTTCTCGATGGCCAATGTTACTTCCCAATAGCAATACCAATGGTTTCGCTCGTTGTGTTATCAATAAATCCCGATCCATATATTCCGTTTTCAAAGGTCTGTTAATTTTTAGCTTTAAAAAACTCATGACTATGAATACCGCTCGAATACCTTAAATTTGTTTTATGGACACTAGGCAAATCTTGCTCATCATTGGTGTAGCGGTTTATTACTTTATCCGCCATCAAAGCAAAAAGAATAAAACGAAACAGGAATATCGTCAACCCGAGCCCCGGCAGGAACAACCTCAACATGAACAACCTCAACAGGAACAACCTCGGCAACGATCACTCTTAGCCCCACAGCAGAGACCCCAGCAACCTATGACACAACCACAGGAAAAAAGTTTGGAAGATATTCTGCGAGAGCTTGCAGGCGAGCAAAAAGTGAAAGCCCGAGAAGATCGCGTTAAGATTAAACATATAGAAACGGACTATACGACAAAACCAGAAGCCATTTCTACAGAAAAGTTAGCAAGAAGAGCAGATACTAAGAAACGAGCTTCTACACCCCGGATTGAAGTAGAGGAAGATGAAGCATCCGTTGACTTTAACCTACATCAGGCCATCGTAAATGATGCTATTTTGAATCGTCCTGTGTATTAGGAGAATCTTTAAACACCCAAATTTTCTGACCAACAAAGTTGACCACACTGCTTACGCCCGTTGCTAACACAAAGGCAAACAGTTTGTCTGTTTTAAAGGCTAAAAGACTGTTTGATACGTGTTCGTGGTTGGTGTACAACAACGATATTTCGTCGTCTTGAAAGACATGTAATCCCCACTTATTTACAGCGATGTTTACCACAAAGGAGACGAGGTACAACACCGCAAAATTAGCCAGACGTTTGTTGTCCTTGTCTGACGTTCTCCAGGTCCAGTATTTATTGAGATTGTAGGTAATGAAGGTTCCTGAAATAAAGCCAATCCCTTTATAAACGTCGTTCCACTCCATGCCCCAAAACGCATGAGGCGTATCATTTCCGATGAGATTACTCAAACTATAATAGACCGCGAAGTCGAAGAACACCGCGATTATACCACTTATGGTAAATTTTGTAATCTGTTTACTGGTTTGATAAATTGCCATGCACGAGAATTGGGGGCAAAAATAGCCCATTTAGGATTTTCTCCAATTTATGATTGACAGACTGAGTAAACCTTTATATTTGCACCGCAAATAATCATGGCAATTAATTATTTGCAAATGTCTCAAAATACACACCCCAAAATTTCTTATCACGGTTTAACGTTCGACGACGTGTTGGTACTTCCTCAGCACTCTGAAGTTTTGCCTCGTGACGTTTCTACGCAAACGCGATTAACGAAAAAACTCAACATCAACATCCCCATCGTATCCGCAGCAATGGATACAGTAACCGAAAGCAACCTGGCAATTGCTATTGCTCGGGAAGGTGGTATTGGTATTGTTCACAAAAACATGACCATTGCTCAACAAGCAGCTCAGGTCAAAAAGGTTAAACGTTCGGAAAGCGGAATGATCAAAGACCCCATCACGCTGTCTGGCGAAGCAAGCTTAAATCAGGCCCTTGCAATTATGAAGGAGCATCGAATTGGTGGAATTCCCATTGTAGACGAAGCGGGTGTTTTAAAAGGCATCATCACGAATCGGGATTTGCGATTTGAAAAAGACCTCGATAAGCCGGTTTCTGATGTAATGACTAAAGAGAACCTGGTTACGACCGATGTAGATACCGATCTCACTAAAGCCAAAGGCATCTTGCAGAGACACAAGATTGAAAAGCTTCCAGTAGTGGATTCAAACGGATTGTTGAAAGGGTTAATTACGTTTAAGGACATTGAAAAAGTTAAAAATCACCCCATATCTGCCAAAGATGAATTTGGCCGATTATTAGTAGGTGCAGCCGTTGGAATTACCAACGATACCCTTGAGCGGGTAACCGCTCTGGTAAAGGAAGAAGTGGATGTAATTACCTTAGATACGGCCCATGGGCATTCGAAAGGTGTGGCAGACGAACTCAAAAAGATAAAAAATCAATTCCCTGATTTACAGGTGATTGTCGGCAACGTTGCCACAGCAGAGGCAGTGACGTTCTTAGCCGAAGCAGGTGCTGATGCCATTAAAGTTGGTGTTGGACCGGGTTCTATATGCACCACACGAATTATTGCAGGAATTGGAGTTCCACAGTTATCAGCCGTTATTCAATGTGCAGAAGCTGCCAAGAAATATGATGTACCCATTATTGCTGATGGTGGTATCCGTTATAGTGGCGATTTGGTCAAAGCCATTGTAGGAGGCGCAGATTGCATTATGGCTGGGTCCTTATTTGCAGGTACAGATGAGTCTCCTGGAGAAACCAGTTTTTATGAAGGTAGAAAAGTAAAGTCCTATCGTGGAATGGGCAGTATTGAGGCCATGAAAAAAGGAAGTAGTGATCGCTATTTCCAGGACGCCGAAGAAGGTATAGCCAAGCTGGTTCCGGAAGGCATTGTTGGCACGGTTCCTTACAAAGGTCAATTGGCTGAAGTGATCTATCAATATGTTGGTGGTCTTCGAGCTGGAATGGGATACTGCGGAGCACGAACCATTGAGGATTTGCAAAACGCCCAGTTTACTCAAATTACCGGTAGTGGAATGCGTGAAAGTCATCCGCACGATGTAACGATTACCAAAGAAGCACCGAACTACAGCAGGTAGTTCCTGTAGTCTCCAACTAAATCTCATCTTTGCGCCATGCGTACTCGTCTCCTTTTTTTTCTGATATTCACTTCTTTGTCTCCTTCCGTGTTTGCGCAACAATTGGCGTATACCTGGGACAGCACACAGGTCATATTATCACGTAACGGTACATGGAAATACAACTCTGAGATAAAAATCCATGCGCCCCTAATACCCATGCCTACGCCTAATTATGAAGGTTTAATTTCCAGCGATACCAACACAACCAATGCGATTGAACTTAAACGAATTTCGTCCGTAAGAGGCACTGTTTGGGAAAAAGAGTGGTTTTCTCAAAACGACATTTCCCTCAACGGCATCCTGAATGTCCCCAACTATTTAAAAGATAAAGGCAAGCTACCGATTGCTACTCCTATGCATTATCAGGGAAGTTCATTGCTGCGTTTTATTCGCGATTCGACGTATAATTATTTGGTCTACGGAACAAATTTCAACAACGGCGTTTACTTAGTCATAACCAGCAACACCTTTGATTCGGTTTATTTTGCCTTCGATTTTAGAGAATATAAACTGGCTCCTAATAATAATCAGGACAACATTCGATTTGTCGAACAAGGAATTCAATGGGTAAAAATACACAACAGATTACTCTATATATCCCACTTTCATCGGACCTATTCCGAGAGTTCTGGTGGGCAAAACGGTTACATTTCATGTATAAACCTTATTGACAAGTCGGTAGTTTGGACCACAAAACCGTTGACCTGTAATTCAGTCAATTTTGAAATAGTCGATGAGGTGATTATCTCGGGTTATGGTTTTACAGATGAAGATGATTTCATCCTAACGGTTGATATCCGGACTGGAGAAGTATTAAAAAAACTCCCTCTTCGTTTCATGGCCACGTACATCATTCGAAAGGACAATTTGCTTTATGTCCGTTCGTACGCCAAGGACTACGTTTTCGAGTTGAAGTAAATTCCAGCCGATACGGCTATTTCCAACGCGACACATGAACCACATGGACGTCTCCATCTAAATTAGACCTAATTTCCCTTTACAGCCTATAACGAAACCAATCAAGTAGATTACTCTTTAACTAACTTCCCAGTATACGTCTGCCCATCGTTGGTCTCCAAGGTATAGAAATACACGCCCTGTACAAGATCAGAAACATCGATGATCTGATTTGATGAGATATTCGACTTTTCGTAAACAACCTGTCCAATGTTGTTGGTTATCAATACATTAACCAAGTTTTTGCTTTGGGTTAGTCGAACAAAATTACGGGTTGGATTTGGCATTAAGCGGATATCCTCCATGCGTACATCGTTAAGCCCCACTCTAAACTCGACATCGACAGATTTGGATACGGTACTATCCGAACACGCATTGGAAGCGGTTAGGGTTATGCTATACGTTCCACGCTTGTCGTATCGATGTTTTGGGTCTTTTTCGTTCGACGAATCGCCATCGTCAAACTTCCAACGCCAGGAAGAGGCAGAGCTACTAAGGTCTGTAAGGAAGACATCCAGTCCATCGTCAATAACACTGAAATCGGCTACGGCAACGTCAATAACGGTAATGGGTGTATTAAGCGGAACACTGGTTCCACATACGTTTTTACCCACAACGCTAAGCACGTGCTCTCCGGTCGTGGTCCAATTAATAGTCACAGTACGATTGGTATTGCTGCCTGATATTGCCCCTCCAGAACCGAGGGCCCATAACACCGTACTGGTGCCATCTGCAAGCGTATCTACGGTATATAATTCAGAACCTATACAAGCCGTATCCACTGAAAAAGCCGTCGGTGCATCCGGTGTTCCTGGCTGTACTCGAACTACAAAATTTGCGGTATCACTTCCAAAATCATTGGTCACGATTAACCGAACCACTTTGTCGCCAGAAGTTGAGTATGAAATATTATAGGGTCCAGATCCGCTGGCACTAGCCGTTGACGCATCGTCACCGAAGGTCCAGGCGTAGGTTGTGATTTTTCCCTCCGAAATATCCGTTAGTCTTATGGTTGTACCCGGACAAGGTGTGCCAATGTTGGCTGCAATTCCAGCCTTTGGCTTGGTAATGTTACAATCGCTGGCTGCTATTGGCGTATAATTACTCGAAAAGCATTTCGTACCCGTTTTACTTTGTTCACGTACATAGCTCCCACCTTCAATATCATGCTTGTGTAGTGTAACGTTTCTATCCCCGTTTTTTAGGGAATAGTGCATAATCTTGGTATTGTCTATCACATGGGAGAGTTGATGCCCATGGCCTAATTCGTGGGTCGCCACCGTCTCAAAATCATATTGACTCGTACCTGGGTTTGATGTTCCATAATACCAGTTACGAGTAGAATCGAATGATATGTCCAACTCCGAAACATGGAAATAGGCAATACCGCTTGATACGCAACCGCTATACCAACTTGCGCATACACCCAACCGGCTATCACCAAATCGGGTAAATTGTACTACGTTAATATTGTCTTTAACTGCTCCAGCTGCTGTTGTATCATTTCCAACGTCCCAATTCATTAACGTACTGCATCTCCAGTTTTCTGCCGCTCGAAAAAAGGCATTGACCGCATCCGTCCGTTTCGCAAAATTGTGAGTCATTTGCCATCGGTATCCACCATTACCACTCACATTTACATGTTTGGGTTTATAAAAGCCAGAGTCCGCCCCACTTCCTCCACCAAATCCATAATTTGAATGTGCAAATCGCACATAAATTTCTGAAGAAGAAGTGCTTGATTCTGCACTGTTATTTATTACACGGATATTCCCAGTACCTGCTCTTGCTGGCACATATACCTCAATTTTGGTGTTTGACCACGATTTGTATGACGTTGGGTAGAATACCGGAAAGAATCGTCCATCGCCATAGTTCGGGTCCAAAAATTCGACGTAACCCTTACCTTTAATAATTCCGAAGTTGCTTCCAGATATGGTAAGCACATTGCTGGTTCCTCCAGTCACTGTGTCCTTATCAAGAGAACTAATTACGGGAGTAGCCAATGGGCGAATGCTACTAACCCCCAATGGATTCTTACCTGTTCGTATTGCTTTTTGTGAAGCGTACTTCTCTATTTGTGGAAACAGTACATCCGCAATGTTTTCATATACTTCAAAATATCCATGTGCCGTTCGCTCCAATAAGTCATATTTAACAAAGGATTGAACACTAGCAACAGGCTGAAACGCTTTGAGAGTTGATTGAAATGTTAGCATAGACTTTTTGAGTAAGAATATACCCACTTCATTTACCTGTAGTTGAAGCGACGGTTCGACTACCAATGCATCGAGACCAACAAGGCCCCCTTCAGTAATCAGATTGATATATTGGGTAATGTTTTCTCCTTTGAACAGGGTACTCACCTCCAAACGGTTATTTGTATAGATGTAGTTTTTGTCATCATTCCAAAAACTATTCTTGCCAACTACTTTTGCTTCCACAACCACGTCTGACTCATAAACTCGCTTTTTCAAACTGAATGGTACAACGGTGCATTGGGCATACGTTTGGATAGCACCGGCCATGATTAACATGGAAACTAATAATCTCTTCATTTCTATCTTTTTGCCAAATATCGGTGAAAAAGGGTTTCCACAAATGTTACGGTTTAATCATACCTTTGAATCCGTATAAAAAATGACACAACCCTTTAAAACTAAGATCGGAATTATTGGCGGCGGCCAACTAGGTAAAATGCTTATAGAAAGTGCGTTACCCTGGAATGTGGAATTCAACATTTTAGAAGCTTCAACGGATTGTCCCGCTGGGAAATATGCCACAAAATTTATTGAAGGATCTTTGATGGACGATGACAAAATTAAAGAGCTTGCTTCTATAAGTGATGTCATTACCTATGAGATAGAACACGTTAACGTAGACACCCTTTTTGAATTGGAAAAAATGGGAAAAACGGTTATTCCTTCAGCCCAGATACTCTCTATAATTCAGGATAAAGGCAGACAGAAACAGTTTTATGCAGATCACTCTCTAGCGACTGCTCCCTTTATTCTCGTTTCAAACGAAAATGCTAAAGACGCTGATTTACAGATGTTTACTGGAAACAAGGTCGTAGCCAAAATTTGTAGAGGCGGTTATGACGGTAAAGGAGTTACCATTTTATCGAAGGACGATATTCTGGCAGGCAAGGTGTCTGACTATTTCAGTGGAGACGTAATTCTAGAACAATTTATAGACGATGCCATAGAGCTAGCGGTAATTGTAGCCAGAAACGCAAACGGCGAAATCAAGTGTTATCCCGCTGTTGAAATGGTATTTGATCCAGCGATCAACCTGGTGGATTACTTATTTGCTCCAAGCAGCGTTTCAAACGAAATTCAAGAAGACGCAAAAAGCCTAGCGTTAAACGCAATAGACGCCATGAAAGGAATTGGCATATTCGCCGTTGAACTATTTGTAAAACCTGACCGTACCTGCATTATTAATGAAATAGCACCGAGACCACATAACTCGGGTCACCATACCATTGAAGCCTGTTATACATCTCAGTATGAGCAACTAACAAGAATCATGTTGGGATTACCCTTAGGAAAAACTGACCTGATCTCTCCTGCTGTAATGACCAATATTTTAGGGTCGGATGACGTACGTGGTGATTATCAATTAAACGGTTTGAAGGATTTGACCCAAACCCCTGGGGCATATCTACACTGGTACAATAAATCGGTTTCAAAACCGGGAAGAAAAATGGGCCATTTTACGGTTCTTGATAGTGACCTTACTTCAGCAATTAAAAAGTCGCGTCTTCTGAAAGAAAAACTGAAAACCGCAAAGCCCTCCTAATCCATCATTTTTGGATAGCTTTGCCTAAACATTTACGAAATATGCCTGTACAAGTTGGAATTATTATGGGTTCAGACTCGGATTTGCCGGTTATGTCTGAAGCCGCCAAAGTGTTGGACGAACTGGGTGTGGCGTATGAGCTTACCATTGTAAGTGCACACCGCACTCCTGAACGCATGTACGACTACGCGGAAAATGCCGTTCAAAACGGACTTAAAGTCATCATTGCAGGAGCTGGTGGTGCGGCTCATTTACCAGGAATGGTTGCTGCCTTAACCGCTCTACCCGTTATTGGTGTTCCAGTCAAATCTTCAACCATGAGTGGAACCGATTCGTTGTACAGTATTGTTCAAATGCCTCCAGGCGTTCCAGTTGCTACGGTCGCCATCAACGGTTCTAAAAATGCGGGAATTTTGGCCGCACAAATTATCGGATCCTCCGATAAATTGGTTCTCGACCGAGTTGCCAGATACAAAGAAGACATGAAAACCACCGTCCTGAAAAAAGCAGAAAAACTCGAACAAATTGGTTTCGATGCTTATTTAAAACAGAAATGATCATTCACGAAAACACCTTAATTAGCGACGACGTTCTTAAGGAGTTCTTTGCATGTGATGTTCTAAAGTGCAAGGGGGCTTGTTGCATTGAAGGTGACAAAGGTGCGCCCGTATCTAAAGAGGAAGTCGTTGAAATTGAGAAGATTAAAGACGTAATATTCGAAGAACTCTCCGACGAACATATTGATTTCATAAAGGAAAATGGCTTTTATGAAAAAGACGATGACGGAGAATTGGTGACCACTTGTCTTGATGACGGCAAATGTTGTTTTGTGGTGGAACAGCCAAACGGCGTTTTGGCTTGTGGCATTGAAAATGCGTTTTACAAAAACAAAACGTCTTTCGTTAAGCCGATTAGTTGCCACTTATATCCTGTTAGACTAAGGGAGTTTGACACCTACACCGCATTGAATTACCATGAATGGTATTTATGTAAGGATGCTTGTTCTAAAGGAAGCACCGAACAAATAAAGGTCTACGAGTTTGTTGAAACCGCTTTACGAAGAAAATTTGGAGACGACTGGTACGAAGGTTTAAAGGAAATTGATAAAGAACTAAACAAGACTAAATAGTTGCCTTAAACTGAATCATTACCATCCTTGGCGCACCCAAATCTGAGGGTCTTTGGATATATTCTTTGTTCATCACATTATTTACGATCACCGACACCCTGTATTTCGAAGTGATCTTGTATGCCAACCGAACGTCCATAACCCAGGTCCCTTTTGGATTCAATAACATCCCATCTTCTATACCCGGGACAAAAAATGCAAAAAACGGCGTGACAAATGCCTTATCAATGTTCTTTATCTGACTTCCATAACGCCAGGATACGCCTGCGTCAATTCGTTTATTGCTGTAGGATGCATCCATTTTAAAGGTTTTCAAGCTTCGGTATTTTAAAATGGCATCCGTTGTATCCCAACTCGTGGAGTTGTAAGACAATTGGTTCTCGGGAAACGTGCTGTTACTGTCTGTAGCAAACGCTTTGTTTGGGTTATCCGATGTTGGTAGGCTGGCCGTATATCCACCAAACAGACGAAACTTGCCTTTTTTGAACACACGCGCTTCACCAACCATGCTCACATCCAGTCCTTTAATGGTGGTTTCACCCGTATTCAACGACTTGAATCCCACACCAAGCCCATTGGCTTGAGACACATCTGTAGACCATTGACCGA
Source organism: uncultured Chitinophagaceae bacterium (assembly GCA_964482155.1). Lineage (GTDB taxonomy): Bacteria > Bacteroidota > Bacteroidia > NS11-12g > UBA9320 > UBA987. Next base: position 16,280 of record CAYZWM010000001.1, on the reverse strand, counting down.
AGGTAAATTCCATCATATTTTGGTAGCGCATTTGAAACAGAGCAAAATCTAAATACCCCTTTATTCGCTTCGTTTTAAATCCCTGTTTAATGCCAAATTCCAAATTATCTCCCGTTTCAGATTTTAAGTTCTCATTGGGGTAGATTGAAACCAGGCCTACGTTTGTTTTAATATACGACTCCGCAATGGTAGGAAAACGAAAACCCTCTCCGTAAGAAGCCCTTAAATAGGTTGCCTTGCCTAAGGCGTAGTTCATTCCAGCTCGAAACACCGGCTTCGTTTCCGTGTAGTCGTTTAGTGTATAGTTCTCCCACCTCCGACCAAGGGTATAACTCAGCTTCTTCCATTTCTGATCCAACTGAATATACACCGCTCTATTCCCAGCCGATTGTTCTCCGCTAAACAAAGGTGATTTGGTTTTGGTCGAGATCATCGTGGCGCCATAGGTCAATTTAAACTTTAACGGTAAGTTCACAGCAGACTGGTAATCAACATAATACGTTACACTTTTATTGGATTGATCGTTGTTGACGTTTCCATTATCAACCTGATTGTCTATAGACAAAAATCGGGACCTTATGTTGTGTACCCATCCCTTAGATGTTCGGTATTTCAAAAACGGATCGAATCGAAATTTGGTTCCTTTGGTAATGGTCGTTTTGTCATCCAGCGCATTGTATGCACTATCGTAGCTCTTCCACAGAAGAAATGATCCGTTATTAGTTGATAATAAGTGAGTTTTGGCTCCTATTTGAAGTCCTGCTTTAGTCGTTCGCCTAAAATCCAATCCGGCGTGGATTCGCTTATCATGATCACCAAATCGGTACCCGTTTTCGTCAATGGCCTCTAAGGTGGTAACCAGGTCATTTCTCCCAATTTTTCGAGCATCCAAAATTCGTATCCCACTATTGTACAGACCTTTATCGCTCCAATCTAATTCTTTCCTTGAAGGGGTTGAATACATCCCAGAAAACAAGGTTACCGTGGTTTTAGGCTTTCGTGATGCCCATCCTGTCCGAATATTGATCATTCCATTCAACGCGGATGACCCATATAATACCGAACTGGCTCCTTTTACAACCTCCATCGTACGAATGTTGCCAGTTGAAATAAAATTCCATTGTACACTGCCAGCATCCCCACTAATTAACGGCATACCGTCTACCAAAACCAGTGCGCGTGTTCCTGCGCCATAACTCCATCCAGCACCGTTTCTTATATTAACCTGCCCATCTGAGATGACCACTCCGGACACTTGATTCAAAATTTCGTCAATATTTATCGGGTTTTTGTCCTGGATCAGTTTCGGGTTTACAATTTCCACAGAAACTATTTGCTCCTTCATCGTTCTGGCCATCTTATCTGCACCAATAACTGCCTGGTTAAGCATCGTGCCCGAACCTGCGTCTAAATAAAGCCGTGTTCCATTGATAAATTTTTCGGTCTTAATCGTCATCGTCTCATAGGACAAGTGTTTGATTTCCAACGATTTTGCATTTGTTTTTATGGAAAACCAACCTGTAGAATCTGAAAGCACAACGTTGTGGCTGTTATCGAGGTCAATAATCTCTGCGCTAACAATGGGTTCCTTTATTACGTTATCATAGATATAACCCTCAATTCGTCTTTGAGCGTTGGTGAAACTCCATAAGGAACAAAATAGGACAACCAAAAGTAAATGCTTCATGCTTATAAATTTTAGTACTTTCGTATTACACAAGAATAATAAAAAAATGTCACGCTATCTTTTCTTCGTAGTTCTTTTATTTGCGGTGATAACTGCACAAGGACAAACTTGCATACCTGATCAAAATATTACGACACCGGGTTTTTTCCCGAAAATCATTGAACCAGCATATGTTGATTCAAATTACAAGCAAGTTCTCCAGATACGTGTTTTCCCAGATACAACGGTCATCATTGGTGGTAACCCTGTTGTGGCTACCATCGATTCCATAAACGTTCTGGACATTACAGGTTTACCTTCAGGCTTTTACTATACGTGTAACCCAACCAATTGCAGTTTCATTCCAGATTCAACAGGTTGTTCGACCCTGGAAGGTAAAGCGACTAAGGGTCAGGCCGGTATATACCCAATAGCTATTGAGATTGAGGTCTTTGGAAAAATCTTTGGAACGATTAACACGGCCCAAAAAGATACTCTTCGTCAATTTAGTTTGACAGTTAAGGATCTTTCATCCATAACAGAACTTGTTTCAAGCAAGGGCCTTTTGTATCCAAACCCGAGTAGTGACGGACATGTTATGATTAACAAGTTTGTAGAAAATTCGATCATTCAGATTGAGTGCTTTAATCAACTGGGACAATCGGTTGAACACTCCATCGTTAACGGAACTATTTCCTTAGCTTCTAACCCGAATGGGCTATATACCATTGTAGTTCACATGAAAAATGGCGAAACGCTGAACCAAAAAGTTCTTATTCAGCAGTAGTTGGTTTCCTAAACCCTTTATTAGGCGTAATTTTGCGCCGTGAAACGCGTAGTTGTAGGTCTTTCTGGCGGAGTTGATTCTTCTGTCGCCGCAGCCTTGTTGGTCGAACAAGGGTACGATGTTATAGGCGTATTTATGAAAAACTGGCACGACACTGAATTCACCATCAGTGATGAATGCCCCTGGGAAGAAGACAGCAAGGATGCTCTTATTGTTGCCGAAAAACTCGGAATACCTTTTCACACGCTCGACCTTAGTGAGACATATAAAACACGTATTGTCGACTACATGTTTAGGGAGTATAAAGCGGGTAGAACCCCGAATCCTGATGTGTTGTGTAATCGTGAAATAAAATTCGACGTTTTTTTAGATGCTGCCATGTCGCTCGGAGCAGAATATGTAGCCACAGGCCACTATTGTCAAAAAGAAACCTCGACGATTAATGGCGTGGAAACACACCATCTGAAAGCAGGTGCTGATCAGAAAAAAGATCAAAGCTATTTTCTATGTCAGATCAGTCAGTCTCAACTTGCTAAAGCCCTTTTTCCAATCGGTCACCTTCAAAAAAGTGCCGTACGGAAAATTGCTGAGGAAAAAGACCTGATAACAGCAGAAAAAAAGGACTCTCAGGGTCTCTGTTTCATAGGAAAGGTTCGACTACCCGATTTTCTTCAACAGAAATTAAAGCCAAAAAAGGGAAACATTGTCGAAATATTCTCAAAATCAGCGATTTACAACAATGGTGTAGGCAAGGAGTATAACCCAATTACGTATACCGAAGACGATGGTCAAATGATCGGCACCCATCAGGGAGCTCATTTCTATACCATTGGTCAGCGAAAAGGCTTGGGCGTTGGAGGCAAGGCAGAGCCGTTGTTTATACTGGCAACCGATGTTTCTACCAATTCGATTTATGTAGGTATGGGCGATGAACACCCGGGTTTGAGAAGACCGGGTTTAACCATTGTTGAATCAGATATTCACTGGCTGCGTACAGACTTGACGTTGAAAATTGGAGAAGAAATGGAGTGCTTATGTCGTATTCGATACCGACAACCTCTCCAGAAAGCCACCCTCATCAAAACATCAAATGGGTTGTTTATTCGTTTTAAAGAACCTCAAAAAGCCATTGCTGCCGGTCAATTTGCAGCCTGGTACTTAGGCGATGAGCTGTTAGGCAGTGGGGTAATTTCAGCCTAAGCTCAATTAAAAATCCAACCCCACCGAATGTCTATGAGGTGGTACCAATATTTTTCTTGTACGAATACCGATCTGCGCTTACCGAATATGCCATCCCAAACATAGGCATCGTAATTGGCCTGAATGGGTTGAACCTTATACCCGAATTTTAGATACCAACTTGAATTTTGCTTCGTCTTATTTGTTATTCCGATGCCTGGATTGACATAAGGAAGTACCCGAATTTTGCTGTTGGTATGGTTGTCAAATTCAGAATAAATTACTAATCCTGATCCTGCCTGCACATAATATAATGTCGACAATCCCTGTTTGCGTTTCCTCTTGTTAAATTCCAACCCTATGGGCACCATGGCCACTTCCGGATTATAAAACCACTCGATACCCGTAACCAGATTGAGGTCGCTGTATTCGTTCAGGGCTTTCCCTATTCCAAAATGCATTACCCCGCTCATAGTTGCATATCGCCGTAACCCAATATGGGGGCCCAGATCGAACGTAAAATAATAGCTCGAATCCACATGATAACGGAACAGTCTCTTAGGTGTGACTGTGAGGTTATAGGGATTGTATTTGGCATTAAAATCCATGTGTTGTATGTCTACCCATTCTGTGGTTAAGGTATCGCCTTGCAGGGTTACCAATTGTATTCGCCTTTCATATTCCAGTTGAATCACCTTACCGGCAATCACCCTCCCTGATTTAAGTTCCAGACGAACGAGGCTATCGCCAACCTGGCACCATGAGGTACTCCGACCAACAAAAAACAATAGGATAAAAAGGATGAATCCGGCTGATTTATTCAACAGCCGTTTGGAACTTGCTTCACTAATTGACATAAATGATTTTCTCATTTACCTCAATTAAACCTTAGCCCAAATCTCATATCTACACGATGGTATCGAATGCGCTCTTTTACACGAACAATATCTACGCTGTTTAAATTCCAAAAATGTGAATCGTATTCAGCACTGGCGGTTTGCGATTTGTATCCAAATTTAAAATACCAACTCCGTTTTGGATGTGTTTTTTTAGTAATACCTACTCCAGGGTTAACATATAATCCACCCTTCGCTGAACTATTTTCAAGCCAGTCTGAGGTGTACTCTGACCACGGAACCATGCCATACCCCGCTTGTAGATAGTAGAACCAGGAAAACCCCTCTTTTTGGACACGTCCTCTGTATTCCAGGCCAATGGGAATAAACGTCATATCTGGCCATAGATAAAATTCAAAGCCAGTGACTAATGCCAGGCTGTTTTTATAATCGAAACTCTTTCCATACGCCATCTGTAGCGTACCTCCCATTACCGGGTCACCCCAGAAGTCAACGCCAAATGGCGTTCCAAATTCGAACGAAAAGAAGGTGCTGGAGTCGTTAAACCCATATTCCTTTTGGGGCCGTATTAACCTTCTGGTTTGTAACCTGTGCTTTTCGATTTCATTGTCAATAAAACTGAGTTCAGCCATATCGTCCCAGGCAATTATTAGATTTTCGCCAATGGGTGTTCGAATTTCGACCTGGTTTTGATAGTCGATGCTGACCAGCTTACCTTCTATGATCATGCCTGACTTCAGTTCTATCCGTACCGAATTTAATAAACTACTGTCCTGGGCGTATGTGTTTTGAAACAAACATATAACCACCGCAAAAATGGCAATATGAAGAAATCGTGATAGGCCGTGTGTATTTGGTCTTATAAACTTCACTAGCTTTGAGTCTTATTTTGGCCGAAGTTATGAAAAACCTCTCTTTTTCCTTTGTAATGATTGTTTGTTGTATGTCACTGCTCAGTTCATGCACCTCGGATTGCACGCAAACCATATATTACTCGGAAAGAATACCGGTATATTCAAGTTTACAGTCCTTAAGAGATTCTGTGACCGTAGAGTCTCCTAAATCATTTCATCACATTACCAGAATAGAACATAGCAATCAATTTGCTTTTCTTCTTGAGGAGAACAAAGGCGTTCATATTGTCGATTTCTCTGATCCTAATAACATAAAAAAACACAGCTTTTTGGTGGCACCCAGAAGCCAGGACATCCGTATTGTTGGTTCGGAACTTTACTTAGCGCAGGCCAACGACCTGGTTACCTTTAACATTTCAGACCCAACGTCGATTGTGTTGGTAAACAGACTCAAAAAGGTGTTCAATCTTGAATTAATCAAAGGCGATTCTACTCAAACCGGTTTTGTCGAAAGGGACATCGTAAAAACGGTTCAACACGCCTCATGTGCTAACGATTTTATAGATATCTCTGGTACACTCATCCAGGATGTAACTTCCTCACAAAGAGACCCATTTGTTTCCCTTGAAATTAGAAACAAAACGATGTACTCCTATGACGGTCACGCCCTTTCAGCGTTCGATATCAGTTCTTCGACTGTACCATCGCTTGCCCATTTAGTACCTATTTTTTTTATGCCTGGACAGAAAAAGCACCTCACCTCTACGGATGATTTGCTATTTGTAGGCCTTGCATCGAACATTGCTACGTTTAACATTGGGTTGGATCCCAATTTGCCTCGTTTTTTCGCCAATCACTCTGCAAGAGATCAACGGTGTGGTCGCTTTTATGCTCATGGATCCAGGTTGTTTACAACACAATTTAACGCCACAAATGAAGGCCTTTGTGAAAGTTCAAGCATTCTTGGAATTACCAACATACATAGTGGCGGTTTGCTGACTGAGGTTAATTCCATCCCATTTCACCAACCACAGCATATCTCATTCTACGATAGCACCCTGTTGCTTTGTGATGGGTCGCATGGATTTGAGTTACACATCGCAAGTCAAATAAGGACAAATTTCCCAGGTTCGAGATTAGGAAAGTTCGCAAACGTCGATGCGAAAGAATCACTACTGCTATTGAATCAAGCCTTGATCTGGGGCGAGGGTGGTTTGCACCTGTTTAATACCAGTGATCCTAAAAACATTAGGCTGGAAAGTACCGTAAACTAAGAAAGGGATTGGAAAAAATAGGGCGTCGAAGTTGAAAAATCCCTAAAATAATAGGATTTGGCCCCCAACTCATTCGCAACCTTCCCCCGTTCGGTTAATACCTCTTTTCACCGGAGTGAATGGGGCCTGGTTTTAAAAGGCTGGTTAAGCCGGTAAAGTATACGTGTTGAATTTTTCAATTTATCTCAACGCCCTAGCCAAAGGTACCATTTTTGATACTTTTTAGAGCATTTTTACGCATATTTTTGTCATAATTCATGCATTCTTTAAAAGGTAAAAATCCGGTAATTAGTATTCTTCTTCCATTTAAGGATGAAGAAGCCTTTTTGGAAGAGTGCATTGAGTCCATTCTTGAACAAACATACGCCCACTGGGAGCTTATTTTGGTTGATGATCATAGTTCTGACCAGAGCCCTTTAATTGCTCTAAAAGCAGCCAACAAAGACCCACGTATTCGATCCTTCTTGAACCGCGGATCCGGTGTTATTGAAGCTTTGCAAACAGCCTATTCCCAGAGCACAGGAAGTTTGATCAGTCGGATGGATGCGGACGATATTAAAACAGTAGATAATTTGGATCGGCTAAAAAACCGTGTCGCTCCAGGCACAATTGCTGTAGGCCAGGTAAAATACTTTAGGGAAGGTGGTATTGGTGCCGGTTATGAAAAATACGCCTCCTGGTTGAATGCGTTAAGTAAAGAAGATGCCCATTTCTCCATGATCTATAAAGAGTGCGTCATTCCCTCTCCATGCTGGATGGCTTATCGGACTGATTTGGACAAAGCAGGCGGGTTTGACTCAAATATCTATCCGGAAGACTACGATTTGTGCTTTCGGTTTTATCGCGCAGGACTATCTGTTAAAGGTACTTCCGAAATAATCCATTTGTGGCGTGATTATGCCAATCGATCCAGTCGAACATCAGCACACTATGCGGACAACTTGTTTCTGGAACTTAAAACGGGCTATTTCATAGAAATCGACCACAATACAAGCAAAGAACTTGTGCTTTGGGGGGCGGGTAAAAAGGCCAAGGCCATTGCTCGTTTGTTAACGGCCAATCAAACGTTGTTTATCTGGATAACGTCGAATTCAAAAAAAATTGGTCATCGTATCTATGACAACATCCTGGTGGATAGTGCATCATTTAAACAAGATGAAAACCAGCAAATCATAGTTGCTGTAAGTGATGTTGAAGGGCAACTGGAAATAAAAAAAGCAACTGAGGCTTCACCTGCACAGGTGTTCTGGTTCTGTTAGGCCAGTTCGAATACCGTTATTTCTGGCCAAATGCCTAACCGTCCTGGAAAACCAAGATAGCCAAAACCCCGATTGACGTACAGTTTTTGTTTACCCTCTTCGTACAATCCAGCCCATTCGGGATATAAATATTTAACGGGGCTCCATTTAAAACCTGCCGTTTCAATACCAAATTGCATACCGTGTGTATGACCACTAAACATAGCGTCTACTTGAGGAAAGTCGGTTAAAACCTCTCCTCTCCAGTGGCTCGGGTCATGAGAAAGCAAAAAGGTGGGAATGTTCTCATCCACATTTTTTATGGCTTTGGATAGGTCTCCGTATTTAACAAATCGATGCCCCCAGTTTTCCACGCCTACGATGGCCAGTTTCTCGCCTTCCTTTTCCAAAACCTCATGTTCATTGAGCAACAGTTTCCAACCCAATTTTTTATGTACTTCAGCTACGGCTTTAATGTTCTCAGGCAAATCGGATTTTTTAAACCCCATAGAATACTCGCCATAATCGTGATTCCCCAAAATCGAAAACACCCCCATTGGTGCTTTTATCTGTGAAAATAGGTCGATGTACTCGTCCATTTCCGACGCCTCATTGTTGACAATATCTCCCGTAAAAAAAACGAGATCAGCGTTCTGCTCTACAATCATTTCCACTCCCTTTTGTACCGCATCCTTGCTCCAGAAACTGCCGCTGTGAATATCACTAATCTGGACAATTTTTAACCCTTTCCATTGATCAGAGAGCCCCTCAATTTCAAGCTTTTGATTGATCACTCTGTAACGATGTGAACCTTTAACGACTCCATACGTCATTGCCGCACCAAACGTTGACGCTGCAAAGGCTCCAGTTTTAACAATAAACGATTTACGGCTGATACCACCCGTGTTGGTTTCTGACCCGCTGCTGGAAAACAATGAAAAAATCCACTGTAGCAATCTCACTATGTCGTCGATGGCTAAAAATACCGCCCAAATCAACTGAAGAATAAAGAGTATAAAGAAAAAGCTCAGTGCCATTTTCGTCAAGAAACTCACCGGTGTTATTCTAAAATGGGTAACAGAATACGCAATAGCAGCATAACTCAAAGCGACAACCAACCAATAGGCAATCTTCAAGAACAGAGCTGTCCGATTTTCAAAATTCTGAATCAGCACCTTATAACCTGAAAAAACATACAGATTAAGGAGAAAAATTACCGAAAGAAAAATTATTAATCGCTTCATACAATATAGGGTAGGACTGTTGCTATAGGCTGCAAATAAGACAATCGGAATCGATAATGGTTTTTGGAATTGACATTTTTTCGTGACTTATAGTCGAAATGTAAAACAAAATCGCTTAAAACAGGTTTTATTGAGATATTTGTATATACATCTAATTGGATTGCAGTATGTCATTGGAGCAAGAAATTAAACAAGAAAGTTTTTCGACAGAATACCATAAGTTGGCCATTAACATCGCGTTTACGAATGCCTATTTGACCAATTTACTGAACAACTATCTCAAGCCGCATGACATATCAATGCAGCAATACAACGTGCTTCGCATTTTACGTGGCCAACACCCCAGCCCAGTGTCTATCAACAGTATAACAGACCGAATGATAGACAAAATGAGCAACGCCTCAAGATTGGTCGAGAAGTTGCGAAAGAAAAGAATGGTAGCGAGAAACAAATGTTCAATGGATAAAAGACAGGTTGATGTCTGCATTACCGAATGGGGGTTAGACGTTTTGAAACAGATCGACACGAGTATGGATCAATATGAAAACTACTTTAACCATCTGAGCGTTGAAGATGCAAGACAAGTCAACCGGACATTAGACGAACTTAGAACACCTAAATTATAATTATTAAATATGAGAATTGGATTTAAACCCATGGCTTTCGCGGCACTTGCCGCATTAACACTGATGAGCTTTACATTGGCTATTCAAGAAGTTAGTTACTCCGTTCGTTTGGATAAGAGTAAAGTAGAATGGACTGGACGTAAAATAAGCGGTCAGCACGTCGGAATTATTAAGATCAAAAGTGGATCATTCAAATTAACTGAAAACTTGATTTCTTCGGGTAAATTTGTCATTGACATGACCACCATTAAGGCAACGGACACAGAAAATCCTAAGCTGGCCAACCACATTAAGGGCGAAGACTTTTTTAACGTCAAAACCTATCCAGAAAGTACGTTAACAATAACAGGCAGTACCTCGCAAGGCGTAGACAGTTTGGGAGTTGAAACGCTTGAAGTAACCGGTACAATGACCATACTGGATAAAACCAAAGATATTACGTTTAAGGCACGAAATACCGCAACTACGGAGAACTTCGTTATTTACAAAGTTAAACTTAACATCGACCGAACGGCTTATGGCATTACGTATAAGTCAAGTGCATTGGGAGAAGCAACCATTCATGACAACTTCGAGTTAAAAATAAAACTCGTAGGCGAAAAGCAATAAGGCGGATTTAACACATTTTGAAAAAGGCTGAGCAATTATGTTCAGTCTTTTTTCGTTTAAAGGGGAGCCTATAATCGTAAAATAGATCAATCATGAAACGTCCTTGCCTCCAGGCCTTTTCCACCGTCATCATTTTTATTTTTTTGTCCTCGTTTACCTTGGGTACTCCATGGTGTTATTTTCTTGATACCGAACAATCCTATGTCCAATGGAGTGCAACAGAGTCTAACGGGCAACCTATCTCCTGGAGAACCTCTTTTAATACAGGTATGTATTGTCCATACTCGCATTACCATGGCTCCCTATCTATAAATATGGTTCTTATGGAAACGAGTGACTCAGCCCAAACAAAAGATGTCAACTATGGCTTAGTACAGCGCCTATTCGAAACAGATACCTTTCCCAACGCTAATATCGAAATAGTTGAATCTAAAAAGATAGGAGATTTTGATTTTGAAGTGAGCGGATTCTTAACACTTAAAGACAGTACAAATCCAATTAATTTTGTCCTCAGCCAATCGAATAGTATCAGCAAGGGTAAATATAAAAGTATCGACACGTATAGCGCATCCATTCCGGTTAATCTACTAGATTTTGGTATTCCTCATACCACATTTCCCGAAGATTTCAGATTAGATTTCCATCTGGTCGGGCTTTGGGAGAACTTTTAACCAGAGGCTTTAGTCCATCAACTTTAAAGAGTTATTGCAGTTCTCGCGTTTACTTCAGTACGCCTTCTATAGTGTTTTTAGACACCGAATGGTATCCCTTTTTTGCTCGTTCGTACACATCCAAAGCCCAAATCTTCCCTTCTCGGGTTTGAGCAAGAGGCTCGTATAAAGGGGTTAGAAACTTACGTCTTCCAACGGTCAACAAGAATATTTCCATGCTTGGGTAAGCCGGCTTGTATTCTTGCGCAATACAATGTTGAAACCAGTCGCAAAGTATTTCATTATTACCGCTGTTTGTAAATCCGAACGCCCCATCTAAATCCATCAACTGATCTTGATTTAATTTGCCTTTCATCCCTCTTAAAAAGAACAACCAATGATGGGTCGTCCAATTATCAGTAGTCAATTCACCTGCCGCCTTTCCGCTTAAAAAACCGTCAATTTCTTCCTGGACCTTCATCAATTCCAACGATTTGGGTTCTGGCGCATTTTCCGGTAACCCCGGGCCATAAATCCATGCTTTAGGTTGAATAGCGTTATACAATGTCGTGTCGCCGTGCAATAAATTATCGTCTAAATATTGTTCAAATCGTTCTGTATTCATTGGTTTGAAGGCATTCTCCTTGAAATATTGCTTGAGGAATACATCAAACTGCTGTCGTCCAACAGCCTTTTCAATGGTTTGTAAAAAGAAACGACCTTTTTCATATGCAACATCGGTAAGCCCATCATCTGGATTGCGATCATTAAGGTTTAAGTACAAATGTGTATCCTCTACCCGGTTTTCTTTCGTTAATCTGGCAATGGTCCGTTTGAGGTCTCCCATACCCAGTTTCGTCTGCATTTCTTCATAAGGTGTACCAAATATTTTTTCCATAATACGTTGCTCAATGTACACGGTAAATCCTTCATTTAACCAGAAGTCATTCCACGTCTCATTCGTTACCAGGTTTCCTGACCAGGAATGTGCCAATTCATGTGCAATGAGGGCTACCAGGCTACGGTCTCCTGCAATAATGGTTGGTGTTGCAAATGTTAACCGTGGGTTCTCCATTCCTCCAAAAGGAAAACTCGGAGGTAATACCACAACATCGTATTGACCCCAGGCATACTCGCCATAAAGAGACTCTGCACTGTCGATCATTCCCTGCATATCGCTAAACTCCCAGGCACACTTCTCAACCATATTGGGTTCAGCGTAAACGCCGCAGTTTCTTCCAAGTGATTGAAATTCCAGGTCACCTATTGTCAGAGCCAATAAATAGGATGAAACAGGTTGATCCATTTCAAAGGTGTACACACCATCGCTCGACTTTGTGGTTCCATTTTTGGCACTCATTAAAGCAATCAACTCTGGGCTGGTTTTTATGGTTGCGCTGTAGGTAAATTTTACGCCTGGGCTGTCCTGGCAAGGTATCCAGGTTCGTGCAAGAATGGCCTGAGATTGACTAAACAAAAAAGGATGTTTTCCACCAGATGTTTGTTCTGGAGTCAACCATTGTAACGCCTCTGCCTTCGGGTCTGTTTGGTAAAAAATTGTGACGAACTTCGTGGTTGGTGTTATTTCAATTTCCAAATCTTGTCCAAAATATTCTACATCTTCACTCTGAGTAAAAACAGCATTTTCTCCATTATCCAACACAATTTTGTCGATATTTAATTGTCTACTATCCAGGTGAAGCGAAGTACCACCGGTTTTGTTGTTCAGACTAAGTTTTACTGAACCTGATAAGACATTTGCCTCAAAATCAACGGCTAAGTCAAGGTGCATATGGGTTATAGCAACCTCATTGGGGTTACTGTACGAGTGGGCATCATGGGCAAGGGTGATGGTTACAGGAGGTTCAACATCATTTACTTTGTTGCTGTTTTCGGTATTGTTATTGCAACTGATTAGACCAGATAGCAGTATAGCAAACGCGATGTTTTGGAAACCTATAATTTTGGTTAAACTCATTATTTTCTGTTTGTGGGCGTCAAATATAGTATGGCAGCAATAATAAGACTGTTCATAACGTTAACTGCGTAAGAGGAAATATAATTATGCAAAGTGAACATATTGTATACTTTTGCACAACTTGTTAAGAAATGGATAAAAAATTTAAACTCTCAAAATTCAAAAATTGGAGATTAGCAAAAGGCTTCACTTTTGCTCTTGCTTTGGTTTTTGGGTTTGCGTTAAGCAGCCATGCACAAGATGAGGATAGTTACAATGACTATTCTGACGATGACTATAGTAATTATTCTGATGATTACGATAGCGATGAGTATGGTAACCCGGATTCAAATTCTTCTGACGAATATGACGAATATTCTGAAAGTGATGATTATAGTAGTTACGGTGATTATGGCTCAAAGAGCTCCGACAGCTACGAATTTGTTCCTAAAAAAATAATTCGTAAACCCTATATCCGGTTTGTACCTCCTTACGACTCTATGCGTGAGTTGGTGTTATACAAAGCGGTTATTGAAATTAAGGATCGTGAGGGTTACGAAGTAGAAATCGACACCATTAACTTTAGAGCTCATCAGTGGCTTGAAGCAGAATTCGGTAAGAGTCTTAAGAAATTTTTAACCTCTGACGGCATTAATGAAAATGCTGGAGAAATGGAGTACAAGATTAAGATTCACGGCACATTCCCTTGTGAGATTGAACCTAATGAGTTTACCAAGGTACGTGGTGGACAGGTTGAATATGATATGGAAATTAGAGTACGAGACGGTCGTTATCGCTACACGGTTAAAAATTTGGTGCATGTTGCAGTGCCCAGACCTGGTGAACGCGAAGGCGAAAGAACGTATTTCGAATATCTAATGAAAAGCGACGATGACGTGCAGGGCGGAGATGATGTATTAATTGCCGCTGATAAGAAAATCACTGCAATGATCGACGACCTTTTTAAAGTTTGTCAGACTTCTCCACTAGAGGAAGAGGACGACTGGTAGAGGTATACAGCCAATGGCTTTAATGAATAGCCCTATGTCAATAAACGATTGGCATAGGGCTATTTTGTTTCAGAACGTTGGGTCTTAATACGCCATTGTCCCTATGGCAAATTCACCATCTAAAACGTTCCAGGTGGCTGTTCATATAAACTGTAACGGATGCTCAATAGTAGAAGACCAAATTCGATTCCCATTGGAGATTTTGGTCAATCAACAAGCCGAAATTTGCAATTTGCCGTAGATAGCTGAGACATCACCACCTCAGATTTGGTGACACAATACATTTCGGAGCAGGAAAAGCCTATTTGGATGCTTAAATCCAACCTGTCCTAAACGTCTTTTTTGAGAGATGTTAAAATCGACTCTATCCCACTGATTTACAATACCATAGCGCCGTCATATTTCTGGTTTCTAGCACTATATTTTAGGATATATGTGTATTCCCTTTAAGGTGTAAAAAAAAGAAATATTTTTGTGACTACAAACACACTAGAAAATATGATTAAATATAAATTGTGGAACAATATATTAGGGTGGGCTAGTTTTGTTGTGGCGATGATCGTTTACAGCTTAACCGTTGAGCCCTCTGTGCCGTTATGGGATTGCGGCGAGTTCATTTCCGCATCGTATAGTTTACAAGTCGTGCACCCACCAGGGGCGCCGCTTTTCTTGCTTTTAGGCAGGTTATTCTCCATGTTCTCCATGGGCGATCTCAGCAGTATTGCACTTGCTGTAAATATGCTATCGGTTGTGGCCAGTGCGCTTACAGTTGCTTTCACCTTTTGGATAATTTCTCACCTGGCCGTTAAGGCCATTGGGTTAAATGTTGAGAAGCCGGAAGTTTCAGTCGCCAATAGCATTGCCATATATGGATCTGCAATTGTTGGAGCAATGGCATTAACATTTATGGATACGTTTTGGTTTAGTGCTGTGGAAGCCGAGGTATATGCCACTTCCTCCATGTTTACCGCATTATCCTTTTGGGGGATTCTGAAATGGGAAACCAATAAAAGCAAACCAGGCTCAGACAGATGGTTGATTTTCATTGCGTATATGATCGGGCTATCCATTGGGCTTCACTTACTGAACCTATTGGTTGTTCCTGCCATAGTACTGTACTATTTCTTTAATCGGTTTGAGGTCAATAATAAAAATATTCTTACAGCACTGCTCGTTGGTGGAGGTTCGTTGTTTCTAATTAACTGGATCATAATTCCAGGCCTACCTCAAGTGGCCGCAATTATTGACAAACTTTTTGTCAACGGAATGGGCTTGCCGTTCAACTCGGGTGTGTTGTTTACCATGGCATTGGTAATTGCAGGTGTCATACTTGGAATCCGTTATACGATACGCGCTAAAAAGCCATTACTGAATTTAGGAATGTTGTGTTTAGCGTATATTCTAATCGGTTACAGTTCCTATTCCATGGTCGTTATTCGATCGTTGGCAGAACCTGCTATCGATATGAATGATCCTGAAGACGCCTACAGTTTGTTAAGTTACATTAAACGAGAGCAATATGGAAGCCGGCCGCTGTTTAAAGGGCCTTACTATATGGCCAGGCCCATCAGTTATGATGAAGGTTCTGCAACCTACCGTCGAGGTGATGACAAATACGAGAAGACAGGAAATCGCGTGGAATATGTATGGGCCGAAAAGGACCAAACTGTTTTCCCTCGTATGGGTGACCTAACGGAGAAAAAACAAGGTTTTAAGTACTGGTATAAAGAAAATAAAAGAACGGATGAGAATGGCAACGAGCGGATAAAAATGCCGACGTTTAAGCAAAACATCGGTTTTATGATGAACTATCAGGTGGGTTGGATGTATTGGCGTTATTTCTTTTGGAATTTCGGCGGACGACAAAGTGATATTCAAAACGTAGACAATAACATTTTTGATGGGAACTGGTTAAGCGGTTTGAGTATTATTGACGATGCCCGGCTTGGGAGTCAAAAAGACATACCGACGTCTCTGTCGAGCAATAAAGCTCGAAACAAGTATTACCTGATTCCATTTTTAATTGGAATTATCGGCCTCGTTTTTCAGTTTAATCGGCAAAAAAGAGACGCTGTTGTAATTGCCATGTTATTTGTGTTTACAGGTCTAATGATTGTGTTTTACCTAAATCAACCTCCATTAGAACCGCGTGAACGAGATTATGCTTCGGTAGGCTCTTTCCAAACCTTCTGTATCTGGATTGGATTGGGTGTGTTGGGTGTTACGCAGTTTCTAAAGCGTTTTATGAGCAAACAGATCGCTGCAGCCCTCGCCACGATAAAGTGTTTAACGGCCCTTCTTCCATTGGCGTAATTTCTGCTGGGGAGTC